>JBGTIZ010000031.1:0-5635 GCA_041745395.1 Promineifilaceae bacterium (SeqCode) | reverse complement strand
CCCCCCCCCCCCCCCCCCAAAAAAAACACCCTCTTAACGGCGAGGCGTGGCCGCAAGCCACAGCGACACAATTACATCTGTTTTAGCAAGCCGTGACCAATACACTTTAGCCGTTTTTTCTTGAGTAAAAAGTGCGGACTTTTCACTTCTCACTTTTGACTTTTTGCTTCTGTCCTCTTGTTAGCTGGCTTCGTTTTCGATGGCGTTGCTGGCGTCAATGTCCATGGTGGTGGGGCGTGGGGGGCGGCGCAGGAGGCGGCGCACGATAGATTCGAGGGCGTTGTCGGCTGAAACGGAGTATTCACGCACTTCGGTTATCACTTCGTCGGCTAACCCCATGCTTTGTTCTTGAACAAGGCGGGCAATTTGCTCGTTCTTGGAAAGGTAATCAATAAATTCGTCGAGCGAATCTAGGACAACATGCCGCGCCATGGCGCGGCTGGGCAAGTCTTCAAGCTGGCCGCGTGCTTTCCAGCGGCGTAGCTCTCGTTCGCCCCGTTCGACCAAGTAGTCGAAACGATTGGCGCCGGCGTTGAGGCGGGGTTGCACGTAGCGATTTTTGACGAGCAGACGGCTAAACCGATTGGTGCTAACAGTGACGAGCATCAGGTTGAGGGTGGTCACGGCTAAGCGACTGGATACATCGAGCAGTTCGATGACTTTGTTGGTTCCGTGCTGGGCTTGGTTTTGGGCTTCGAGCAGGTAGCCAATGATGGCGTAGCGTAGTTCGCTGGCGGCGATGTCGCTTTCTTGGATGGCGAGGGGGTCATCACGGCCGTGGGTAATCTCTTCCCAAACTTCGAGCCGCTTGATAAGTTCCCGCTGGCCTTCGACGGCGAGGCCGATGAGCATGCTGGTCACCGCTTCGACCGCGTCGAATTCGGGGATGCTGGGCGCGATGTAGATGTCTTCGACCGTGGGGTCTTCTAGTTCTGCGTTTGATTGGTTGTGGGGTGGGGTGTGTGCCATGCGTTCATTGTCCTTAACTGCGTGGTTCAGGTCAAGAGGGTAGCAAAAGTTTGCTGTGCTTTGGGAGGAATTTGCTTTGGGGGTGGTTTGTGGGGGGCTGGGTAGCCCTTACTTCCTACCACGGCCGTGGATATTCCATCGTTATGTCCGCTTTTTTCAGTTAAACTTACCAGACCATGAACGCACAACGACAACTACTCGCCCTCCTCAACGAATCATTTAGCACCACCGAACTGCGCGATTTGCTCATCGCCCTAGGCATTGACCCCGATGGTTTGGCCGCGCCCGACACGGCACGCAATAAATTGGCGCAAGAGACGATTCTCTATTTTAGGCGACGCAAGCGACTGGCTGATTTGGCCGACGAGATGCACCGCCAGCGGCCAGAGTTGGCTGAAGAACTGACGCCATTTCTTTCTGGGCCTATTTCTGCCCCAGTGGCGGCGGCGGTACGTACCCCCGTTGCGCCCACGCCTGTGCCGAGTGGGACGGGGGAGGAGGCTGTTGACACACGGCCGTGGGCAAAACCACTCATGCTGGGCGCGGGTATACTCGCCCTCGTCATTCTGGGCTTGCTCGCTTTTCAAATTTTTTACATCCCCCCCGATAACATGGAAGCCGACAACATCATCGTGCGCGTGTTTGACGCCGAAACGATGGCGCCGCTCGAACGCGCCAAAGCCACCTTAATGGTAGGCGGTTCTGCGCCCCGCGTTGCATATAGTGATACGGAGGGGGTGGCCGTCATTCAACGGCTCGGGGCACAAGGTGGTGGTCAGCTTATAGTGGAGTTAGAGGGATACGAGGTATATGAACGTAATTTGCCAGATGATTTGAACACGGCCGTGGACGTGCGCCTCGAACGAAACGAATAGAAATTATTTACATAAGGAGAAAAGAAACGAACATGAGAAGTACGCAGATGTTCGTCCGTATACTGTTATTCATCGGTTTGGGATGGAACTTGACCTACTGTCAGACAACAACCAACGAGCAATTCAGCTACCAAGTGCGCGTCCGAGATACTGACAGCGGCGCGGCCTTGACCAATGCCGTCGTTACCATCGAGATTCAAGCCAGCAACCTCATCCCCCTCGTCGAACGCACCGACAGCCTTGGCCTAACGCGGATTCTTATTGGCAATGGGTACATCAACCAGCCAGGACGGCTTATTGTGGAACGGTCTGGGTATGAAACATACACGCGCTTTTTGGATTTGACCGCTGGGCAACTGCCTGAAAATGTCTTTTTACGTTCGACGGTGAGCGTGGTGAATGTGCCCACGGCCGTGGTTCCTTCCGAGGTAACCACCCCCACCGAGACCGCTCAGCCCAGCCTGACCCCGTCCCCCTCTCCTACAGCCGAAGCCACCGCCACCCCGACGCCAACAGTCATGCCCACCGCCACGCCCAGCAACACCCCGACGGCTACACCGACGGCCACGCCCATACCCGACAGTTTGTTCACGGTAGAAACAACCGCCTACATTAAAGCGTATGCCAGTGCCGAAGCGGTTGATGCGCAAGCCGTAGCGGCTCTCGCGCCGGGCACGCCGCTCAGCATTATTCGCACCCAGCCCGGCTTTGGCGGGGCGGAATGGTATGCGTTTCGGCTGTCGCCGGGGTTGATTGCGTGGGTGGATGCCTGTTTTACGGAACCAGTGCGCTTTGACCCGGGGTATTTACCACGGCCGTGTGACATCACCCCCTGAATTTGCCCCGCCAACACATTCCACGCCATCCCCCAAATTGCGCTATAATCAACCCATCAGCCCGCTAGTCAACCCCTTACCAACCCACAATCCAATAAACCAACCGACTGAAAGATTAAACAACACAAAAGAGGTGAACCATGCTCCATCAAAACCACTTCGGTGCCCGTACCCTTCTCCCAGGCACAGACAATAGCTACTACTATCGCCTAGCCAAACTGCAAGAAGACGGCATCGCCAACATAGACAAACTTCCCTACAGCATCAGAATTCTACTCGAAGCCGTCCTGCGCAATTGCGACGGCTATCTGATTAACCCCGCAGATGTGGAATCGCTAGCCAACTGGCAACCACAAGGCGAACGGAACGAAGTCGCCTTCATGCCCGGCCGGGTGATTTTGCAAGACTTCACCGGTGTCCCGGCCGTGGTTGATTTGGCCGCCCTGCGCTCCGCCATGGCGCGGCTCGGTGGCGACCCTACCAAGGTCAATCCCCAAGTCCCTGTGGATCTGGTCATTGACCATTCCGTGCAGGTAGACGCCTTTGGCTCTGCCGCCGCCCTTTTTATCAACGCCGAAAAAGAATTCGTGCGCAATCGGGAACGGTACGAATTTCTGAAATGGGGGCAAGAAGCATTTGAAAACTTCCGCGTGGTGCCCCCCGCCACGGGGATTGTCCACCAAGTTAACCTTGAGTACTTGGGCAAAGTGGTCATGAGCAAAGCGGAAGAAGATGGTGAAGTTTTCTTCCCCGACAGCCTCGTCGGCACCGATTCCCACACCACCATGATTAACGGCCTCGGCATTCTCGGCTGGGGCGTAGGCGGCATCGAAGCGGAAGCGGTCATGCTCGGCCAACCCATCTACATGCTCGTGCCCGATGTGGTTGGCTTCAAGCTGACGGGCAAATTGCCCGAAGGCGCGACCGCGACTGACTTGGTGCTAACCGTGACCCAAATGCTCCGCGAGAAAGGGGTCGTCGGTAAATTTGTCGAATTTTATGGCGCAGGCATCCCCAGCATGACCATCGCCGACCGCGCCACGATTGCCAACATGGCTCCTGAATATGGCGCGACCTGCGGCTTCTTCCCCGTGGACGAGCAAACCCTGACCTATATGCGCCAGACAGGGCGGGATGAAGCGCTCATTGCCCAAGTGAAGCAATATTGCCAACTCAACAACCTCTGGTATGACGCTACCATGGCCGACCCCGAATTTACGGACACGCTCGAGCTAGATATGTCTACCGTGCAGGCCAGTTTGGCTGGCCCCAAACGCCCCCAAGACCAAATTTATCTTTCCGATATGAAGCAAAAATATCGTGAGACGCTGGTCGCGCCCGTGGGACCGCATGGTATCGGGCTGGATGAGGCCGATTTGAACCGCACTGCTACGTATACAAATGGTACAGAGATAGAAATGAAGCATGGGGATGTGGTCATTGCGGCCATTACCAGTTGCACCAATACGAGCAACCCCACGGTCATGGTGGGGGCGGGCTTGCTTGCCAAAAAGGCGGTCGAAGCTGGGTTGCGCGTCAAGCCATATGTGAAGACGAGTTTGGCACCGGGTTCCAAAGTAGTCACGGATTATCTCGATGATTCAGGTTTAACCTACTATTTGGAACAGCTAGGGTTCCACACGGTCGGCTATGGCTGTACGACCTGCATTGGCAACTCTGGCCCTCTGCCCGAAGAAGTTTCGCAAGCGATTATGGATGGGGATTTGGTCGTCTCCTCTGTTTTGAGCGGGAATCGCAACTTTGAAGGGCGGGTGCATCCGCTGACCAAAACGAACTATTTGGCGAGTCCACCGCTGGTGGTTGCTTACGCTTTGGCGGGCACGACGGATATTGACCTGACGACTGACCCCATCGGCCATAGCGAAGCGGGTGAACCGGTTTACTTGCGGGATATTTGGCCGTCGCGGCAAGAGGTGCAGGATGTGATTGTCACGGCCGTGAAACCAGAATTTTTCCACAACCGATACGGCAACGCCTACACCCAAAACGAAGAGTGGAACGAAATTCCCACCAGCAACAGCGAAATTTACCCGTGGGACGCCAACTCGACCTACATACAGGAACCGCCTTTCTTTATGGAGATGACCCCCGAGGTCAAGCCCATCGTAAACATCAGCAACGCCCGCGTTTTGGTCAAAGTGGGTGACTCCGTGACCACGGATCATATTTCCCCTGCGGGCGCGATTTCGCGTAAAAGCCCCGCCGCCGAATATTTGCTGGAGCGGGATGTGGAGCCGCCTTACTTCAACTCCTACGGCTCACGGCGCGGTAACGACCGGGTGATGACGCGGGGCACATTCGCCAACATCCGCTTGCGCAACCAGATGGCGCCCGACACCGAAGGTGGCTGGACGACCTATCTGCCCGAGGATGAAGTGCTGACGATGTATGATGCGTCGCTGAAGTATAAGGCGGACGGTACGCCGCTGGTCGTTTTGGCGGGGCAGGATTATGGCATGGGTAGCTCGCGGGACTGGGCGGCGAAGGGGGCGTTGCTCTTGGGGGTGAAGCTGGTGATGGCGGAGAGCTATGAGCGGATTCACCGGAGTAATTTGATTGGCATGGGGGTGTTGCCTTTGCAGTATAAGGCGGGGGACACGGCCGTGTCTCTGGGTCTAACTGGCCGCGAAACCTTCTCCACAGTCAACCTGAACGATGATGTCAAGCCGGGGCAAATTATTACGATTAGAGCGGTGCGTGAGGACGGCTCCGAGTTTATGTTTGATACTGTTTGCCGTATTGATACGCCTGTTGAGGTGGATTATTATCGCAACGGCGGTATTTTGCACACGGTTCTGCGCAGTATGCTTAAGTAGAAAGACGAGTACGATATGAAACGGTACAGCCCGACTTCTTACGAGAAGTTGGGCTGTGCCGTTTCACGGCCGTGGGGGGGGGGGGGGGGGGGGGGGGGGGGGGGGGGGGGTGGGGGGG
>JBGTIZ010000030.1:0-12660 GCA_041745395.1 Promineifilaceae bacterium (SeqCode) | reverse complement strand
AGATATAGTAGTTCCTGAATTGCTGTATCCCCTATGGCTTCAACGTAAGTGGACTTCCTATATCTTTGGCAAAAAACATATAGCACAATGTGTGACCAAGGCTCTCCAGTGGTTAGAAATTATCGACAGTTACCATATGTTTTTGTCTGCTCCGTTATTTGTACCACTTGTACAAAACCTTAAGCCATCATCTTGGTCTTTCGATGCCCTGGATAACCTTCTCAAGCAACCCTTTTATCGTGATACACCTAATTTGCAAAAATTCTATGAGTATGCGTTAGAAAATGCACATTGTATTTTTGCTAACTCGGCTGAAACGACCCAATGGTTTAAAGAGAAACGCCCTGATGCCCAATGGATAGCTAACGGGGTTGATACAGAAATATTTGCCCCTAAACGCTACTCGCGCCCCCCAGATATGCACCATATTGCCCCCCTAACGGTTGGTTACGCAGGCAAAATGCAAGAAATGGTGGATGTAGAGATGCTAGAGACTGCTTTTGCTCAATTCCCTAATCTCAACTTTGTTTTTATCGGGCAACAATTAAACCCAAAGTGGGTAGAACCATTGTGGAAACATTCTAATGCCTATTATCTTGGTGATAAACCTTATCAACTGTTGCCACAATATCTATCAGCTTTTGATATTTGTATGATTCCTTATAGCATTGCTCACCAACATGGGGGCGACCCTATTAAATTTTATGAATACCTAGCGATGGGTAAACCGATTGTAACCACTGAGATAGGAGGTGTAGGTAGATTTAAGGAGTATCCTCAAGTAGTTGTTGCACAGACATCAGCACAATTCTTGGATGGATTGCACACGTTAAGTAGTAAACTAAATATGAATCAGACGATTGAAAAAAGGGAAGTCCCCCAAGAACATTTGTGGAAAACAAAAGCCACCCAAATGTTAACATGCATTTCAACCACCATATAATCGATAGTGAAGGTAAACTGTAAAAATGAAAATAGCTCTGCTTGGCACCCGTGGCATACCCGCCAGTTACAGTGGCTTCGAGACCTGTGTCGAACAACTCGGCCAACGCCTTGTCCAACGCGGCCACCAAGTTACCGTCTACTGTCGTGCCCACCACATCACTTACTCTGAGCCAACCTACAAAGGGATGCGCCTCGTCAAACTCCCCACCATCCCTAACAAATACCTCGACACGCTCATTCATTCTTTCATCTCATCTATCCATGCTTTCTCTCAAGGGTACGATGTAGGTATTTACTTCATTGCTGGTAACAGCCCCGTTACGTGGATTCCCCGTCTTGTGCGTACCAAAACGGTATTAAATGTAGATGGACTTGACTGGAAGCGGGAAAAATGGCCCACCATTGCTAAAAAATACATCCAATTTGCCGAATATCTGGCCACTAAACTGCCTAACCAATACATTACCGATTCCGAAGTAGTGCAAAACTATTATCAAGATAAATATCAGAGCCGCCCCCCCTATATTCCTTACGGCTCTGAAATTGAGCTAATTCCTGCTGGAGAAACCTTGGCTACATTTGGGTTGGAACCGCAAAAATATGTGCTGTTTGTCGGCCGTCTTGTCCCTGAAAACTGCGCCCATCACATTGTAGATGCCTTCAAACAGATAAAAGATACCGACTTCAAATGTGTCATTGTGGGTGATGCGGCGTATGCTGAAGAGTACATTGCTTCGCTTAAAGCACGTGCGGCTGATGATCCCCGCATCATCTTTACTGGCTACGTTTTTGGCAAAGGCTATCATGAATTGGGAACGAACGCGGCTATCTTCATTGAAAGCTCGGGCGTGGGAGGAACTCATCCTGCTCTGATCGAAGCGATGGCTTTTGGTAGTTGTGTCATCGTCAACAATACTGCAGAAAATTTAGAAACTATTGGCGATGCAGGCTTTGTCTATGGTGGCGCATTGGGGGCTGATGCCTTGCATCCAGTGTTAGCCAATTTATTGGCTAATCTCAATCTGGTTATTGAATATGGTATGCTTGCTCGTCAACGTGCCCAAACCACTTATAGTTGGGAAACGGTGACTGACAGCTATGAACGGCTTTGTTATCAATTGATAGGTCAGCCTTTACCACGACATTTGCAAGTATTAGACGAGTAATTCTTTTCTTGGAGCTAGCCTTCATCTTGAAAAATCCCCCAAACAAGATACCATTTAACTTGGCTTATACTATTTTTCACAAACGGAAATCCACACCACAGCCGATTTCCCAACCGATTTCCATTCGTGTGCTTGCCTAGCCTGACCCGTAGGAGGGAAGAAACGTGTTTCGCCGATTCAGTATCAACTATGTCCTGCTGTCTATAGTCCTAGACCTCTTTATGACCGCTTTTGCCCTGCGCGTAGCGGTTTTTCTCCGTCCCAACCTCCCCCCTTTACCCTTTCTCGTCGAAATTCCCAGAACCAATCTTCTCGATACTCAACCCAGCCATTATCTCATCGTTGCCTTCCTCTGGGTATTCGTCTTTTTGCTCAGCTCTGTCTATGACCCTAAGCGCAACTATCGTGTCGTAGACGAATTCCAAACCGTCAGCCTCAGCATTGGCTTCGCCGCCCTCCTCTACGCGGGTCTACTCTATCTTGGTTTCCGTGACTTTTCCCGCTGGCTCCTCGTCACTTTTGTCGTTGTCAATTGGGTCTTCCTCCTTGGTTGGCGAACCATTGCTCGCCTCATATGGCGGTGGCAAGGCAACGGCCATGAGCATCGTCGCGCCATTATCGTGGGAGCAGGCCAAGTGGGACAGCAGGTGTCCGAGATGCTCCAAACCCATGCCAGCACGGGACTTGAATTTGTGGGCTATCTTGATGAGACCTCATCCGAACATGATATAGGTGGCTTGCCCGTCATTGGTCGAGTCAGCGACGTGCGTCAGATTGTAGAAACGCATGACATTGACGACGTTATCGTGGCGATGCCCCAACAAGCATATCGTGAAATGGGCAAACTGGTGTGGGCGTTACAAGATATGCCTGTCCAAATCCGCGTTGTGCCTGACTATTTCAGCCTAGCACTTTATCGCGCCACGGCCGAGGATTATGGCGGCGTGCCCATGATTAACTTGCGCGACCCCGCCCTGAACAACGTGCAACGCCTTGTGAAGCGGTTTGTGGATGTCGCCGTTAGTGGCACATGCCTCTTGTTCCTTTCACCCCTCATGTTAGCCACCGCAATAGCGATTCGGCTCGATTCCAATGGCCCTATCCTCCTCACTCAACAGCGCGTGGGTGAAAACGGCCGTATTTTTGGCATGTATAAATTTCGCTCAATGGTTCCTGATGCGGACAAACTTCTCCACACTGTTAGCAAAGTGGATGAAGAGGGTAATCGCATCTTCAAGTTTAAGAATGACCCTCGTATTACGTCTATTGGGCGGTGGATTCGGCGTTTTAGCATCGACGAGACGCCTCAGCTTTTTAATGTGTTCAAAGGGGATATGAGTCTCGTTGGCCCCCGGCCAGAACTCCCTTGGCTGGTGCAAGATTATGAGCCGTGGCAACTCAAGCGGTTTGCCGTGCCCCAAGGCATTACTGGCTGGTGGCAGGTGAATGGTCGCTCGGATAAACCGATGCACTTGAATACGGAAGACGATATTTACTACGTGCAAAACTATTCGCTCTGGATGGATATTTATATTCTGCTCAAGACGCCTTGGGTCGTCTTGCGAGGTAAGGGTGCTTACTAGTCTACGCCAGCAGACACGGCTGTTTTGGGCAGACACGGCCGTGTTAATCCTCGCCCTCCCCGCCCTTATTTTGCCCGAAAGATGGCCAACCTTTACTGGGTTGGCTCTTTTGCTTTTAATTGCCGTCTGGCTTGGGCGATGGTGGCTCACCCGCGAACCGCTCCCTTCGTCCCCCTTCAACCTCGCCTTGCTCCTCTGGTCGCTCATGCTCATCGTGGCGATTGTGGTCACGGCCGACCCCGAATGGACAGCGCCCAAAGCGGCTGGGTTGATTCTGGGGCTGGCTGTGTGGCGTTATTGCCTTATTTATATCAACACGGCCGTGCTTCTAAAATGGGTCATGCTCGCCTACTTCCTTTTTGGGCTGGGCATGATTTTTCTTGGCCTGCTGAATATCGCTTGGCTACCTAAAGTCCCTCTGCTCGATAACGTCGTCCTTCTGCTTTCCGAGCAGTTTGGCTTCGGGCAAATTCGCGGCGGCGGGGCAGATGGCGCCGTGCATTCCAATCAAATTGCTGGGACGCTTCTTTTTTTCTTGCCGCTCACGGCCGCGTTGCTTATCTGGTGGCGACCCGCCCGCTGGCGCACGCCTGTTTTGCTCGCTTTGGCGGGCTTTTTAGGGCTAGGTCTGTTTATCATGCTCCTGTCGCAATCCCGTGCGGGCTGGGCCGGCACGGCCGTGGGGTTAGCCATTCTGCCGTGGTTCTACGCCCTGACCCACCGCGGCCAGCCCCGCTGGCGGCTGGTTAGCTGGCTGTTGCCCACGGGTGCGCTTCTAGTCACGGCCGTTGCTCTTCCCTTTCTCTGGCCGCGTCTTGCAGATATTTGGAGCAGTCCCAACATAGACACGGCCGTGGGCAATCTCAACACCCTCGCCTTCCGGCAGGTGGTCTGGCAGTGGGGCATCACGGCCGTGCAAGACTTCCCCTTCACCGGCACGGGCCTCGGCTCCTTCCGCGCCGTGGTCACCCGCCTCTACCCTCTGCCCATCCACATCGACATCGGCCACGCGCACAACATCTTCCTGCAAGTCGCTCTCGACGTGGGTTTGCCTGGCCTTATTATCTATCTCGCCCTGCTTGGCCTAATGGGCATCACCAGTTGGCACATCGTCCGCGCCCGCCATCCCCTCTGCACGCCCCTCGCCCTTGGCTTCGTCGCTAACCTGCTCGCCCTGCACACCTATGGCCTCCTTGATACACTTGCCCTCGGCTCCAAAACAGGCATTTTTTTCTGGCTCATCCTCGGTCTGTTGACCGCCATGTTCAGCCAATTACACCCCCCCCGCCGTGGATAACATCAACTCTCTAGCCAAAACCCTCAAATCATGCTAAAACCCCATCACTTTTAACGTCTCACTGCTCAGGAGCAACCCATGACCACCATCGCTCACTCCACCCATACCCCCCTGCCCGCCCGCATTCAATTTTTCTACGCTATCGGCCAACTTGGTTGGGCCACCCTCGTTAATATCATCGGTTTACAGCTTCTTTTCTTTTACATTCCCCCCGAAAATGCAGGTATTCCGCTCTACATTACCCAAGCCGTTTTCTTCGTTGTGCTCAACGCCATCACCCTTATCGCCGCCGGTGGTCGTTTGTTAGACGCCGTTACCGACCCGCTCATCGGCAGTTGGAGCGACCGACTTCAGCATAAGAAGGGTCGCCGTATTCCGCTCATGAAGTGGGGCGCGTTGCCCGCTGGTATCTTTTGCGTCCTCATGTTCATGCCCATCACCTCTGGCATCAGCGTCTGGAATATTGCGTGGCTCCTGCTCGTGCAGGCCTTGTTTTACGTCACCCTAACCATGTACGTTACCCCTTATTTTGCCCTCTTGCCCGAGATGGGTAAAACGGCTACCGAACGGCTGAACCTGTCCACTTGGATTTCCATTACCTACGCTTTGGGTATCGTCGCCGCCGCCATTGTGCCCGCTCTGGCTGGCCCCTTGGGCGACGCGCTGGGAGTCGATACACCCCGCGCTATCCAAATCGCCATCATGATTTTGGCCGCGCTGGCGGTGCTGTGTATGTATGTGCCCGTCTTCACCATTGATGAGCATAAATACACCGACAGCAAACCCAGTACCGTGCCCCTGCTCCCTTCGCTCAAAGCGACGCTGGCGAATCCCAATTTTCGCTTTTATGTTGTGGCCGATTTTGTTTATTTTATGGGCATTACGATTATCCAGACGGGCCTGCTCTTTTATGTGACCGTTTTGCTGGGGCTGGAAGAGGGCTTGGTTTTGATTTTGCTCGGTATGACCGTCTTGCTCTCGTTCATTGCTTATCCAGCCGTGAACTTGATTGCGCGGCGCGTGGGCAAAAAGAGTATGATCGTGTTTGCCTTTTTTAGTATGAGCGGCATTTTTCTGTGGGTTTTCTTTCTAGGCCAAAGCCCGCTTCCCAACACCACAGAAGCGTACCTCTTTGCCGCGCTTTATGCTCTACCGCTGGCTATTTTGGGTGTCTTGCCCAATGCGGTTTTGGCTGATATTGCGGGGCATGATGCGTTGCAAACGAGTGAGCCAAAAGAAGGTATGTATTTTGCCGCGCGCACGTTGCTCCAAAAAATGGGGCAGACAGGGGGAATTATGGTTTTTGCCATGTTGACCACGTTTGGCAAAGACCCGGGTAATGATTTTGGGGTGCGCTTAAGTGGCCTGTTTGGCTGTTTGCTTTGCTTGGCGGCTGGTTTTGTTTTCTTGCGCTATCAGGAGAAAAAGCTCTTGGCTGAGCTTGAGGAGCTGACGGTGTAGTGGGGGACGATAGTGAGAAGTAAAAAGTAAAAAGTGAGAAGTGAGAAGTATTCAGTGCCCTGTGGGCAAGTAGGTGCGAAGCGTACTCATCGCTCAGCACTCGTCGCTCAGCACTCTTTTATGTCAAACACGGCCCGTGTCCAGTATAATTAGCCTATGAGCAATGTCGAAGCCTTCACCATGCCCTATACCTCACGTCTCCACCGCGCCCTCGTGGAGTATCTGGGCATGGAGCAATTCCGCCTGCTCTGTTTTGATCTCGAATTTGATTACGACCTCCTGCGGCCAGCCGGAAAATCAGAGCAAATTCTTGAGTTCATCCGTCTCATGGATCGCCAAAAGCGGCTAGAGCAGATAGTCGCTTATTGTCGCACCCAGCACGGCGACGTAGATTGGGATGCCGAACTAGCGGGGAGCCACTCCACCCTCGCCATCGCCTTGCCCGCTGGCGCCGAAGGGGAATCAGTCACCCAAGGCTTGGAAGCCCTGACTGAGCTAATGGCTCTGCCCGAAGCCCGCACGGCCGTGATTACCTTTCGCCACGACTTTGAAGCCGTTGTCGGCCAAGTCGAACTCCTCAGCGACTACAAAAACATCCACGACTTGCTCCACAGCCTCGAATACCAATGCCTCAGCGGCCTGCACCGCGCCACCCGCTATTTTCCCGACGATGAAGAAGCCCTGTTTGACCTCGAAGACAATCAGCAAATTCTGAACGAAATTATCTTTACCGCGAGCGAAATCAGCCAGCGTCCTACCTTTACCAACGACGGCCTGTCGTGGCTTCCTGAGCTAGAACGCGCCCGCGACACCCTCAGCCAAGCCATTGACAGCGCAGACCCCGCCCAGCTCAAACGCGCCATTTGGCTCATAGACCGCATCATTGCTATCCAGCCCTCCCAAGTCAACACCCGCCTGAACACGGTCGCCCGCTCCCTGCGTCTGCAAGCCCTTACCCAAGCGATGACCAGCATTTATGAAACGCTGGGGTTGCTCAAAATGGACAGGGAAAAATTAGACCAGTTCGCCAACGGGGCGATGGCTCTGTCTCGTTTGCGCGGCCATTTGGAAGCGTTAATCACGGCGCATGATGATTGGCAGGCGGTTATGCTGGAGCTAAATCGCGTTAATCGCGTTATTGCCCAGGATTTGTTCGAGTTGGAAATGTCTTGGCCTGATATCAAGATGATGTTGGAGGAGCTGTTGCCCACGAGCGATGATGATGAAGACACGGCCGTGTCTTGGGTTCCCGACTTCATCAAAGACATCAACCGCCTCGACGAAGAAGTCCGCAAAGCAGACAACCCCGCGCGCATCCGCCGCTCCTTCAGCCGTCTCGACAGCCAAGCCGGCAAACGCTTCTACCTGATAGACATAGACCTGCGCCGCCTCTGCGAAGATTTACGCCGCGTCGGCAACCCCCTCGCCACCATTCTCAAAATCATAGAGTAACGAGCGCTGAGCTTATTTTCCAAACCTGAAACGTGACACATGACACGTGATACCCCCAAAGGACACCCCATGAGCAATCTGCCTGAAACCATGCAAGCCCTTATTCTCCAAAAATACGACGGCCAACTCGAGCTAACGGAACGCCCCGTGCCCCAGCCCGCATCGGGTGAACTGCTTCTTAAGGTGGCCGCTTCCCCCGTTAACCCATCCGATGTTATGTTCGTTGTGGGACAATATGGCTTCCGCAAACGCCTGCCTACCGTGCCCGGTTTCGAGGCTAGCGGCACCGTTGTAGCCGTGGGCGAAGGCTTGGCCGAGGCGCAATGGCTGGGGATGCGCGTGGCCGCTTTTGCGGGGCGGGAAGGGGATGGCACATGGGTGCAATACATGACCGTGCCCGCCGTCTCCTGTATTCCGCTCATGGAAAATGTCTCGCTGGAGCAGGGCGCGATGAGCTTGGTTAATCCGTGGACTGCTTACGCCATGCTGGACATGGCTCGCTCGGGTGGACACAAAGCGGCGGTGCAAACGGCCGCCGCCAGTGCGCTCGGCCGCATGATGCTCCGCCTCGCGCTTCAGGCGGATTATCCGCTCATCAACATCGTGCGCCGCCAAGAGCAGGCAGACCTTCTGCATAGCCTCGGCGCAGAGCACGTGCTGGACAGTAGTGACCCCGATTTTCCCACTAAGCTCTCTAAATTGTGCCGTGAGCTAGAGGCCACCATCGCTTTTGACGCCGTGGCGGGTGATTTACCCAGCCAGTTGCTCTACGCTCTGCCGCGTGGCGGCGAGATTGTCATTTATGGCGCACTTTCAGAAGAAGCGATCAAAAATCTCAATCCGGGGGAATTTATTTTTGGGCAGAAAAAAATCTCGGGTTTTTGGCTCTCGCTCTGGATAGCAAATTTGGACATGAAGCAGATGCAAACCACGGCCGTGACCATTCAACAACAGCTCGGCGACACCCTCCAAACTGAGGTGCGCGTCCGCTCCGACCTCGCCACCGCCCCCGCCGAAATCGCCACCTACACCGAAAACATGACCGCTGGCAAAGTCCTCATCATGCCCAACGGCCCCGCGTAAGGCATGCTGACCTCGTTGACCACCCACCGCTGGTGGCCCATTTTGCGTTGGTTGCCTTTGCTCATCTGCATGGGCGTCATTTTCTGGTTCTCAAACCAGCCCAGCGACGCCATTGCTAATTTTGGCCCGTGGGATTTATTCATCAAAAAAGGGGCGCACATGGTCGGCTATGGCGGGCTAGCCGTTGCCGCCTACATCGCCACGGGGCGATACTGGCTGGCGTGGCTCATCGCCGTCCTCTACGCCTTCAGCGATGAGTATCACCAAACCTTCATCCCCGGCCGTAACGGCACGCTCGATGATGTGCTGATTGATGCTTTTGGCGCGGCCGTGGGGCTGTTGTCGGTCTGGCTGATTTGGGGGAGAAAGGGAGGAAGTGAGTAAGAGAGGAAGAGAGAGCGGCGCACTCATCGCTCAGCACTCGTCACTTTTTGCAAAGCATAAGTGTCTACGACCACGCCGGGCGACATGAGCAAACTATCGGGGGGACGTTGGGGGGCGTCGAAGCCAGCGAGGGTGAGCAGATTGGCGTCCCACGCGGTGACGGTAGCGGGCGCAAATTCGTAGGGCGTGTGCCACACACGGCCGACGCGCAGACCGTGTGGCGAGTGGGCATAAAAGAGATACCGTTCTAGCAAGAAAAATTCGAGAGTACCGGCCACGGCCGTGGACAATTCCCCCTCCTGCGCATACACAAACTTAGACCACTGTGCCGACGGAACCCCCTGGCGCTGGGTATGATGCTCCGTTGCTTGCCCCGTGCGCCCCGCCATGTTGCGGTGCGGTGCGGGCATAGCCGCATAATGATACGGCAAATGATAAAACGTGCGCGCCAGCCACACCGCTATTTTTTGATACGCATCCAGCGAATAAAACATCACCCCCGGATTGCCCGCTCGGTCATACACATAAGTCCGCAAATTCGTCTCGGGAAAATCAGAAAGGCCGGGTACGTTGAACGTGAAGCGGGGATGCACATCACACATAAAAAAGGGCACAATGCCCACATATGCCTTCCCCTCAAACGTATCTACAAATAGCCCTGGTGGCATCGTCGCCTGAATGATGTCGGGGTCAATCTCCCAATGGACAAAAAGCAAATCCCGCCACGTTTGGTACAAAACAGGCTGACGCGCTGGCCGCTCCCGCACCGCCAGCCGTTGTGCCAGCGTTGGTTGCCTCATGGCTGCCCATCCTGTTGATTGTTTTGAATGCTATCCACCAACTGACTTAATACCTCTTCTCTGTCTGCTTTTTTCAGATTGTGGCGCACCACAAGGCGGAAGGACATATCAATCATGTAGCGGAGTTCGTCGGGCGGGATTGTGCCATCGAGCGTGACTGTGTTCCAATGCTTTTTGTTGAGATGGTAGCCGGGTTCCACGGCCGTGTACTTTTCCCGCAAAAACGGCACTTCGGTCGGGTCAGCCTTCAGGCTCACCCGCAACGGCTCCTCATCAGGCACAAGGGCAAACATCTTGCCCCGCACCTTGAACACCTGCACATCTGGTCCAAACGGCCGCACGGCCGTGGTGTCTGGCTTGCCATTTAAGTAATCATTCAACGCTTGACGGTTCATTCTGGCCTCCTAGCTTGCCAACTGTCACTCATCTCTTCCTCTCCTCCTCTCCCCATCCCTTACTCAACTCAACTCACTCCTCAACCCCAATCGGCCCCAGCCCCACCTGCTGAGGGTCAACCTCACCGCTGGGTAGGGTGACGGGGAGATAGGTCGGCGTGTTGTCGGCCACGTTGACGCGAAAAGCAGAGAGACTAATCCACAGTGGGGGCGCGGTGGGAGAGACGGGCAGGGTTAGTTCAGCTTGGTCTTGAATAGTTGTTTGGGGAGTATGATACCAGCAGGTGGTGGGGTATTGGTAGTTAAGTGGTGACCAAGTTTCGGCGTGCAGGAGTGTGCCGTTGGCATCTACGACCACGGCCGAGAAAAAGTACCAATCAGCCATCTGTTGGAGCGGTTCCCACTGGAGAGCTAGCGTGAGCGTGTTGCTCTCTGGCTGATACGCCGTCTGGAAACTGTCTAGCCGCAGTTCATCCCCAAAACGCGCACCGACGGGAGTGGCTGGCGTGTCGAGCGGAGGAGCGACCACGGCCGTGTACGCGACTGGCGGCGGAATCTCAATCCCCACCGCCCGAATCACCCCGACCATCATGCCTAGCCACAGTATTTGCGCCCCGCCTAACAAAGCTAATTCCCGCCTCTTATCTGGCCCCGATTGAGCCACGGCCGTGGCCACCAGCAAAATTCCCGGCATAAAAAAGAGCCAAACCCGCCCCGTCTCCCCCCGCGCCGTGCCCGAGAGCACCAGCGTGACCAGCGTCAGCAGGAGGGCGAGGGCAAAAGCGCGGGTCGCCTTATCAGGCAGTCGCCACGCGCCATAGAGAAAGTAAAGAAAAATGGGCAGGCCGCCAAACAGCACCACATCCCAACTGTGAAGCCATACCCACGGCCAGTAGGGGCGGTCCAGCGTCAGGTGGGTGTCCATGGCGATGGGGAGCAAGCTAAGCAGATGATGCCCCGTTGTCAGCCAGTACAGCCCCATCCCCATCAGCAGACCTGCCCCATAAATGCCGCCCAGCACAAACGGCCGTGTCCAATATGCCCGCGTGTCCGTCGTCGGATGGAGCCACCAGAAAAGCAGAGCCAGCCAGCCACTCCACAGCATGAGCGGAGCAAGGGCAAAATTAAAGGTCAGCACCACGGCCGTGGACAACCCCGCACCCGCCAGCCATCCCCAGCTTGCTCTCCCCTCCCTTTGCAACCCTTTCAGCAACAGCCAGAGGCACAAGAGAGCCATAAACGGGTAAGGCGTGTTCAGCGTGCCCATAAAAAGCGACAGAGCGGGCACAAGTACCCAGCCCGCCGCCGCCACGCGTCCCAGTTGTTTATCCCGCAAGTCACGGCCGAGCAAATAGAGCGGCACGGCCGTGAGTGCCCCCCATAGCGGCGACAAAATCCCCAGCCATGCGCTGGTAATCGCCGCTGGCGTGTGCCCCATCACAAAGCCATAATCACACAGCCACGGCCTCAGCCAGAGGCTCGCCGCCTCGCTTAGCGCAGGAAATTGCGCCAAGAGCTGGGTCAGCCCCCAGTACAGCGCGGGCCAGCCGGGCGGGCTAATCGAGATGTGGGTATGTTCGCCCAACGCGCCTGAGGCCATCATCTGCGGCCAAGCGCGAAGGTCGTCGAAGCTGTGAATCTGCTCGGCGGCGGTCATGTAGCCGCCCGTGACCAGCGTCGAGACGGTGCGCCGATAGAGAATGTCGAGGGGGTGGCCGTAGAGCCAAAGGAAATGGGTCGTAATCACGGCCGTGCCCAGCACCACCCAGCCTAGATAAAGCCACGTCGCCCGCTGGCGCAAAAACCATGCCCCCGCGCCATAGACAGCCAGCAACCCCGCCCCGCTGAGCAAAACTAGCCAACTGTGCGCCGTGGCTGGTTCGTGCGGCCAACGCCAACCAAAGTCGCCGCGCAAAAAGGGCCACAGGTCAAAAAAGATCAGGAAGGCCAACACGGCCGTGAGGCCAAACACGACCCATCCCCCCGTACGGAGCGAAAATTTCATCATAATTTGCAATATAATGTTATCTAATCTGTAGTGGTCACGAATCAGTAACGTACTTTTTTTGACAAAAGGCGTCTCTTCTCAACCGA
>JBGTIZ010000029.1:0-1972 GCA_041745395.1 Promineifilaceae bacterium (SeqCode) | reverse complement strand
TTGAACCCTCTTTTGACCATCTTGATTAATCCATCTGCTGATAAATGCTTTCTTATCTTCATTATGTAGCCTCTTGTTTCTTTAAATCTTTACGAAAACGCGGTTACCATCATATCAGATTTTACCTGCGGGAATTGCTGTCGTCCACATTGAAGTGCAAAGCCAGCGTGAGCAAGCCTTTGCTGAACGGCTCTATCGCTACAACAGTCGCCTATATAGTTCCCGCCGCACCAAAGTTGCCACCCTCGCCATTCTGTGCGATTCTGCCCCCAGTTGGCGGCCCACCCAATTTGCTTACAATTTGCTGGGATGCCATGTACAACTGGACTTTCCTACGGCAAAATTGTTAGACTACCAAGCAGAAGCGGGTGCACTGGCGGCATCTGACAACCCCTTTGCTATCGTCACTCTCGCCCATTTAGATGCTTTAGCTACCAAGGCGGATGACCCCGCTCGCAAAACAGCCAAATTCCGCCTCGTGCGCCTCCTGTATGACCGAGGGTATGAACGGGAAGATGTGGAGAATCTATTTCGCTTTATTGATTGGGTTTTATGGCTTGACCCTGATTTAGAAGAGCAGTTTGAAGAAGAGTTAGAAGCGTTTGAAAAGGAGCGCAACATGGAATACATCTCAACGTTGGAACGGAAAGCGATTGAGCGGGGCTTAGAGCAAGGCTTAGAAAAAGGCTTAGAGCAAGGTGTTACCAAAGGGCGTGATGAGGGCATCGTGCTGGGTCAGCAAAGGATGTTACTGATGTTGCTGACGCAGAAATTTGGGGCATTGCCTGATGAATTTGTGTTACGCATTCAGGGTATGACCGATGAGCGGACGTTACAGAGTCTCGTGGGACAGGTATTGTCGGCCGAGTCGCTGGATGAGATGGATATACCTGATGTGCCTGTTGAGTAATGGTCTCGCGCCGCTACTGCTAACCAGAAGTCCAATTTATGCGCTGGTGGTACGCACACTTTGACGGCCAAAAGTTGAACTTCTTAAAGCATGGATAACGCCTGTGTCACCTGAACTCACGGCCGTGGTTTTAACCCTCAACGAAGCGGCACACATCGAAGCTTGCCTGGACAGCCTGCGCTGGGCGGATAGGCTGGTGGTGTTTGATTCGTATAGCACGGATGAGACGGTTGCTTTGGCAGAGCGAGCAGGAGCGACCGTTTTCCAAGCTACGTTTGAGAATTATGCGCAACAGCGGAATGCGGCTCTGGATGCGCTGACCACGGATTGGGTCTTTTTTGTGGACGCGGATGAACGAGCCACGGCCGTGTTAGCCACCGAAATCCGCAAAGTAATCGCTACCCGCCCAGAGATGGGTTGGTTTGTACCGCGTCATAACTACATTTTTGGCAAGCTGACGCTGGGGGCGGGCTGGTTCCCTGATTATCAGTTGCGGCTGTTCAAACACGGCCGTGTGCGTTACGAACGACCCGTGCATGAAATTGCCGTCGTGGACGGCGGTATCGGCCATCTGCAAAACCCCCTCATTCATTACAACTACGACACCCACGCCCAGTTCCACACCACGCAAAAAAAATACACCGCCTATGACGCCAGCATCTTGCGCCAGCAAGGTATGCAACCCAAGATTTATACCCCGTTTACCCAGCCCTTGCGCCATTTTTGGTGGCGGTTTGTCACCCTAAAAGGGTATCAGGATGGCTCGCACGGCCTGCGCCTCAGTCTTTATATGGCCTATTATGAATGGCAAAAATATCGTCAGCTAGCCAATTAGTCATCAGCGGGCGCATAAAAAACTTAGGGGAGAAAAATAACACGACATTATTTTTTGGGTTAAACTTTCGAAGAATCATCACAAACCCGAAAAGTTGGTGTATTGGTCACGGCTTGTTAAAACAGATGTCATTGTGTCGCTTTCCAGTAGCGATAAAATGCTTCGGCGTGGCCGCAGGCCACGCCTCGCTGTCAAGAGGGTGTTTTTTTGGGGGGGGGGGGGGGGGG
>JBGTIZ010000028.1:0-6073 GCA_041745395.1 Promineifilaceae bacterium (SeqCode) | reverse complement strand
CCCCACCCCAAAAAACACCCTCCATGGCCGAGCCGCCGCAGGCGGCGAGGCGTGTGGCCGCTCGTTCATCAATTCACTGTAAAGGTAACTTGAACCATGCCCAAAAAACTGACCGTAAACAAGCCACGTTCAGAGAAAAAGTACGTGACACATGAAACATGACACTTGACACACCTGAGAAACTAACATGCGCATTACACTTGTAGGACAAGCTTATTTTCGGCCTGATAATGGGCAAGCAACTTTTACCGTGCAGTTGGCGGAGGGGTTGGTCAAGGCGGGGCACAAGGTGCTGGTGTTGGCGCCTTCGGAGCGGTCAGAAGGGTATCGCACGGTGCAGAATGGGGTTATTTTGCAGACGTTTAAGGCGTGGCATTTGCCGTACAACGCCAATGTGACTTTGTTCCACGGCCGTGCCCTAGACCGCGCCCTGCGAGAATTTGACCCCCATCTGGTGCATATCCAAGACCATTATTTTCTGAGCCGCACGGCCGTGCAGGTGGCACGTAAATACGGCTATCGCCTGCTGGGAACCAACCATTTTTTGCCCGAGAATTTGGCCGACAATTTACGCATTCCCGCTTTGCTCCAGTCCGTGGCGGAGCGTTTGTTGTGGGCACAAATGCTAGCCGTTTATCGGCAAGTTGATGCCGTGACCGCGCCTTCACACACGGCCGTGCGTATCCTCCAAGCCCAAAACCTAGACCTGCCGCTCAAGGCCATTAGCTGTGGCGTAGACCTGCACCGCTTTCACCCGCGCAACGATTTTGATTGGGAAGCCGTGCGGCTTAAATATGGCCTCGACCTGCACAAAACGCTCTTCCTCTATGTGGGGCGCGTAGACCGCGAGAAAGATTTACAAATTTTAGTGCGTGGTTTGGCTCAGTTAGAACGGCTTGATTTAGATGTGCAGGTGGCGATTGCGGGCAAGGGGAGCTATGCGTCGGCTTTGCAAAAAGAGGTAGATGCCTTGGGGTTGAATGACGGCCGTGTGGTGTTAACGGGCTTCGTTTCTGACGAGGATTTGCCGCTTTTGCTCAACGCGGCGGATGTTTTTGTCATGCCTAGCCCCGCTGAATTGCTCAGCATTGCTACGCTTGAAGCAATGGCCAGCGGTTTGCCCATTTTGGCCGCCAACGCCCGCGCCCTGCCCGAACTGGTCGAGCATCACATCAACGGCTTTCTGTTTACGCCCGGTGACCCCACCTCGGTGGCGGAAGGGCTGGCTTGGCTGGGCGACCGTCCCGATAATTGGATGGGGATGTGTATGACTAGTATCAAGCGGGCATATGCGCACAGTTTGGAGCAGGTGGTGGGGCAATACGTGGATTGGTACGTGGCGCAATATCATTATGCGGGGCTAGAGTTGGTGCAGGAGAATAGGGGTTCCACGGCCGTGGTTTAACCCTTCTCACCCTGCCGGCTGAGTGAGAAGTAAAAAGTGAAAAGTGGGGTCTGTCTGACTAACTTCGGTTAGAATGCCAACTACTTCTAGCTTCTTGCTTCTTTTTTACCCCGTTACGACCAGCGAACCTATGCTTAAACAGAGCCTTCTTTCCCTTCTTGTTGCCGTTGCCCTTACCGGCGGGCTTTTGGTGGCTTGTGCCCCCGCCGCGCCACCGCCTGAGCCATTGCTGAGTTTGCCGACCCCGGCTGAATTGGCCGAACTGCCGCCCACTCCTACCCTCAGTCAGCCAGACCAGCCTCCGCCCCCCACCAATGACCTCACTGGTCAGCCCACGCCGCTCGTGCCCCCCACCAGTCAGCCACCCCCCTCTATGCTCTGGGAAGTAGCCTTGTCCCCAGCCGTGCCGCCCGCGCTGGCCGAGGAAGTGCGCCGCGTGTTAGCCAGTGATGACCGCTTCACGGAAACAGCGTGGGAGGTGGGCAAACAGGTACATTTAATTGTTGTGCCAGATGGGGAACGCTTTTTGGCCGAGTGGGTGTATGTGGTGGCGGGTTCGTTTGATACGGTACGGGATGGGGTGACGCTGGCGGAGTTGGCGAGCTGGCCTGTTTTGTGGGGGGATGCGGCGACCACGGCCGTGTTTGCCCCTTCATTTCCCACCCTCACCAGCACGCCTGATATACCCTCCGACCTCTGGGCGCAGACCGACGCCCTCGCCCTACTCCCCTTCGACCAACTCACCCCTGACCTTAAATTAATGGCTCTGGACGGAGTCAATCCGCTCTATCCCAATTTGCCCGCTGGTTATCCCCTCACCCGCTCTTTTGGCCTGCTGGGCGAAGCCACGGCCGCGCTGGCTCTGCAAACGGCGTGGGAAGAAGCGGGCACACCAACGACCAATCGGGACGAAAACAAGCTCACCCGCACGGCCGTGACGGGCGTGACCGCCCTCGTGCGCGCCACCGCCGCCCAAATGGAAAGCAACGGTATTCTCTGGCCCGGCGAAGAAGTCGCGGCCGTGTTGCAAACGGCCGACATCGCCCACATCAGCAACGAAGTCAGCTTTGTGGCCGACTGCCCTTTTCCCAATGCGTACAGCAGTAGCCTCGTCTTTTGCTCCGCCGACAAATATCTGCAACTGCTCACCCATCTGGGCACGGATGTGGTCGAGCTAACGGGCAACCACGTCAACGATTACGGCTCGGCGCAGTTTGCCCGCACCATTGATATGTATGAAACGGCGGGCATGAAATTTTTCGGCGGCGGCCGTGACCTCGAGGAAGCGCATCAGCCCGCCCTGTTTGAGCATAACGGCAACAAAATCGCCTTTGTGGGGTGCAATCCAGCCGGGCCACCAGGCGCGTGGGCGACGACCACCACGGCCGGGTCTACGCCGTGTGGGGATTACAGCTTGCTCAAACAGCAAATCGCCGCTTTGCGCCAAGAGGGGTATCAGGTCATTGCCACCCTGCAATATCCGGAGCATTATGATTATGTGCCTATGGCGCAACAAAAGGTGGATTTTCGGGCGTTGACGGAAGCGGGGGCCACGGCCGTGTCGGGCAGTCAGGCGCATCATGTGGCCGGCTTTGGCTTTTATAAAAATGGGAAAAATGGCGGCTTTATCCATTATGGGCCGGGCAATCTCTTTTTTGACCAGATGGACATGATGGGCACGCGCCAAACGGTGGTGGCTAACTATATTTTTTATGATGGCCGCCTGCTGAGTGTTAATTTGTGGACGGGTCTGATTGAAAGTTACGCTCGCCCGCGTCTGATGACGGCCGAGGAACGCGCCGCCTTTTTGCAGACGCTGTTTGCGGCCAGTGATTGGTGAGATGTGGGAAAGGTGGAAAGACACGGCCGTGTGCGTTAACATACCTTCATGATTCAGAACAAAGCCGAACTCATCACCCAACTCCAAAACAATCACCGCCAATTGGCCCAATTTGGCGTCGCCCGCTTGGGTCTATTCGGCTCTTTTGTGCGTGACCAAGCCACAACCAGCAGTGACGTAGATTTTTTGGTTGAATTTGTGCAGGAGCAGAAAACGTTCGACAATTTTATGAACCTCTCCTTTCTATTAGAAGAGTTGTGTGGTCGCCGTGTCGAATTAGTCACCCCTGAATCCCTCAGCCCTCACATTGGCCCCCACATTTTGCGCGAGGTAGAGTATGTCGCCCTCTGAATTGAAATACTTGCGCCATATCGAAGATGAAGTGCTTTACCTGTTGGCGCAAGTGCAAGCCTTAACCAAAGATCAGTTTAAACAAGACCCAACCTTGCAACGTGCCTTTGTACGGAGCTTGGAAATTGTGGGGGAGGCTACCAAACGAGTTAGCCTAGAATCACGCCAGAAATATCCTGATATCCAATGGCGGGCGATGGCTGGGATGAGAGACCGACTAATCCATGATTACATTGGTGTAGATTATGATCTTGTTTGGAGTGTGGTTACAGAGAATATTCCTGTGCTGTTAACCCAACTCCAGCAGATTTTTGACCAAGAAACCCCATAACTATTTGAGACAATGACCTATGAACGAAACTGAAATCCGCGAAAAACTACGTACATTTATCACCCACGAACTTATCCGCGACCCAGATTACAAACTAGGCGACGATGAAGGCATCGTCACGGGTGGTTTGATGGACTCCTTCTCCCTTGCCGAATTTGGCGTCTTTGTCGAAGACGAATTCGACGTTTACATCCCCGACTCTGACCTAACCGTGGACAAAATGGACACGCTCAACCAGATGGTTGCCCGCGTGTTGCACAGGTAGGGGCTTTGCGCCAGCCAGTATGTTAACGTTAGAAACCCGACACACCTACCACACTCTGCTCGATGCCCAGGTGCTGAGCGGGGCGGAACCAGAGGCGGTGGCGATTGTTTTTGTGGCGACGGACGCGGAGCCAATTAGGATTACGCGGCGGGATTTGTCCACGGCCGTGTCCTCATACACCCACACCCTCCGCCAACACAACCTCGGCGATGGCGACCTCATCATCATCGCCCACGCCGACACCCTGACCACCATCTACGCCTTCTGGGCCTGCCTGAACATTGGCACCATCCCCGCCATTTTCCCCACCCTCACCGAAAAACTTGACCCTGACATCTACCTGCGCCACATGGCCGAACTGGTGCGCCTTTCTGGCGTGCAAGCGATTCTGACCAGCGACGACTTCGCCCCTACCCTGCGCCCCATCGTCCCTTGCCCCGTCCTCACCCTGACCACCCAAGCACCCGCTCTTTCTCCCTTACTCCCTTCCTCTCCCCCTCCCCAAAAAACTGCCTTCCTGCAACACTCCTCGGGCACAACGGGCCTGCAAAAAGGGGTCGCGCTAAGCCACACGGCCGTGTTAAATCAACTCGCCAGCTACGCCACCGCCCTAAACCTACAAGAAGATGACGTCGTCGTCAGTTGGCTTCCCCTGTATCACGACATGGGGCTGATTGCCGGCTTTTTGCTCCCGCTGGTGCAGGGCATTCCCCTCGTCCTCATGTCCCCCTTTGACTGGGTGCGCCATCCCGCCCTCCTGCTCAAGGCGATTAACGACTATGGCGGCACGCTCTGTTGGTTGCCCAACTTTGCCTATAACCATTCCGCTCGCCGCATTCGCGGCCGTGATTTAGACGGCCTCTCGCTGGCAACCATGCGCGGCTTCATCAACTGTTCCGAACCCGTGCGGCAGGATAGCCATGAGCTGTTTTTGGCGCGATTTGGCGAGCTGGGTGCGAAGGCCGAGCAGTTGGCGGTCAGCTACGCCATGGCGGAAAATACGTTCGCCGTAACGCAAACGCCACTGGGCACGCCGCCGCGCGTGCTGTGGGTGGATGAGCTGGCTCTAGTGGAGAAGTTGCGGGTGGAAGAAGTGGAGAAGGGGGCGTCCACGGCCGTGGCTCATGTCTCTTGCGGGCGGCCAATTTCGGGCACGGCCGTGCGTATTCTCGACCCTGGCAGTCAGCCCCTACCCGAGCGACACGTCGGCGACATCGTCGTGCAAAGCGACTGTATGCTGACTGACTATTATCGCCGCCCCGATTTAGAGCCGTTCCAAAACGGCTGGTACTTCACGGGCGACCGAGGTTACTTGGCCGATGGCGAGGTTTTTGTGGTGGGTCGCTCCAAAGATTTGATTATCAACGCGGGCAAAAACGTCTATCCGCAAGACATCGAAGCGATTGTGAATGGGGTGGCGGGGGTTCATCCCGGCCGTGTTGTTGTTTTTGGCGTGCCCGATGAGCGGGAGGGGACGGAACTGCTAGCCGTCGTCGCGGAAAGCCAGCCTGATTCCGCCCTCGACTCGCAAACGCTCAACAAAGCGATTCGCCAAGCGGTGGCTCAGCAAAGTACGGTCACGGTCAGTTTTGTCAAGATTGTGGATGACCGCTGGTTGATTAAGACGTCGAGCGGCAAAATTGCGCGGGGGGCGAATCGGGCTAAGTGGCTGAGTGAGCGGTGAAAAAGTGGGTGGGCACACGGCCGTGTTTTGCTATAGTTGTGAAGAGACAACCCACCTGACACATGACACTGTGTTTAAAACTCTACAAAATCCAAAAGACCTGCTAAACCTTGACCTATGACCCAAGAACGCAAAACCCACTTTCTCAAACAAGGAACCCGCGCCCTCCAGCATGGTAAACTCGACGACGCCGTCGC
>JBGTIZ010000027.1:0-12770 GCA_041745395.1 Promineifilaceae bacterium (SeqCode) | reverse complement strand
CAGCCAGTGAGGGCAAAGTAAGAACTACCCTTTTTTACTCCACAAGGCGCACCATTGTTTGCCGAACCTGCCTTGTCGCCCGTATAATCAGCCCCGATGAAAACAAAAGATTATGTATGGTTAATTGTCATTATCGCTATTGTAGGCACGGCCGTGTGGGTGATCTTCAACCCTGATTATCCCATACGCCCCGGACTCGACCTGCAAGGTGGTTTACAAGTTTTATTGGAAGCTGACCTGCCCCCAGAAGAAGAGATTTCGGCTGAGCAAATGCAGACCACGCGCCAAATTATCAGCCGCCGCATAGACGGGCTGGGCGTGTCCGAACCCTTAGTTCAATCTGGTGGCGAGCGGCGTATTGTGATTGAGCTTCCCGGCCTCACTGACCGTGAAGAAGCCATCTCTCTCGTTCAGCAGACGGCTCTGCTGGAATTTGTGGATACTGGTTTCCAATCCCTACCCGAAGGAATGTGCATTCGCACCAGCGAAAACCGAGGCGAGCCATCTCCCTGCGAAATAGAAATGCCGCAAGGTGCGACCGAACCACCCTCCTTTGAAACGATCCTGACGGGAGCCAACCTTGTCGAAGCGACCGTGCAAAGTGACCCGCTTGGCTCGCAAAACATGGTGGCGTTCACGCTTGATGAAGAAGGCGGCCTCATTTTTGGGGATTATACTGCCAACAATGTGGGGCAGTTCCTGACCATTGTCCTCGACAAGCGCGTCGTTTCTAGCCCCCGCATCCAAGCTATTATCCAGCGGGAAGGGAGCATCACTGGTGATTTTACGCTGGAAGAGGCGCAAACGTTGGCTCTCCAACTGCGCTATGGTAGCTTGCCCATTCCGCTACGGGTGGAGGGCGTACGCCAAGTTGGAGCCAGCCTCGGGGCGCAATCCATTACGGCTAGTATTCAGGCAGGCGCGATTGGCTTGTTAGTGGTGCTGGTGTTTATGCTGACCTATTACCGCTTGCCGGGCGGGCTGGCTGACTTGGCTCTCATCGTGTATGCCCTGCTCAGTTTTGCCGCGTTTCAGCTTTTGGGGGTGACGATTACGCTCCCGGCCATTACGGGCTTTTTGCTGTCCACAGGCATGGCGGTAGACGCTAATATTCTGGTTTTTGAACGGATGAAGGAAGAGTTACGCCGGGGTGAAACGGTTGATGAAGCCGTTCGTTTAGGTTTTGACCGGGCGTGGACTTCGATTCGTGATTCAAACGTGGCGACCCTGGTTGTGTGTATGATTTTGCTCTTGTTTGGCCGCAGTTTTGGGGCGAGCATGGTGCAGGGGTTTGCGTGGACATTGATGATTGGTGTTTCGGTCAGCATGTTCACGGCCGTGGTTGTAACTCGTACCTTTATGACCATGATTGTCGTACAGTTTGCCGACTTCTTCGAAAGCAAGAAGTGGATTTTGGGGGTATAAGCCATGTTTATGTTCCAATTCGTTCAACAAAGAAAAATATACTTTACGATTTCGGCCGTGGTTATTATCGCCAGCTTGGCCGCTATTTTGGCTTCGCTGGTCTTAACGGGTCAGCCCTTCAGTATCGGCGTAGACTTTCGGAGCGGGACACGCTTTGAGGTGCAGTTTTCCCAACCTGTGACCGAGCAGGGGATTCGGGACGTGTTTGCTGAGTTTGATATTTCTAACCCGACGGTCATTAACTTGATTGATGACAGCATGATCAACGGCTGGCAGGTCAGAACGGAGTTTTTGACCCCAGAAGTGGCGCAGGAAATTGAGAATAGATTAGGAGAGCGACTCGCCCCGCTTGTGCCCGAAACGAGTCTGGTCGAAAGCGTTAGTCCCACGGTGGGGGCGGAGGTATCCCAAGCGGCTTTGATAGCGGTTTTGTTTGTGGCCGTCATTATTTTGGCGTATATGGCTCTCGCTTTTCGCCAAGTGCCCAATGCGTGGCGGTATGGGGCGTGCGCCGTTTCGGCCATGTTCCATGACCTGACGATTGTTTTTGGGTTTATTGCCCTGACGGGTTTGCTGTTTGGTTGGGAAGTGGACGCGCTGTTTGTCACGGCCGTGTTGACCGTGGCGGGCTTTTCTCTACAAGATACCATCATCGTCTTTGACCGAATGCGGGAAAACCTGATTAACCGCCCCTTCGAGTATTACGAGGTCATCGTCAACCGCTCAGTGCTCGAGACCATTCACCGCTCGCTGGCGACCCAGCTCGCGGCCGTGTTGGTTTTGATTGCCTTGCTCTTTTTTGGCGGCTCGTCCGTGCGTCCCTTTATTGCGGTCTTGCTGGTCGGCTTCTTCTCGGGCCAATACAGCTCCATTTTCCACGCCGTGCCGCTCTTGGCCGCGTGGGAGATACGCCAGGGTGAGGTGGATACGCTCCCCGCCTGACGCATGATACGTGAAATTTGACACGCTAATGACTCGCTTTGGGGTTTTGTTACTCTGGCTACTGCTGTTGGGGGGCTGTGTTGCGCCCCCCACGGCCGTGCCGAGTGCTGAAACTGGTAACACGGCCGTGTTGCCCCCCGCCACGGCCGTGCCGCTTCCCACCCTCTACCCCACCAACACCCCTGCTGATTCACTTCCCAATCAGGCCCAGCCAACTCAGCCACCACCCACGGCCGTGGCTTCCCCCACCCCCTTCGACTTTAGCCAGCCCGTTATCAAACTCCAATACAGCATCCCCGCCCTACAGCTAGACCGACGGCTCGAAGGCACGGCCGCCTCCACCATTCGCCTGTTTGATATTACCAGCGACCAGCAGGTCGATTTGCGTGACCAAAGCCGGGTTCTGCTCCAATTGCAAAATGCCCTGCTGGAGTTAGAGCTAGCCGACCTGCCTGATGATTGCGACCGCTGTGTACAGGTCATCTATGACTTGCCCCTGAGCGAGCAAAGCGGCTCGGGCTGGCTCCAAGATGACATCCTGCTAGCTAGTATCGAGAACTATTTTACGGTCTGGCTTGGCCCTCATTTCCCGCCTGATACCCAAATCGGATTGCATCGGACTGCTTCGGCTTATAATGTGGCGCACACGGTCGCGCTCACGGCCGTGGGTGAAATTTGGCGGTGGCAAGCGACCGACCCCGAAGTCACTCCGCCGGCTGAGGCTGATAACGACACCCTCTTGGCTCTTGTCGCTCAAGTCGAGGACGTGCCCTTTAATCGCCTCGAGCGTGAGTACCGCGCTGATTGCGAATCCTTCCCGCGTGAAACGCTCTATCTCGGCGGTGAAGTGCCGTGGCAAGCCATTATCGAATGTCCTAACTACAGCTTGCCCACCCCGCTCGTGCCGCTCTACCAAATCATGGACGCACTGGCCCAGCCTGCTCTCGACCCTGAGCGCAACCGGCCTCTGCCCGACCAGCTTTTGTCGCTCGACACCCTTGTCTATTTTCAACGGCCAGATGGGGCAACCCTCACCCTTTTGACCAATGGCGACCTCATCGCCACCGACGCTGAGGGCATTACCAGCACCAATCAGCTTGCCCCCAGCGAAATCACCCCGCTCATCACCGAATTGACCACGAGCGGCGTGTTGCCGCGTGGCGTGCAAAACGTCATTGACCGCGAGCTAGAGCTAACGGCAGATACCCTGCTGTTGGTGCGCGGCGAACTCGGCGTCTATGAATTTGCGTGGTCAGACAACGTGGGGCAGGCTCTTTTGCCCGCCATTGTGCGGCTGGATGAGCTACTGGTGGCGCAAGTTGGTTTTATTCAGCCCACACCCGAGGCAACCGCCACGGAAAGCGTCACCGCTACGGGCACAATCACCTCAACCGAGATTATTACACCGTAAGGAGCGGGGAAGTGAGAAGTAAAAGGGACGAAGTAAGAATTATGAATGACGAAAGGGGGTATCTCTTCCTCTCCCCCTCTCTTACTCCCTTACTCTCTTACTCCCTTACTCCCAATAAGGACAATCATGATAGCTGTTCACCTTTCTGACAACCAGTTAACCCTAAAAACAGACCAGCCTCAGCCGCAACCACGGCCGGGAGAAGCCCTGCTTCGGGTGCGGCTGGCGGGGATTTGCTCCACTGATTTAGAGATTGTGCGCGGCTATGTGCCTGATTTTAGCGGGGTGCTGGGGCATGAATTTGTGGGGGAAGTGGTGGCCTGTGCCGACGATGCAAGCTGGGTGGGGCGGCGCGTGACGGGTTCGATAAACATCGCCTGTGGTGAGTGCGCCGTGTGCCATGTGGACGGCCCTGAACATTGCCCAGAGCGCACGGTGCTAGGCATTCTCAACAAAGATGGGGTGATGGCCGAATATGTCACCCTCCCCATCCGTAATTTAGTTGCTATTCCAGAGACTGTATCAGATGAAATGGCGGTCTTTACCGAGCCGCTGGCGGCGGCGGTGCGTATCCGGGAGCAGGTTAAGATTCGGCCGACGGCGCGGGTGGCCGTCGTGGGGCCGGGTCGGTTGGGGATGTTGATTGGACGGGTGTTGGCTCTGGCAGGGACAGAGGTGACGATGCTGGGGCGGCGTGAATCACCTTCTTTGTCTTTGGCAGCGCGGTGGGGATTGTCCACGGCCGTGGTCAGCACCATCCCCGACGATAGTTTTGACCTCGTGGTCGAAGCCACGGGCAACATTCACGGCTTTGAACACGCCCTGCGCCTCGTGCGGCCCTTGGGCACATTGGTTATGAAAAGCACCTATGCCGAGTCGCCGCCCGTAGATATGACCAAAATCGTCGTGGGGGAAATCACGGTGGTTGGCTCCCGCTGTGGCCCATTTGCCCCGGCCGTGCGTTTGCTCCAGCAGGGGCAGGTAGCGGTCGAGGATTTAATCACGGCCGTGTATCCGCTCCGCGACGCCCTCACCGCCTTTGAAAAAGCGGCCGAGCCGGGCGTGCTGAAAGTATTACTCAAGCCGTAAGCCGCTCACCCTTTCCACTCGCACCGTCGCCCTTCGCCCCCCGCACCTCGCCCTCTCCTACGCCAACGGCACAACCGCCATAAAATGGCACACGCTCCCCACCAACACAAACAGATGCCAAATCACATGATTAAAAGGCATGCGCTCCAGCGCAAAAAAGATGACCCCCGCCGAATAAACCACGCCGCCCGCTATGAGCCACATAATGCTAACCGCTGGTAAATTGGTCAGAATATCCTGCCAAGCGATGATGCACAGCCACCCCATTAGCAAATACCCCAACGTTGAAAAAATACGATAGCGACCAACAAAAAATATTTTGAAGACAAACCCCACGAGGGCGATGAGCCAAACCACGGCTAACAGGGTTAGGCCAAGGCTGTTGTTGACGTGGGTCAAAATAAAGGGAGTGTATGTCCCCGCGATAAGCACGTAAATCATGGCATGGTCGAGGGTCTGGAAATATTTCTTCCAACGCGGCCGTGTAATGCCATGATACAGGGTTGAAGCCAGATATAGCGCGACCATACTCGAGCCATAAACGCCAAACCCTACCAGATGTGACCAAGAGCCTATCTCCCACGCGAGGGCGACCAAAAAGGCCAACCCCGCCAGACTGAGCGCGGCTCCCAAGCCGTGCGTCAGCGTATGGAGCAGTTCTTCGTGGGCGGAGTAATAAGGGAAAATAATGTCTTTCTCTGGTTCAACCTCTGCCCCTTTCAGGTGTAGTTCATATTTGTTACTGACCCAATGGGGCACTTGCTTAAGCGGCATTCGTTTCTCCTTGGTGATAAGTGGCACAGTTCAGAAATCCCTTCAAAGTTACCTTTACACTTCCGCTGAGTCGTGGCCTGCGACGAGGCATGTTGACCCGTTAAAGTGAAAACTGCAAAGATAGTGTGAACGCTTATACGTTTTCCAATATCCTCTTTGAATTCTCATGTATCTTCCAAGTATAATGCGCTTATGCAAACTTTGAAAAAGATGTGGCGCAAACTTGGTATTATTCCCACGCTGGTGGTGGGGTTGGCTCTCGTGGCGGGGGGCGTTTACGCTCTCTATTTTTTACTTAATGAGATTTGGCTTTTTGAAGTAGAGCGGCTCGACTTAGTGCGGGCGGTGGCCTTAGACCGGGCTGACCCGCTAGAACTGCTAGAAGCTTCTTATCCAGAAGCGATTGCCGCTTTTTTGGCGGCCGTGGCTGTGCTGGTGATGGGGCTGTTTATGCCTCTGGCCTACGTCTTAAACTGGCGGTTCAATGCGCCCTATCTCTCTTTGTGGGCGAATATGCGGCAGGGGCTGTGGGTGGGTTTATGGGCCGCGTTTTGCGTCTGGCTCCAGATGAATCGCACGTTGGGGGTGGCGGTGGTGGTTTTGGTCGCGGCCGTGTTTGTGCTGATTGAGATTTTATTTCAGGTACGCGCCCGCGCCGCCGAAATCCCCACGACACGGCCGCGTGCGGTGCCTGCGCCGCCGGCTAGCAATCCGTTGCCCCAGCCGAAGCGGGAACGGTGAGGAAATAAAAAAGCGGGTCAGTTATGACCCGCTTTTTTGTTGTGTCGGTGTGGTTGCTGGTTGGTCTAGGTGGTGGCGCGGCGGCGGGTGGCCCAGCCAGCGAGGGTTAGGAGGAATAGGAGCAAGCCCGCCAGTAGAAGCGGGGTAGCCGCTGGGTTGGGGCTGGTAGTCACGCTTTGCAGGCTAACGGCCAAAGGCTGGTTGGTACTCACGACAAAGGGTGTGCCCGTCAGGTCGCTCAAACTAGGCGTGCTACTGCCATCAATGGTGAAACTCACTTCGTTTATGCCAATTGTCGCGCCAACAACAGCCGTCCAATCACCAGTTACAGGGTTGCCCCACCACACCGTATCGCCACATGGCGTGGGATTGCATTGCAGAACCACATCCAACGAGGTTATGCCAGTAGCATCCGGCAAATGAATATCCACATAGGCGGATGATTCACTCCCTTCTGGGCGGGTGCTTTGCGGATTGCCGTCAAAAATGGCGAGGGTGAGCAAGGGTGTGCCCGTGCCGATCTTGGTTACTTGCAACGGGCCAAGCGCGACTGTGTCAGAACCAGTAGCTAAGCGGCTAACGTGCATTTGGCTGACATTGGCGCGATAGCCGACGTACACGGCCGTGAAATCTTCCAAACCATCCGTAGCATCTGAGGTGTAGGTAGAGCCAATAATGCCCACCGTGACCGTGTTGGGCGCGGTATACATCACGGTTGCATCTCCATTGGCGTTGGTCACGGCCGTGGCATTCACCGTTCCCCCACCACTCAATACCGCAAAATTAACGGTACGATTAGCGACGGGCAACCCGTCATGCGTTTGCAACGTGGCCGTTACCACATCGCTCCCGCTAATCGCCAAGTCAAAATCTTGGCTGGCCGCCAATTGTGGTGTGCCAATGCGGGATTGGGCATGGATGGCGAAGGCGGTCATGCTGTTCAGGGTGTAGCTCTGAATTTGCCCACTGCCGTTAACCGTCACGGTTCCCCCAGTGCAGGCGGAGCCATCGGCCGTGCGTTGGCCGCTAATCACATCACAATACACCCCGGCGGCCATACCGCTGGTTTGATAAGTGGTCGTAGGGTTGCCAACAGTGCGGTTAATGGCCACAAAACCCTGATTACCCCGCCCAAAAGAGATATGGTCGGCGGCGTGATTAACCCAATCTGTCACCCCTTGCCCGGCCGTGACCGCCCGGAACTGCACCATGTGGGCAATGGCGGGCGTGCGATGTTCACAGACCCAGTCCGTAGCGTTGCACCCGTCTGGATTGCCGCCACTGTAGATAGATGTGGCGGGTGGCCCTTGGTTGTCATCGCCTGTATTGTTGCCAAAGTAGTAGCTAGACATTACCGATGGGTGGCCGTAAGGGTGCGCCAACAAGAAAACATTGGCGAGGTCATGCACCACCCCATCTTTGTACATCACGATACAGTTGCTTCCCGTGCCGTGTCCCCGCTGGTTGTCATGGTTGTTGACAAACACCTGGGCGAATCGCTCGGGCATGTAGCCCGCGCCGCCGTAGCCGCTCAGGCCGCTCAACGTGCCGTTACAGCCCGTGCTACCGCTTAAATGCCAGCCGAGGCTGTTGGTGGCCTCAAATTCGGTCACGTCCCCCATGTAGAAATATTCGTACTCTTTGACTGGTTCGCCCGTCGCGCCAATCACCTCTTGGAAAATATAGGGGCGACTGCCATCAGGTAAATTGTTCAACCCGTCGTAGAGCCGTTCGAGGTCGTAAGCAAACATGTGCTTGGTGGCATCCATGCGGAACCCTTTGACCCCCATACCAATGAGGTCGTTCAGGTACGCTTGCACGGCCGTGATTGTCGCCGGATTGTTGTAATTCAAATCAGACAAGCCGAGCAGTTCACAATATTGCACTTGGCGGCGCACCGCATAATTGTCGATTTCACCGCTGGCGGTGGGGCAAGCTCCCGTCGGGACGTGGAAGTTGGCCGGGCCAAAGAGGCTCGCGCCGGGGTAGGGGTATTGGAATTTGCGGTAATCTGTACCAGCACTGCCGACAAAAGTGGTATCGGGATCGCCAGGGCCAGCCATATGGTTGACCACGGCATCGACGTAAATATCTACGCCCTCGGCGGCGCAGGTGTCAATCATGTTTTGGAATTGGGTAAGATTGCCGCTTCGGCTGTTAATGGTATAGCTGACGGGTTGGTAGCGTGTCCACCACGGTGTGCCTTGGATGTGTTCTTGAGGGGGGGAAACTTGCACGGCCGTGTACCCCATCTCGCCTAAATAGGCACACTCTTGGGCAATATCAGCCCAAGGCCACTCAAACAGATGCACAAACACCCCGCCAGCGGGCGCGGGGCTGGGGTCGCCACTGGGCACAATTGAAATCAGCCCATCTTCACCATCCCGCCACCGACGGCTCGCGTCGTTGTCATCGGTGCAGTAGGCCGTGTAGCCGTAAATACCGGGAGCTAGGGCCGACACATCAACCGTGACCCCATACTCGTCATCGTTGCCAATGTCCACGTTGTAGCTCATGGCGGTATCTGTCCAAGTCGTGCCGTATTGTCCCCAATGGAGGAAGCAGGCAATGCCCGCTCCTTGCCCGGCGCCGGGGGTCACGCCTTCTTTGTACACTCGGACGTAGACGGTGTGCGTCCCACTGCCTTGGTTATACGCGGCACTTTCGCCACCCACGGGGAACATATTGCCCACCCAGTCGATGTTGCTGACCACCGGGGGCGTGATGGCGTTGGGGGAGACAAACACGGCCGTGGTTCGCGCCGGAATCGTAAAGGTATCCGTCCCCTCATTGAATGATGCCCCGCCCGTGACCACGGGGTCACTGTGGTTAGGATGAAGCGTGAAGCCGTTGGCCCCCGCTACTTGGAACGTGCGCCCATTTTTGTCCGCGTTGAAAAAGACCAAAATCGTTTCATAAGTGGCCCCGGGTGTGCTGTCATTTAGCAAGCCCATCACGATTAAAGCATTTTCGCTGTTGTCCCCATTAAAGAAGACCACCTGATTGTTCACCTCCGCCATCGTCTGCAAGCGGAACAGGGAGGAGCTTTGCCGAATCCGGAGCATATCTTGAAAATGCACGGCCGTGGCGTTCATGTGCGCCGTCGTCGGGTCAAGAGCCGTGTTCTCCAGCAACGGAGTCATAATCCCCCACCGCCCACTGTTATCCCACGCGGGCGGCAACCCTTGCCCAAAATTGTTGTGCGACCTATCCCAATAAACCCGATTAAACCAGTCGCCCGAATCATAGCTGTTCCGGTCCAGCGACTTGGAGCGCATAATATCGCTGGCCATGTGGAAGAAAGGCACCCCTTGCGAAAGGGCCATCAGGCTCAAGCCCATATTTTGCGCCCGCACCCGCTCCTCCATCGTTACCCCAAGCGGCATTTTGAAGACGTTCTGGTCAAATAACGTCTCATTGTCATGCTTGGAGACATACGGCATAGACTCCTGCGGGCTTTGGGCAAAGGGGCCGCCCGCGCCGTTCCAATCTGCGCCGCTGGCGCGTAGCCCCGAGCGCAAGATGTTCATGGCCGTGTGCAAATCGCTTTGGTCTCGGTTGCCGTAAAAATAGCCGTTCCAATCGTAAGAAAGGCCGTTAATGAACCCTTGTCTACGAATCTGCAACGCATCTTGCTCATATCCGCCATGCACCGCGTCGCGGATGATGTCGTTAAAGAGGCCGATGCCCACGCCGCCCATATTGTATTTGTCGGCGAAGCAGTTGGGGCAGTTAGTTAACCCTTTGGTCTGTGCCGAACCGAATGTCCACCCTTCGCCATACAGATAAATATCGGGGTCAACGGCGGTGATGGCGGTCTGCACGTTGATCATGTTTTGACGGGTGTGCAGGTTCATCAGGTCAAAACGGAAACCGTCTACTTTGTAATCTTCGGCAAAGCGGACGAGCGTATCAATCATCAGCTTTTCCATCATGGCGTATTCGGTGGCCGTGTCGTCACAGCAGGAGGACATTTGCAGGGTTCCGTTGTTGTCGTAGCGGTGGTAGTAACCCGGCACAACTTTGTCGAGAACGGATTTGTCCCCTTGCCCAGACGCGGCCGTGTGGTTGTAGACCACATCCATGACCACGCGCAGACCGTTTTGATTCAGGACTTGCACCATCTGGCGGAACTCCAAGATGCGCTGTGCCCCGTCGGGGTCGGTCGCATAGGAGCCTTCAGGCACGCCGTAATGGAACGGGTCGTACCCCCAGTTGAAGCCATCAATGGTGCGGGAGATAGCGATGGTGGCTTGTTGATCTTGGTCTGCACGGCCGTGTCCCGTCGGGTTCGGCCACACATTGCGCGGCACATTCGCTTCGGGCACAGTCGCAATATCAAACGCTGGCAGAAGATGCACATGGGTCAACCCTGCATCTTGCAAGTCCAATAAATGGGTCATCCCCGCAGAGGGGCCAGGGCGAAGATCCTGCCCGTCATAAGTGAAAGCCATATATGTGCCCCGGTCGGCTTGAGCCACGGTCGGGTCGTTGATGCTGAAATCCCGGATGTGCATCTCATAAATGGTGATGTCGGTGAAGCTGTTAAGTGTTGGTTTGGTCAGGCTGTTCCAGCCCGTGGGTTGTATATCCGCATCGTCGAGGTTGACGAATTGGGAGCGCAAACTGTCGGTTGAAAGGCTGACGGCGTAAGGGTCAGTGACCAAATTGTTGACCAGTTCATCTTCGCTGGGCACATAAACTTCCACATCCAGCAAATAGAATTGACGATCCCAAGAGCTATCGCCCGTAATGCTCCACACGCCGCTGTTGTTATCTAGGGTCATGGTGTGCGTGGTGGAGATGGTTGTGGTGGAATTAGCATAGCGGCGTAGGGTGACGGTTTGGGCGGTGGGGGCCCACACACGCAGGGTGGGAATATTCCCGCTATAGGTCACGCCAAGAGTGGCCAAATCGGCCGTGCCGTTGTCCACGTAAAGATAGTCGAGGACGCTTTGGTGCTGGATGCCAGTTATGTCTACCAATGTGCCGCCACCGTTGTAGCTGGCGACAGCAACTTGGCCGCGCAATAGCTCTTTCGCTAAAGCAGGCGTTATGCTATTTGTGAGCCGAATCAGCCCCGTGGCGTTCGGGTTCTTGGCAAAGCCAAAAACGTTTCCGCTGTGGGTCAGGTTGATATGACACGGGTCAGCTAGGGGGAGGGCGCAGGTGGTCGCTTGGGCAACGGCGGGAACAAGCCCGCCATCGGGGTCGTAGAGGAGGCGGTAAGAGGTCACGGAGACACCGTTCCAGCCAAAAGTGGTGGTGTCGAGCCAGAAGGCGCGGGCATCGGTGATAGTGGCGGGTGCGCCAGAGAGGACGGTGTAGTTATAGTTACTGCCGCTATTGGTCTCAGCGTTGATGGTCATCAAATCAGCGTCGCCACTACCGATTGAAGCCACATCACCGGAGCTAAAGACATAGTAGCTAACTTGTGTGCCCACGTTTTGTAAAGGAATGGTCGCGGCATAGGTGGTTCCACTGCCACTCATCTTGACTACGGGGGAGCCTGCCCAATTGCCATTGATGGCGTAGCGAAGCCAAAGCGCTTGTTCGGCAGGTGGTGTAGTGGAGGTAGTCGCCGTGACGATGACAGCTTGGTCGTCAGTAGGCACAGTGGGGGATTGGCTGACGTTGGTGATGCTTGCAGGAGCGCCAGACAGTTGGAAAATAACCCCACGGTCAGAGCCATTCCATTTGAAGGCGTAGTACGAGTTCTGAGCATGATTAAAACGCATGTTAGGGCCAGTAGCCGTGTTCATACCGCCAAAAATTTGACCAAAAGTGAGGCTGGTATCGTTACTGTACCAGCCAGTGTCATTATAAAATTTGAATTCGCTGGTGGGGGCGCTGGTCTCTGTTACTTGATTAGTCACATAAACGAATGTGCTACCCAAGCTGGCGGTCATTGACCAAGGTGTAGCTCCCCAAGTGTTCAATTCGCCTCGGAATTGCTCATCAGCGGCAAATACGGGTTGAAAGAAGAGGGCAAGTAAAGTGAGGACGAGCAATAAAACGGGGAGGACAAAAAAAATGGGGCGGGCTAGGGTACGGCGCATGGGATTGCCTCGATTGGATAGATGTTGCTGGGTGTCGTGGGGAGACGACAAAAAGGTGGTGTGTCAGATAGTTGACGGCTCAACTATATTTAGACCCCCATCTTAGCTAATCTGCACAAGAAAGGCAAGGATATTTTGTTCAGATTTGATTACAAAACGTCAGCGCACTACCTTTGCAGTTTTCGCTTTGTCTGTTGAACACGCCTCACCGTCTGCGGCGGCTCACCCATCTGCAAAAAGTGCAAACATAGTGATGAGTCCTGTAATGGTCATGGCTTGCTAAAACAGATGTGATTGTGTCGCTTTCCAGAAGCGATAGAATGCTTCGG
>JBGTIZ010000026.1:0-8575 GCA_041745395.1 Promineifilaceae bacterium (SeqCode) | reverse complement strand
CCCCCCCCCCCCCCCCCCCAAAAAAAACACCCTCTTTTTAGTTTCGTCGTGGCCGCTTGGACTTTAAGAAATTAATTCGGTAATAGACTTGTTCTGGCTAACGCCAACAAATGCCACCGCACGGCCGTGAACGGCCATGCTATGCACAGGGAAAAGCACCCTAAGGGGCGCTCTGGTCGCCCAACCACAGGGCGCATTAGCGTCCTTCGTCTGACTGTCCTCGTCGTTTACGGCGGGGCGATGGTCGACACTTATTACCGAATTAAAGAGTTGGTTTCCAACAGGCCACGACGAAGCTAACTTGCCGAGTCGATATAGTTAGTTAGGCGGGCAGTTTTTTCCACACTTCATCGGCGGCAGATTCTGTCCACGCCTGCCACTTGCGCTGAAATTCGGGCGAGAGCTTGTGTTCCCATTCTTGGCGTGATTGCTCGTACGCTTCCCATGAGGGAAATTCAGCGTCGCAAGCGATGGTGTTCAGGTTACCAAATTCGGGGATGTAGACGCGGTAGCGCACGGCCGTGTTCAGGCAGGAAACTTCCTGGCGTAGAAGCTCGACCGCGTCGAACAGATGGCCGCTCTTGGCCTTATAGGTGCGACGATTCAATACCATCATAAACCTCCTTATGCTGTTGTGTGTTTTGTTCGTCAAGTCAATCAACCTATAACGGCCAAGGGGTGAGAAACAAAGAGCGCGGCCGTTATAAAATTAGGGGGCAAGTCGCCACTGCTGGTCGGGATGTGTGGGAGCGAGACGGGGCACGGCCGTGTATATTTGTTGGCGATTCCACAGCCAGGCTACGGCCATCACCACCATTAGCCACCCCACAGCCCACACCCCTGCTCGTCGGTCCCAGACGAGGTAAGTAAGCGTATCGTGGGGCACACGGCCGTGTAGCAGACCAAAAACAGAGAGCCAATCAAACCGAAACAAGGTGTTGGTGTTCATGGGGCCACTCCTTCATGAGTCATCATGGTTTAGTAAGGGTCGGCTGGTTGCGATGTCTAGCGTGGGCGTAACGGCTTGCACCGTTAGCAACACTATAACACATTATTTACGCTTTTTGCCCCGCCTGACCAGTGAGTTTTAGTCCTATTGGGCATGACAGGTATCATGTTTTAGGGTGAGGGGCTTCTGCTAAAGGTGAGGATGACACGGCCGTGGAAATCATCTATAAATACCCCCATCAATCAACTGTCATCAAGACAAGCTAAAAAGCAGGTGAGGCAACAGCCAGATGAGCCAAAAAAGGGGCACAGCAGAAAGCAGTTGGCGCGTGATGTCCCGCTGTTGGGCCATTTTGTTGCGCCTGCAACAAGGGCCAGCCAGCCTAGAGGAGCTAATCAGCACCGTCAAACAATATGTGGGTGACGATGCGTATGGAAGCCAAACCACCCCCGCCCAACAAACCAAACGGTTTCGCCACGATTTAGAAAACCTCAAAAAACATTTCCACATTGCCATTCAGTATGACCGTCGCCCAAAAAAGTATCGCATCCAAGAGCGGGAGTGGCCGCTTTTGAATTTGGCTGATGCCCATCTGGAAACGTTGGCTTTTTTGGAGCAAGCCCACACAGCCAATACGCCGGGGGCGTGGGAGGTGAAGCGGTTGGTGCGGCAACTGCTGGCCTGGCTCCCGTCTGACCGCCAAAAAGTTTTTGAGCAATATCAGCGACAGAGAGCGATGCAGGTGGATTGGAGCTTGCGGGATGAAGAACCAATTGACCCAGGGGTGCAGGCGTTGGTGCAGGAGGCGTGTATCCAAGGTCGCTATCTGCAATTTGATTACCTGTCGCGCCGCAATGAGGAGGAGATTCCGCGCCAGCATTATGTGCAACCGTGGGAGTTGCGCGTTAATCGGCGACGGCATCATGTGGAACTGTGGGCGTTTTGTGAATGGCGGGATGCGGAGGAGGAGGGGAAGCGGGATTTGCGCCGTTATCAGGCGTATCGGCTGAGCCGGATTGTGCCGGGGAGTGTGGTGATTTTGCCGAAGAAGATACCTGCTTTACCGCCACAGGGAAGAAGATACACGGCCGTGTACGACCTCCATCCCCGCCTCATCAAATACGGTCTCAGCACCCAAGACGAACTCATCGGCGACCCCACCCTGACCATCCAGCCCAACGGCTGGGGGCGCGTGGAGGGGGAGACCTACAGCGTGTTTAACCTAGCGCGGGAACTGCTCTATTATGGGGGCAACTGTCGGGTTATCGGGGGGGCAGATCTACGGGCAGAAATGGAGAAGCTGGTCGGGGCGTTGGTCGAGATTTATGGCGACAATCAGGCAACAAAATAGGCTTGGGGAGGCATACGCCCCACAATCTGCCCCACATTCTGGGAGTGGTTACCGAGAAGGTGACAAATCACCAAGCCTTGGCGTCGTCTAACAGCGTTAAACGGCGATGCCCTTTATTGTAGACCATTCTCGTCCATTTAGAAACTCTCCCACCAATTTTGCGAGCAACTTTGTTATACCCACAATTGTGGGTAGGGGTGTGTGTTACAGTACGAATCATGTTAGCCATAGACGAGGGAATTTTATGACATTTAATCCAGATAAACTCACCATTGGGCCACAGCCCAGCCAACCGTCCGTTTTGCGTGATTACATCATCCATGTCGGTAACCAGCCGCTCATGCTGGCTTATAAACGCGCCTATCAGTACGGCAATAAAAAGGGAGAGCCACTCTATGCCCATCTGCTCAACGGGGTGATGCTCCTCGACGCTCTGCGCGACCCCTTGGAGCTAACCGAGACAGAGCTACGCCTGCTGATGAGCGTCTTTACGGTGCATGACATCAACAAAGATGAGGAGTTCGACGGCAACAGCTTTGGGCATATTGCCACCCTCCAAAATTTTGCCCAACAGATTGAGCGGTTTAATCTGAACGTTTTTTTCCCTGAGATTGAGCAATATGTGTCAGAAATCACTACGCTAGCCCGTGACCACGGCGGGCATAGTAGCCACCATGCCAGTTTGGTAGCCTTGCCCTCGACACGCATCAGCCATGAGCGGCTACGGCAGTTGCTCCATCTGATTCAGGCGGTGGACATTGTGGATTTGTCCCATTCTTTGGAAGAACGGACGCACAAAGCGACGTTTTTATCGAAGATAAACGCCTTTGCGGACCACACCCAATACCAGCTTTACTTGCACCAGCTTAGCGAAAATCGGGGGGCGTTTTCTAACCTGATTCATGGGGCGATTGTGCGGGTTCTGCAAGAAGAAGGGGCGTATCCGCTTCTTTATTACCCTGATGGGGTGGTTTATTTGGTGGAGGAGGCGGTGATGTTAACCACGGCCGTGCAGACAAAAATCGCCCGCGCCTGCGCCCAAGAAGTTAACAACATGACGGCCAGCCAGTTCGCCGATTTCGTTAAATCAGGCATCCAAGGCATCAAAGTAGACGGCAAATGTTTGGAGATGGGCTTGCCCTTTGGGCGCATTCTAAACGAGATTGCCACCAAAGCGGAAAAACGTTCTCTCGACCGAGACAGCTTAACGGAAAAAATTATTGACCGCACCACGCGGGAGTTTGAAAAGAACAAAGCGGCCATGCCCGACGCGGCCGAAGCGGTTGAGCAGATACTGGCCGAACCCACTCATCTATTACCTGCTACAGACCGACTCCGCCTCGGGGAATTGATTCGCTCCTATTACATCTTCCTCAATGACCACTTTAGTGACCAGCTAACGGATGCGTGGGAGACCGTCTATGACCTGTTGGAGATACCCGCCGCTACCCGCCCCGCTCTCAGCTACTTCAACGCTCGCTATGACCGCCCCTATGTGCTGATGCGTGATGTGCATCTTCCTTATGACGATGTGTATGACCGACTTTTGGCGGATGGTTCACAACGGCTGGAAGCCAATGAGATAGAAGATGAAAAAACGCCGCTGTTTCAGGAGTATTTGGGGCGGTACGCGCTGTTTGGTGTAGTGGGACAAGCACGGCCGTGGGCACAAAAAGCATTCACCGACCACCTAGCGCATTATCTCCACAACCAGCACAAACAGTGCGCCCATTGCAGTGCCATTTTCCCCACTGATAAATGGATGACCAACGACGTGCGCTCCGATATTACCGTGCAAACCTTCTCCAACCGCCTGCGTGGCGGCCCCGGCGAGCCGAAAAAATATGTGTGTGCGCTGTGCCAAATGCAGTTTTTGGTCGAGCGGCTTAATTATGAAGAAGTGCGTGGGGAAAAGACGATGTATCTGCATTTCTTCCCCTACAGCTTTTTACCCATGCCTTATATCGCTGCCCTGCGGGATGATATTGAGCAGATACGGGGCACAGACACGGCCGTGCGCGCCCTCTGGTGCGACACCCGTAACGCCCTCCTGCAAGACAAAACCATCAACCCCGACTTCCTCACCCAAACCAAAAAAGGCAAGCCCCACCCCTACGGCATGTACATGCCCAAAGTGCGCAACACCGTGGGCAACCGCATCATCCTGCCCATCAACCCTGCGGGCGACAATGACAGCCAACGCTTTCTCTTTGCCCTTTGGAACGCCCTTGTTCTGCAAGAACATCTCGGCCTCAAAGTCATGCTGACCGAAGCCCCCACCGCCCCCTTCATCCCCACCAGTGACTTCTACATAGACAATGTGGCTCTCTCTTGCGCGGGCTTTATCACCCGTAACGATTATGACCACTTTATCAACCACGAACGGAGCACAAAGGGCACGTTGGTTGTTCTCAAAGAGCAAGCCTCTGCCCTGCACCGCATCCAGCGCGAACTGCTGACCACCAGTAAAAAAGATGAAATCCTTGCCCTTGTCCAAGCCATGAGCGGCGGCGGGCTGATGGTCATGTACACGGCCGAGAAACTGCTCGAAGCCAAAGTGCGTGACCAAAGTGCCAACGCTCCCGAATGGGCCGAAATCCGGCTCGCCCAACGCATCTTACCCGACTTAGAAACCCTTGCTCACCATACAGGAGGAACTTTTATGACCCAGATGAGCACCCATCTCCAAGCCCTCGCCGAAATAGCGTGGCAAAAAGGGCTACGCGGCAAAAGCCTCAAGAAAAACTCACTGATGACCCCCATAGATGAGATTTTCAAAAAGCTAAACCAACGTAGCCAAGCGTTCGACACGGCCGCGCTCAAAGCCGTCATTATCAACGATATCTTTGAATACCTTGAGCGCATCGCCGATGAGCAATACAAACCCGGTAAAGGCAAACAAAAAGCTATCACCCAATTTGTAGACCTCTTTTTTGCCGAAGTCTACGAAGGCATTTACCAAGCCAGCCTGACCAAACTGCTGGCTGACGAAAAAATGATTCGCTCCGCCTTCCTGTTCTATGTGCGCCAACAAATACCCAGCAAAAGCAAAACAAACAGCGCAGACGCAGAAGACGAAGCCAACTAACCAACCAACCATCTAACGAACCATAAAGGAACCCCTATCATGACCATTCTGCAAAAATACCAAGACCACTTTTTACCCACCTATAGCAACTACCCCCAAGGCCGCTATGTCACCCTTGTGCTGGCGCGTTGGATAGAAAGCGAAGCGATTTTCCGCACCGAAGGAAGCGGCCAGCCGCTGAACAAAGAATTTGTCTTTGCTGGGACAACCGACACGGGCGAACCTATCCAGCGGGTGGTTATCAGCAAGCGCAAGCAAACGGCCGTGGAACGGCGCACCGGGCGAGAGCTTTTGCGTCAACACGACAAATTAAACACGACCAAAGATGGCGTGTGCGCCCTCAACCGCAACAACCCCTGCGAAAAATGTATGGATTGCATGATTTACGGCTACGCCGCTGGCGGGGGTGGTGCCCAAAAAGCGCGGGTCATCACCGATGATGCTTTTAGCCTGCATCCCCAACGCCTTGTTGTCGCCGAAAAGCAGTTCAACGCCCTGTTTGACAACAGCACCATGCGCGACCCCGAAACGGGCAAAGCCTCTTCCAGTATTGGCACAGATGAATACGTGAAGCCACAAACCGTTTTTCTGGATATGGAAACCATCAAGGATGTGACCAGTGGTGAATTTGCCTACATTTTGGGCAATATCCTGCGTTCCAGTCGGTATGGGGCCATCTCCTCCCGCATTGGCAAGGTGCAAAATGTGTTGCTAGGCGTCGTCTTTAGCGACTGCGAAATTTTTAGCAACTTGGAACTGACGCAAACGGTTTATGAGGCGTTAAAAGATGAGACGGGGGATGTGCCGTTCCCGTTGCCCAAAGCCACGGTGCATGAGACGGTACACACGGCCGTGGGCAACCTTATCAGCCAAGTCGTCGGACAAACCACCATCCTCACCACAGACGAAGTCGCCCAACTCGTGCAAGACATCACCACCCTTTACAGCGACCCCGACCAAATCACGACCTTGCTCAACGAAACCAGCCAAATTTACCCTGCTTAACGGAGTCAACCATGACCCACATCTACCGCTGTCACCTCACCCTGCTAGAACCCACCTTCTTTAGCAGTCGAGAAATCAGCAACTACTTCCAAACCGAGCCGCTTATCGGCAACTACGCCCTAGCCTATGCGCTTGGTCTGGTCAACACACCCTACTTTAACGATGGCACGATTCATTACGTCACCCATCTGCAAAGCCTCAACGAGCAAGGGATATACGTCACCCCCGCCACGCTGACCCACGCGCCCAAATTCTCTCTGGCGCAGTTCAACGCCCAGCCCGATAGCTACTGGTACGCCATGGCCAACAACGCCATTGTCACCCGGCCAGACGGCACCATCTCTGAAAAGCGTGGCTCCAAATGGTATATCAAGCAAAACGCCGCCGACCGGGGCAAAGCGATTGGGTTAGAGAATCGCCCCCAACACGGCCGTATCCGTTTTCTTGCTATTGGCAACCGTGCCGTTTTCTACATTATCACGGCCGTGCCCTACACCCCGCCCAGCTACATTCGCTTGGGCAAGTTTATGAGCAAAGCCAGACTCACCACCTCGGAACTGGCCTTCACGGAGCTGGAAGGGGACAACGTTTATGTCCCCTTCCTTTTGAACCCTGCCGACCTCTCCCCCAGCACGGCCTTGCTCACCTTCAATCTCATCAATGTACCCCCCATTCCGCTGGTGCAACACAGCACCCTCAACGGCCGCTTTTACCAGTTGCCCGACAAAATAAACCTGCCAGCGGGGATGCGTTTTGGCGTTAGCACAGAGGAAGAAAAGGGATGACGACCATTCACTTATCCGCCCATAGCGAGAAAATCGCCGACCAAAATCCGTGGGGGCTAACCCAGCCCCCACTTTATCACCAATGGCGCACGGCCGTGGCCCTGCAACAGCCCGATACCCACCTCATCGTCAACAGCTACAACACGGGCACAGGCAAAACCCGCGCCGCCCTGCTTCACCTCTTTAAACTCCATCAAACAGGGCGACCCCAAAACGTTCTCTTTGTCGCCCCCACTAACGCCCTGCTCGCCCAACACGAGGAAGACATCCGCGACTTTGTCGCCCAATACAACCTCGATTTTCATGTGCGACGCATCACGGCGCGGGAGGTGCGGGAGTTGCGCCAGCAGTTGTTAGACCAAGGGGATTATCAAACGATGCGCGTCGGCGAAACCCTCAACCGCTTCATTGCCAACTACCGCGAATTTGTCCCCGGCGAAAAAAAGCGCAAAGGGTTGATTTTCATCGTCAACCCTGACATCTTTTACTACGCCATGATGTTGCAATACGCTCACCACGACGAGCGCAATCTCTTCAACCAATTTGTGACCCAATTCCGCTACATCGTCATTGACGAGTTTCACTACTACGACCAAAAGCAGTTGGTCTTCTTCCTCTTTTTCTTCGCCATTTGCCAAGAGCTAGGCTATTTTGAGCATGCGGAGCGCAAAATCTGCCTCCTTTCTGCTACGCCCAACGGCCCTGTTCAAGAGTACCTCTCCCATCTGTTCGGCTCCCATTGGCAACTTATCAGCCCCGCAAACGAACCGTCCGAAAGTGCTAATCTCCCCACCATTCCCACCCTTGCCCCCGTCCAGCTTACCTTCACGGCCGGAGCCTTGGGCGACTATAGCCAGCAGATGCAGACATGGCTGACTGAGGGATTGGATGGGGTGGTCATTAGCGACTCTCTCCAGCGCATCAATGAGCTAAACAGCCAGCTAAAAAAGATGGTTCCCAGCCAGAAACTACGCCGCATTACTGGCCCCGAACCAGAGGAAAAGCGACAAAGCGCCACGGCCGCGCCTCTCATTCTGGCTACCCCCACGGTTGATATTGGCTACAACTTTGTCAAGCTGGACAAATCACGCCAAAACGTAGATTTTCTGCTCTGCGAAGCCCGCTTTGGGGATGATCTGATTCAACGTCTCGGCCGTGCGGGGCGCGTGTTGGGCAAACCCACAACCGACCAGCCCAGCACTGTTATCGCGCTCATTAACGAGAATGCTCTCGGCCAGCTTGCCCCGCTTGATGGGCAAACCCTCACCCGCGCCCAGTTGCATGAGCAAATCGCCCTGCTAGACCAGCACCTGCCCCATAAACACAACTTGTTTGGCTACATCAAACAGCACGGTATTCACGAAGTGTTTTATCCCATTTATCAAGTCCACCGTCTC
>JBGTIZ010000025.1:0-12868 GCA_041745395.1 Promineifilaceae bacterium (SeqCode) | reverse complement strand
CCCCCCCCCCCCCCCCCCCAAAAAAACACCCTTATGACAGGCGAGTCGCCGTAGGCGGCGAGGTGTGCCGAGACAGGATTTTTTGTGTGAGTAATTTGTGACCAATACAATATTTGCGATGCTTGGCCACTGAAACCATTTCTTAGGAAGGTGACTCATTTCCACCACAACCCCATCATCCCCACAAACACCTCCCAAAAAATTCCAAATCGGCATTTTTTGGCAAATCCTCATTGCCACACTCGTGGCCGCCCTCCTGCCGCTGATTCTTATCGCGGTGATTGCCCTCAACGGCTACCAAAGAGCGGCCGACGAAGCGACGAACTCGACCAAAGAAGTGCTAGACCAGCGTTCGTTGGAGTCACTCGAACTGCGCACGGTAGAAACAGCCAACGCTATTTCCCGTTTTCTAAACAGTTCTGTACAGGATGTTCGCCTGTTTGCTTTGATTGACCCCACGGCCGTGGTCTATCGCAATTTTTACCGCAACCACACGGGTGAAATCTGGGAGCGGCAGGGCACCAACGAAGCACACCGCCAAGTCCGCTACCAAGCCCCCCTTTATAAAGAACTCGCCTACATAGATGCGACGGGGCAAGAGCAACTGCGCCTGCTAGACGGCCAGCTTGTCCCCGCCAGCGACCTGCGCAACGTGGCCGACCCCGCCAACACCACCTTCAAATCAGAAACCTACTTCAACGACACCAAAGGCCTCCGTCAGGGCCAAATCTACGTTAGCAACGTGACCGCCTGGAACCTAACCCGTGAACAGCAACTGGGCACAGCCGCCGACAGCTACGAAGCTATCGAAGGGGAAAAATACGACGCGGTCATACGCTTCACCACCCCCGTTTTTGACGAAGAGGGCAACTTTAACGGCATCGTGATGATGGGGTTAGATTTTCGGCACGTCATGGAATATGTGCTCCACATTTCACCTATTTCTGAACAGCCGTACACCATTTACCCTGACTATAACAGCGGGAATTATGCCTATATGTTTGACCATGAAGGGTGGCACATTACCCATCCCCGCCAGTGGGTCTTGCGCGGGTTAGATGAAAACGGGCAGTTGGTCAGCCACGCCACGGGAGAAATGCGCCAAGAGAACCCCGCCCTCCTGAATATTCATCCCTTTAACATGCAGTTTGGGAATTGGGCTGACCCCAATTTGCCGCTGATGTACGATGCGGTTTTGCAGGAAGAAGCGGGTTTTGTCATCACCGAAAATCAGTCGGGCGCACGCAAAGCGACGACCTATGCCCCCATACGGTTTGCCCAAGGGGTGTATGCTGACGCTGGCATTTTTGGCGGCGTGGCGATTGGGGCAGAAATGGCTGAATTTCACCGACCTGCTAATCAGGTGGGGGCGAATATCACGGCCGTGCGGCGCACCATCGAAAACAACACCATGATCATCACCGGCATTTCAATTGTCATGCTCGTGACAATGGTCACGCTCGTAGCGCGGCGCATCACACGACCACTTAGCGAACTAACCGAAGCGGCTCACATCATGCGTCAAGGAGAACTAGACATCGCCAAATTCGACAATCTGGAAAAACGCCGCTGGACAGATGAAGTCACCACCCTCTCCAACGTTTTTAGGGATATGGCTGAAAAAGTTCAGCTACGGCAACGCCGTTTGCAAGAGCGCATTGCCCAGCTTAACATTCAGATTGATGAGCAAAAGCGGGAACAACAAGTAGCCGAGGTCGCCGAATCTGACTATTTCCAAAAGCTACAGGCCAACGCCCGCGAGATGCGCGCCCGCTTTGATCGCAGTGAAAAGGAAAAGAAAAAAAAGGCCGCAGACGAAACAATGCTGACTGAGAAAACCGAGAAAGAGCAAGCCGAAGAGGTCGAATAACGCTAGTTTATCCAGACCAAACAACATATTTACCCGCAGGGCGAACCAATATGTTCGCCCTGTTTTTTGACAAAGACCCGCACCCAAGCCTTAACCCACCCCATTAACCCCGCCAACAGACATTTTTACTCATTATTTATTACTGAGTCCACTGCAAAAAGGTAAACTTAACTGCGGAGATTCCCTCAGGAATTTCTCCGTTCCTTTCGTAATTAATAATTCGTACTTCGCCCCTTTTTTCAAGTCGCTCATCACTCATTGTTCAAGGTTGTGCATATGGTTAATCCGTTTTCTTTAGCGGCAGACAAGATTGTTATTAACGAAGAGACATTACGGGATGGAGAGCAAACAGCGGGCGTTACCTTCCTCAAGCAAGACAAAGTAGAAATCGCCCAAGCCTTAGCAGACGCTTTGCCCGGAGCCATTCTCAATGCAGGTTATCCGCCTATTAGCCAAGCGGAGTGGGAAGCGGTGCAAGCGGTAGCCCGCGCCACAGAGGGGGCACAAATCGAGTGTGCGGGTCGCTGTCGCCGCTCTGATTTTGAGTTGTGCTACACGGCCGTGCAAGATGCCCACCTCCCCCGCGTTTCCTTCTGGTTCCCCACTTCCCAACTTATGCTCGACTCCCGCTTCGGCATTTCCGCCGACGAGATGTTGGCTGAAGCGTTGGCTGTATTGCAACACGGCCGTGACTTTAGCCAAGGGCGGTGCGGCCTCGACGTCGCCCTGGCCGATGCCTCCCGCGCCGATATGAGCTTTTTGGTGGAAGCGTGTGGCCGCCTGCACGAAGCAGGCGCGGACATGCTCATCCTGTGCGACACCGTGGGGCGCATGTTGCCCCACGAAGTCACCCCGTTTGTGACTGAATTGGTCACGGCCGTGCCCGAAGCAGGTCTGATTTTTCACGGCCATCATGACCTCGGCAATGGCACTGCCAACGCCGTTCTAGCCCTGCAAGCTGGGGCCAAAGGGGTGGCCACGGCCGTGAACGGTCTCGGCGAACGGGCGGGCATGCCCCCCACCGAAGAACTCCTCGCCAACGTCCTGCTCCGCCCCGACGCCTTCCCTGGGCGCACGCTAGCGGCCGACAGCACCAAACTGCTCCCACTCAGCCAACTCGTCGCCGCCAAAGCGAATATCTACCCCCACGCCAACAAACCAATCGTCGGTGCGTCCGTCCTGCGCCGCGAAACGGGCACACAAGTGGATTGGATGCAACGTGACGTGAGCACCTTCCAAATCGTCTCCCCCGAATTTCTCGGGGAAGAGGACATTGAGCTGGTCATCGGCAAAATGAGCAGTCACGGCTCCCTCCAGCTTGCCCTCGCGCAACAGGGATATGTTGTTAATGAAGCGGAAGTGCAATATATTTTCAAGCGTGTCAAAAAGCTAACGGGCGTCCAACGCCAGCTCACCCCAGCCGATATTGCCCAACTCGTCGCCGAAGCAAGGCGGCTTTAATTTGGGTCTTGGGGATTGGTTTTTGAACAACGTTTCACGTGTCATGTTTCACGTGTCATGTGGCTTTTCTCTGGACGTGCCCTTAATTACTTAACCCTGCACCTTGAACCCTGACCCTTGCACCTTGAACCCCGCACCCTGCACTCATGACCCGTCCCTCAGCTAACCTAGTCCGCTTTTATACCCTCAATCTGTTTTTGTCGGCTGGCTTGTTTCTGGCTGACACGCTCAGCGAAACGTTGTTCCTTAGCACATTTGGGGTGCGGTATCTGCCGGCAGGGTTAATGGGCACGGCCGTGTTGAGCGTTCTCTTTACCTACGCCACCAGCTACTTTTTGCGCAAACGGGACGCCTATCAACTGCTCCTGCCGCTCACCATCGGCGGCGCGATACTGGCCGCAGGCATCTGGGTTGGTTTGTTAGCCAACAGCATGATCGTCATCGCCCTCTTCTTCCTTGCTTTTCGCCCCTTGCGCGACCAGCTTGTGGTGCAAATGTGGAACTTCTTCGCGGAGCAATACGACGCCCAGCAGGCCAAACGATATTTTCCCGTCCTTGGCTCCGCTGGGCGCGCGGGCGCGATTATAGGCTACATTGCCTTGCTCTTTGTGGTCAACACTTTTGGCACGGCCGCCAGCATGCTGGCCTGGATTTTCTCACTAACCCTAGCGGGTCTTCTGCTGTGGCAATACCAAATCAGCCGCAATAAGAGCCGCGATGCGCAAGCCGCCGCCCTTAAAAAACTGCCCCGCGCCCAACGTCGCCAGCAACAGGCTAAACCAAGCACGGCTGGGAAACAACTCAACCGCGAAGCCCTCAGCCAATATCGTCTCATCGCTTATATCTTAGGGTATTCCGTACTGACCATTATCTTGGTTCTGCTCCTGACCTATCAAGTCGGCGCGGCTCTAGTCGAAGCGTACCCCGAAGCGGACGAACTTAGCACCGTTTACGCCACCATCGGCATCATCTCCAATATTGTGCTGTGGGTTTTCCAAGCCACTTTGCTACCGCGCATTATTCGCCGTTTTGGCCTGCCCAACACCAATTTGCTCTTCCCCGCCTTTGCCCTCAGCATCGGGGCATGGATTAGCGCGGCGGCCAGCGTGCCAGCGGCCGTGCTGGGGCAAGTAACGCGCACCACCTTGCGCCAAGCCCTCCACATTCCCGTTGAAGATTTACTGTTCAACGCCCTGCCACCCCAATACAAAGTTTCTACGCGCACCCTGTTGCGCGGCGCGGTCATTCCCATGGGCGCGGTGTTAGCCAGCTTGATGTTGATGGGTCTGCAATCGTTCGCGTGGGGGGCCATCGCTATTGCCGTGCTGACCATGATCATTGGAGCGGGCAATATGGTCTTGGCTTTTTTGACCAATCGCGCCTATCGGCGGGCAACGTTGGCTTTGGTGCAGGAGCAAAATTTTGTAACCCAGCGGTTGGCTCTCACGGGCTTTGGCACAGCCACGGCCGAGGCCAGACAAGTATTAGCCGAGCGGCTGGCGCAGACCACCGATTTAGAGGAATCTGTCTTTTTGGCAGAAGTGTTGATTGAAGTGTCGGGCACAGATGCGGAGGCTCCAGTGGTGGCTAAAATCACCACGGCCGTGCCCGAAATTCAGGTCGCCTTGCTAGAAGTGCTGGCCCATCACGCCGTGGGCAACGACGCCCTGCAAAAATCCGCACCCCAACTGCTAAAGGCCGAGGACACGGCCGTGCGTCAAGCCACGCTCAATGCCCTTAACCAGATGAGCCAGCCCAATGTAACCCCCTTCGCTCCCTACATAAGCGACCCCGACCCGGCCGTGCGGCTGGCGGCTATCGCCCTGTGGGCGAACAAGGGCACGACCCAGCAACGCACGCAAGCGTATGAAGCGTTGCTAAAAGTGCTAACGGCTTACGATAATCAGGCCGACGCGCTAACAGTTTTGACCACGGCCGTGCAACTGCTCCCCCAACTCGACCCGGCGCGACTCAGTACCTATTTGTACGCCTCCCAGCCCCTCGTGCGCGAAACAGCCGTGAGCGCGACCGCCCGCGTGCCCCATCTAACCCGCTACCAAGAGCTGACCAAAGGTCTACGCCACGCCACACAAGACGAAACCGAAGCGATTCGCCAAGCCGCTCTGCGCGCCATTGTGGTCTTGGAAGCGGACAGCCTGCCCACCCTGCAAGCCGCTTTGGGCGACCGTAGCCCAGCCGTGCGCCAAGTGGCCGTGGATGGCTTGGTTGGTCTCGGCGCCAGCACGATTAACCCGCTTAAAGAGCAGTTGGGCGCCGCGCCCAACGACACGGTGCGCGAGGCAGTGCTGGCAACGCTGGTTCAGCTCGTACCCGAACATCGCCTGCCCGAGCTAACTTTGTTTGAACATGGTACGCTCCAAAAGGCTTACGAAACGGCTTTGCTCCAAAACGGACTTCAGCCTGTTTATGGCCCCGCAGGTGAGTTATTATTAGCAGACTTGGGGGATGCGTTTACAATGTATGTTGAGCGTCTGTATCGGCTGATTGCGGCCACAAGTAGTGCGGACACGGCCGTGGCTATTCAAGCGGGTCTGCACAACCCCGACAAACACCGCCAAGCGCAAGCCATGGAAGCCCTAGAAGTTGCTCGCACGCCTGAGTATGCTATTTTGCTCGGGGCACTGTCGGCTCCCAGCGATGTGCAAACCCTGAGCGAGCTGGGGCACAAACATCTGAGCATCACGCCGCCAACCAGCACCGAAGCGTGGATTCAGGTGGGTCAGGAGCGCACCGAGTGGCGTCTCTCTTTGCTGACCGCCGCCCAAGCGGAACAGGCTAGCCGCGGCCCTATTGTCCGCCGTTATGACCTTCATGCTCAGTCAGACCAGCCAGATTTATCGTCAGAACCAGCCGAGGACAGCAACGTGTTATCCGTCATTGAAAAAGCCATTTTCCTAAAAGCCGTACCCTCTTTTAACAGCATGACCACGGAGCAGTTGCGCATTTTAGCCACGGCCGCCGAAGAGGTCTCTTATTTGTCAGGCGAAGTGATCTTTAACAATGGCGACCAAGGGGACTCGATGATGATTATCGTCTCTGGCCGAGTGGGGATTGAAAGTCAACGCGGCCGTGCTTTTGTACGTATCGAAACCTTCAAACCCAAAGACTCTTTTGGCGAGTTTACCGTTTTTGACGCTCAACCCCGCACCGCCCGCGCCATCGCCGTAGACGACTGCCTGCTCCTTATCATTCGGCGCGACGTGTTGCTCGACCTGATGCGCCGCTATCCTGATATGTCCTTCGAGATTATCAAGCTCCTCAGCCGCCGCCTGCGTGAAACCACCGCCAAAATGGCGAGCAAAACCCGCGCCCACACCAGAGAAGTGATGGATTTGTTCGACAAATTCGACGAATAACATACAATGAACAATGAGTAAAAAGGTTGGTGGCTGAAGATGCGTGCGCGGGCTTAAATAGAGATTCAGCCCTTGAAGGCGTTAGTCGTTGCGCACTGTCGCCTACGTAGCCACCTCAACTTGACACCTGACATCAAAAACACCCCAAACCATTCAGGAGACTGAAACATGGCAACCGTAATTTCCGTTCATTCATTCCGTGGCGGCACGGGCAAATCAAACACCACCGCTAACTTAGCCGCAATGCTGGCGCAGAAAGGCCTGCGTGTCGCTGTGGTAGACACAGATATTCAATCACCCGGCATTTATGTTTTGTTCCAACTGGATGAAAAGGAAATCAATCTAACCCTCAATGATTATCTGCGTGGCCGCTGTCAAATTGAGGAAGCCGCTTATGATGTCACGTCACGGCTCGGCGTAGAGATATCGGGGCGGGTCTTCCTTGTGCCATCCAGCATCAAGACGGGGGATATTGTCCACATTTTGCGCGAAAGCTATGACCCTGGCGTCCTCAATGATGGGCTGTATGATTTGATTGACGCCCTTGACTTGGATGTACTCATGATTGATACGCATCCGGGTCTCAATGATGAAACGCTCTTATCAATTACGATTTCCGAGTATTTAATTATCCTGCTCCGCCCCGACCAGCAGGACTTTCAGGGCACAAGCGTCACCGTCGAGATTGCTCGTAAGCTCAACGTGCCTAACTTGTTCTTAATTGTGAACAAAGCCCCCACCATTTTTGATTTTGAAGCGTTGCGCAAGGAAGTAACGCAAACCTACAACGCCGAGGTGGTGGCCGTGTTGCCCCATTCGGATGATATGATGGCTCTGGGCAGTAAGGGCATTTTTGTTCTGCATCAGCCCGAATCAGAGGTGGCGCGTCGTCTGCAATCGGTGGCTGACCGCATCGCTGGTTAACGAACGGGCATACACGGCCGTGGGTCTCACTTTGACTGGGGACAACAATCAGCCAGTCAAGTAAGCAAGTAAGAAACACGGCGTGGCCTCAATTGGCAAAAACAAGATGGGATAGGGAGGCTCAGGTCACAATGGATTTCAGGTTGCTTTGGGACGCGGTAGAACAGCTAGAGCCAGTGCAAGGTGTTACCCTGCTCAGTGTGTATGACCTGCCAGATGCGCTGGTCCATATTTTGACAAAAGTCATGCGGGGGCGTTCGCTAACAGTGGTGGAATTTGCGGAAATGTGGGGCATCACGGCCGTGGAAGGGGAGCAACTCGGCGACCTGCTGGCGAGCAAAGGGTTTCTACAGGCTCGTACTCGAGTAGACTTAAGCCACGGGGGACAACTCAAAACGTATCGAGTGCAATTTGAGCGGTCAAAGCGGCGCAATATGTCCAGCACGGTATGGGACAAACTGGATTTGGACGGCTAAGGCTCATGAGCGCAAACAGACGCGTTGTCGCTTTTCATGCGTTTCGGCCCGGTACAGGCAAAACAACCCTGCTGACCAACACGGCCGTGTGTGCCGCCTATCAAGGCTGGCGCGTCGGCATCGTGGACGCTGATTTACTCTCCCCGGCTGTCCACATCTTCCTCAATATCTCCCCCACTACCCACAACCTAAACCAATTTTTATGGGGCAATTACACCATAGCCGAAGTCTCCCACCGCATCCCGCTCGCCGATGCCCCAGGCGAACTGTTCTTGCTCCCCGCCAGTGACCATCCGCGTGACCTGATGCGCGCCAGCAGGATGGCGTATCATGAAACGTTTTTGAACACGGCCGTGCAAGAATTCGCCGAACTGCACGACCTCGACCTTGTGCTGATTGACCTGCACGCGGGGCTGTCCGCCGAAATGCTGACCGCCATGTCCCTCGCCGACCTATTCTTGCTCACCCTCCGGCTAGATGAGCAAGATTATCAGGGCAGTAGTATTATAGTGGCGCTGGCCTAACGGCTAGGCATCAACTTGGGACTGCTGGTCAACATGATGTCCACTCGTTATGAGGCCACAGACGTCAAAACCATCGTGGGCGACGCCTACGAGCGGCGCGTCTGGACGGCTCTGCCTTATAGTGACGATGTAGCCGTCCTTTCCAGCAAAGACGTGCTAGCCCGTCACGCGCCCAGCCACGCCCTCGTTCAGCTTTACCACGAGCTAATGCAAGACATCATGAATGAATGAATAATGAATAAGGCGTAATGAATAAAGGGGCGGGTGTGGGCAGTGACTCTCTGTCAAACGCAACATCTCGATAAGAACAAGTCCAGACCGCGCCTTCATCCCCAGCGACCAACCTTTTATTCATTACTCATTACTCATTTCCCATTCTTCTTCGTCCACGGCCGTGTTTACTCCCCAAAGTCGCTCCTTCATCTGCTCCAACTCATACTGCAACGAATAGTTAATCAGATAAATCATGCCGCGCCACGTCTCGGGGTCAAGCAAATCCTTGGGAGACGCCCCCTCCAACATCCCCAATACATCCAGCACCAAGGCTGAACCGGGGAGCTTATTGAATATTGCCATGCCCGTGCGCATCCCCAATGATACGCCCGGAATGCGCGTCACCGTGGCCTTTGCTTTCCCAAATAGGGATTTGCTCTCGTTTTGGGCTGTGTAGGTCAGGATAAACCACATGCCGCGCCACGTATCGGGGTCGAATAGCTCTTTAGCGTCTGGCCGATTATCCAGCATGCTTTGCATATCGTTGATGATGGTCAACCGTTCGGGGGTCAACTTTTGCATTAGGTTGAGCATCTCGTCGGCAGAAAAAGGCGGCGGGGTGAATTTGACCTGTTGCTGAATGCGGTCAGCAAATTTGTTTAGCTCTGCCATCATGGCGCGGAACTGTTTGGGGGTGATGCGCACCATGGTGTTCTCATCAACCGCTTGAGGCGCGGTTTCATCTACTTCTTCCACCGCGACTACTTCGACTTCGATTTCCCCGGCCGTGTCCATCTTTGGTTTAGCGGCAGGGGAAGTCTTCGCTGGGGGAATGAACAAACTTGCCCCTTGCTCACGGAATTTACCGACCATATAAGTCACTTGCGACACCGATAAATTCGTAGAGGCGGCGGCCGCGCTTTGGGTCAGGCCTTCATCAACGAGCAAGATGGCCTGCAGGCGCGAGGCCACTTTTTCGCTAAGCTCATTTTGTTCAGCCCATTTGGTCAAGGTTGTGCGCACGGCCGTGGGCATTAACTTGCCTGTTTTTGCTTTTTTTACTGCTTTTGCTTTCTTGGCTTTCTTTGTTTTCTTGACTTCTTTTACTGGTGCTTGCGCTTCTGCTTCTTGTACTTCTGCTTCTTGCGTTTCTCCAACTTCTGTTACTTCTTGTACTTCTTCCACTTCTAGGACTTCTGGTGCGTCGTTCTCTTCTGCGCTGGTCATCGTTTCTCCTCTTAGCTATGACTGCTCTGCTATGCTGAATGGTTGGTTGACAGATACCTCAAGTATAGCGTAATCCCACTGGCTACGCTTTGCTTGCTAGCCCCGCTCAAGCATCATCTTCTGTCCAAAAATCATCTGGGTACGGGCCAATGAGCGGCTGGTCATCTCGAATCGCCATGCCCACGGCCGTTTGCCCCGGATACATATACGTGCCATGCGGCCGTGTCCACACAAACCCTTCATAAGGGCAAGTTAGCTCACCCGCACCGACAGGTTTGCCCCAAATATCCACCATATCCCCCACCACATCACCCACTTGCACCATATCCCCCGCATCCACGCGGGGCAACAAAATACAAGACTCGGGACAGCGCACCGCCTCGGAACGGCGCACGGGGTAGCCGGGGTCAAGCCGCTCAATTATGGTGATGGGTTCGGGGTCGCCGGGCAACATGCCCGCCCAGCGCAGAGTATTGCGCGTGGCGATAATGCCCGCTTCGGTAATCGCCATGTCGGGCACAGGCCCCGTCCCTAGCTCCACCGTAAAGGCGGGAATGCGCCCCACCAGCAAAGCCGCGCCCGAGGTGGAACGGTGCAAATCATCTTCGATATATTTTTCGGCGGGGAACTCGTTGATAACCGTGAAACCGAACGCTTCTATCATGTCGTTCAGCTTATCGGCCAGAGCTTGCGCTTCCGCTTTGGCCGTCTCTGTCTCTGCCTCATCTGCGCTCGGCTTATATAGCACGCGGTCACGAAAGACAAAGGGCAGGGAGCCGATGCTGGCGTTGTGGTAATCAATGAGGTAATCGGCCGTGGCTAAAATATGCTCAAAAAGGCGCGCAAAGCCTTGCTCTAAAATGGTGGGCGGTCGTTTTTCTAAATCTTTATGTGGTTTGTCACGGCCGTCGGGCCAGTAGCGATTGGGGTTTTTTGGCTCATGATAGGGTACATAAGAGCCGGTGCGTAAACCAGAGGGAGTCAGCGCGGGGATGGCGACAATCGTGCCTTGTAGCTGGGCAACGAGGTCATTGGTCAGCAGGCGGTACAAGATATGAGGGCCGCTATGTTCGGGGCCATGAATGCCGGTGGTCAACCAAAAGATGGGGCCGGGCTGTGTGCCTTGGGCGATGATAACGGGAAGCCATTCGACCAGGCCCGTAGGATGGGTGAAGATGTCCCATGTGCCAGTTTGAATCGTGCCGGGCTGGCTCACGGCCGTGCCCAAAGAAATAGTCGGTAGCGTGGTTGTCATGTGGGTCTCTTTTGCATAAGTTTATGCGATGTGCGACGGAGCCTTGCTCACTGCTCATTGCTCATTGAAATATCGTTGTACCAACTGCACGGCCGTGTGCCAATCTCCACAAAAATCATCCGCACCCATCTCCTGAATATGGGTCGGCTCGACGGCTCCGCCACCTAGTAAAACATACAGCGACTGCCGCAGGTGATTGTCCTGCAAAGCGGTGATAATGGTAGACAGATGTTGACAGGTTTCTCGAAACGCCGTGGTTAGAACCAGCACCTGTGGCTGAATGGTTTGCACGGCCGTGACAATCTCCTGTTCTCGCTGATTACCCCCTAAATTATGCACCTCAAAACCAGCCAGTTGAAAGTACAACGCGCAAATATCCAAGCCAAACGTATGCGCATCGCCCCAGACCCCAGCCAGCATCACCCGACCAAGCGGCGGGTCACACGGCCGTGGCCAATGCGCTTTTAAGAGATCCAACCCATGCTCAAACGCGCTAGACGCCAGCCAAACATGCCTCATATCTACCGCCCCCGCCTCATATTCTTTAACAATACGCCACAGTCCGGGCAACAACGCCTCCTGCAAAACATCGGGCCCTAACCAGCGACGCGCCAACAAAACGGCCACCACTTCACCTACCTGCTCCACATCCCCCTCACATATATCTTCCGCAATGACTTCTAGCAAATCTTGGTCATCATAAGCCGTAAAATCAGCCCGACCATCATCATCATCATGATGATCATCTTCAAAAGAATTGGAACTAGATTCTTGACTGCTCACTTCGATGTCTCCAACCCGTTAATTTCAATTAGCAATTGGCAATTGGCAATTGGCAATTAGCAATTGACAATTGTCAATTGTCCCTCTCCCCTACTCTCTTACTCCCCCCCAACACCTGCTGAATCTCCTCTCGGAAACGGTGCATATGCTGTTCCAGCAAAGTCGCCGCCTCGTCTGCGTCCCGCCGCCGCAGAGCGGCTAAAATACGCTCATGCTCCTGAATTGTGCCCGCCATAGACCCCATCTGCGCCAGCGCAAAGTACCATAGGCGCAAATTGAGCGCGTACAGCATGGTCAACGAATCTTGCAAAAAACGGTTATCCGCCGCCACCCAAATCATCTAGTGAAACGCCTCATCTAGCTCAGAAAAACGCTCATTGCTAGCTGGGTTCAGGTTACGCACGTCATCCAGCAATTGTTCCATCGCCGCCCAGTGGCTCTCCTGACCCCGCTCCGACGCCAGCCGCGCCGCCAAACTCTCGAGAGCCAGCCGCATTTCAAACAGCCGTTGCAAATCAGTCAACCCAATCTCAGCCACAAACATACCCCGTCGTGGGATAATCGTGACCAGATTTTCCTGAGCTAGCCGTTGCAGAGCCTCACGAATGGGCGTGCGCCCGACGCCTAGCTCTTCTTTAAGAATTTGCTCATCGATGACTTGGCCCGGTTCCAGTTTGAGGGCAATAATTTGGTGACGTAAGGCTTCATAAGCTTGCTGGCTCAACGATTTTTTCGCGCTCATATTTCTCCACGGGTGC
>JBGTIZ010000024.1:0-4513 GCA_041745395.1 Promineifilaceae bacterium (SeqCode) | reverse complement strand
TTTGTGTGAGTAATTTGTGACCAATACACAGAAATCTTGGATAGCTTAACTTGATGACGTTGACTCCCCATCCCCGAAACGGCTCTGCGGCGTAAAGCGGTTGAGTTCCGCGACCAGCAAATGCACCGTGGTAGACGGGTCATGCTCCGCTGGGTTACGACTCGTGTATTGCGCCTGTAACGTTTTTGCGTGACGCATAGCCACTTCTTGGCGAGGCCGTAGCTCCCGATACAAAGTCGCCTCATTTTTGGCATAAGGCCACCCCAATTTCTCACGCAAACGAGTAATATAGTCAACACGCGGCGTGGCCACATCCACATAATCAAAATGAAGCAGATACCACAGCTCAAACGCCTGTACCGAATACGCCACATGTATGCCCGCTCTTTCTGCCTCTTGAATCGCTTGGTTAAATGGGTCGGGCGGCGTCTCATCTTTATCAAAAACGCACCACACTTGGTCATACTGTTCCGCTTGGCGCTCATGGATAGCGCGGGACACCAGACGCAACGGGTCTCGAGCGATGCCTAAGACATTCAACACCAAACTGCTGGGCACGTGGAAATTGTTGAAATAGTGTGGCTCCGTTTTTTCTCCCTCGCACACAATCAAAAATCGCTGAATCGGCTCACGATTCGCAACACGCCGATCCCCATACCCTTTTCCCTGACGTCGGCCCGAAGGCTTGGGCGTTCTAGGCATATTGGTTGCTCACGACATCTAGGACACGCCGCAGGTAGGGAATCGCTCCATAGCGACCTTGCATATAGCCCCGCTCAAAATCTTTGTCGTTGCGCTCTTTGTACTCAACCAATGAATACAACTGGCTCGCGCCGTGCGGCTCTTTTTCTACAAACCAGATTTGGTCACGCCGCAGGAGCGTATTATCCAGCAAATTAGTATCCTGCGTGTTGAAAATGAGTTGTGCCCCATGCGGGTTTGTCTCTTTATTGTTAAACAAGCTGATAATTTCACGGGTCATGAGCGAATGGAGCCGGGCATCGAGTTCATCTACAATGAGGATTTTTCCGCTTTGCAAGGTATCTAAAAGGGGGCCAGCCATCGCCAGTAGTTTTTGGGTTCCCTCCGATTCATGCTCGTCCATCTCAAATAGTTCGTGTCCCATAGGCTGGCCGTCAGCGCCGTATTGGATATGGCGGGTTTGGAGGGTCAATTGTTCAGGGGGGGTACTTTCTGTGACACCTAATAAAGTTAGCAAGGCCAGTTGCTTCTCTTCAGGAAGGCTATCTATTAACGCATGGGGTACTTTGGCGGGCAATCGCTGAACTTCTAAATCTTCGATACCAAGGTCAAGACGACAAATTAGCTCCTTAATGGCGGGCTGGCCGGCCTCTTGCTGAAGCTGGTGCAGGGTAAAGGGCAACATCCCCCTATCTTCTACCCCGGAGATAATGCCCAATTGCCGGAACCAACTCACGACTTGCTGGGCAATTTCGCCATTGAATTGGGCAACCACAGAGAGAAATAGCGCATTGGGTCGCGTATGTTGGGTCAGGTCACGCCCCTCTTTAGTGAAATAAGAGCCGACTTTAATATCGTCCCCCTCTCGCTCAAACAAGCGAGCCTCTTTGGTAGAGGGCACAAAATAAAGCCACTCGGCCGTGACGCGATCACTCGTCACTTCGAAGCCATACCGATACCGTTTCTCCTCTTGCACAAAAACAATTTCAAAAGAAGATGGTTGCGTAAGCGTGTCTATTCGTAGGCGGAAGGGTTCAACGCCGATACCACCCGTGGGATTTGTGCCCTGCGATGAACGTATGACAAACTGCTTCATAAAAAGCAACGCTTTGAACAGGTTGCTTTTACCGCTGGCGTTGGCCCCATAAAGGGCGGCACTCGTCAACAGGTTGGGATTGCTACCTGACAGGTTGATAACGCAGTTTTCGTTCAGGGCGGGGTTTTTGGCTTTGATAGGGGCGGCGACCATGCTCAGCGTTTGGGGCTGATTAAATGAGCGATAGTTACCCACTGTGAATTCGATTAACATGCGCACTCCTTGTGCCTGTTTTTGTGAAAAAATCACGAATAAAGGCATTATAAACTACAAAGGGGTGTATATCAATCGCGTTTGAGAATTGACAAATCTTATAGATTTGTCAATTCTGCCGCTCTTGTCTCTTACTTCTTACCGTTGTCCCTCGACGGCGCGGAGGTGCATGAGAATGTGAGGGTAAACCATTTGCAGGCGTTGCAGGGCGTTGAGAGGCGTTACCCACACCTCGGTGGGCGTGACGGCCACGGCCGTGGCATTGCGCACCGTTTTATACAAAGCCGACCGTGCCCCCAAAAACGTCCCCGGCTTGGCCAACTCCGTCAAAATTTCCCCCTGCGCATCCAAAATACGGAGCCGTCCAGCCACCAGCAAAAAGCTCTCACTCGGATACTCCCCCACCGAAAACAGCGTCTCCCCCACGGCCAGCTGGCGCGGCGTAAAGTCCAGAGCCATATCCAGCATCGTGCTCCACAGCAAATCATGAAAAATTGGTTGCCCCCACAGCCAGTCGGCGCGGTCAAACGCCTCGCCCAAGTTGAATTTTTCGGCGATGGGGCGCAGTAATGCTTCTCCCAAGCAGAGCAGTTCCACACGGCCGCGTGCGATGACATCATTGGTGCGTAAGCCGCCCTCCAACACGCCGCGCTCCCCAATACTGCTCCCCCGCCCAATGACCATGCGCACCTGACACGCTTCTCGAATCTCGACTAGCCCTGCATGAACCAAATAGGTGTACCCATCGACTGGCTCGCCATCGGTGATAATGGTTTCCCCCGGCTGATAGACCCGTTTCTCCACCTGCCGCGCCAATTCCCATCGCTGGGGCAGAGGCAAACGGGCGAACAGGGGGCTGGCCTCTATCGTTTCTAGCTCTTGGATTTGGTCATCCGTGGCGGGGATTTTGTCGCCTAAAGCGGCGACGTAGCCGCTCCCCGCGACCGACACACGGCCGTGCCAGTCTCCATGCGCCGCGTCTAGTTCATCCTGACTGGTATGGGCCAAAATAATCTGCTGACCCTTGGCCGTTAGCGCGGTTAACAACTCCGCCGTAATGGTCGTATGCACCGGGCCGCCGCCTGCGTCCTGCACCAAAACAGTCGCCCCTTCGGCAAAATGAATGAGGCGGTCACGTCGCTCAGGAGCCAGCACTCCTTGGGCGACTAATTCCGCAAACCACGCTTCGTCATAGCGCATATCCCCCGAGTAATACAGTCCATTGACGCGCACGGCGATCGTGGGAATGGTATGCACGGCGTAAATGATCTCGAATTTGCGACCCTCTAGCTCGACGGGCTGACCGGGATTGAGCGGGATATATTCAAACAGGGCGGCCACGTCTGGCTCGGGCAGGTTGAGCATCGCGCTGAGGACGCGCAGGAGGCTGTGGTAAATCACGTCGGAGGTGAGCAAGCGCACGCGGCAATCCCCCATGAGCAGTAGTTCAGGCAGGCCGGCGATATGGTCTTCGTGCAGGTGGGAGATGACCACTTCGGAGAGGAGGCGGGGGGAGAGGCCGAGGTTACCGAGGCGCAGGCGCAAATAGGCGGCCGTGTCGAACAGGGTGGGTCGGTTGTTGTTGCTCCCCGCTTCGGGCGTGCCGTGGGACAGATAGGCCAAGAAGCAGGTGGTAATGCCCGCCGGGTCGAAGCCGTCGCTCCCGCCAATAAATTGCAGGGTCAGTTCGTGACGCAGTAACGGCCGGGGCGGGGCGAGCGAAAGCGGCGTGGGTGGGTCGCTGATAGCGGTGGAAATGCGGGCAAATTCACGGCCGTGGTGCGAAAAAACAAACGCGCTCGCCGTTTCATCCAGCACGACCAACACCCCTTCCCCCAACTCCCCGCCGCCCGTTTCCAAGCTGGTGACTTGCCCCAAGTCGGCGTGGGTGGGCGCACGGCCGAGTGGAGGATAATAGCCCACGGCGGCGCACTCCTGCTGAAGCCACGCATACGCCCCGTATTGCTCAGGATGGCGTGGCCCACTAAACGTCTCGTCCAGAATCAGATTGAGCCGTTTCGCCTGCACGGCCGTGGGGGTGATAATCCGCGCCGTGCGTTGCTGGGCAAAAAAGTTAGCATACAGCAAAAACTCGACACTGGCATAGTTAATGCCCTGCCGCACAAAACCGCTGGAGCCTAGCTCTCGCCCCGCAGGTATATCGGGCGGCACGAGAATAATTTGCGGCGGTTCGTACCCCCGCGCCAGCAGGAGTTTGAGCGTTTCGGGCGGGCAGTTGACCAGCACGGTTCCGGCAGGGGTTTCGACAAGGTGGGTGTTGTTGGGGAGGTGAATAGTTGTCATTTTTTTCAAGGAGCAATGAACAATGAGCAATGAGCAAAGGGGCGGGTGTTTTTCGTAGCCTGTGGCAAGTTTAGATTACTGGATTTGTTAACATGAGGCGATGGTCATGCTTCATTATTTGTAGTGGTCACGAATCAGTAACGTACTTTTTTTGACAAAAGGCGTCTCTTCTCAACCGACTAGCTTCGTCGTGGCCTG
>JBGTIZ010000023.1:0-3010 GCA_041745395.1 Promineifilaceae bacterium (SeqCode) | reverse complement strand
GACTCGCAACGGTTGGGACGCACGGCCGTGGATTTGCTAGAGGAATTAATCAGCCGTCGCCCTGCCCATGAAGAGTTGGTCGTTACCCACGGCGATTTTGTGGTGAGCAATATTTTGGCGGCTGGAGAGGCCATCACAGGGATGATTGATCTGGAGCGAGTGGGGATTGGCGACCGCTACCAAGATTTGGGACTGGCGGGGGATAGCATTCGGGAGGAGTTTGGCGAGGCGTGGATGCACCTCTTCTTCGCCGAATACGGCCTAGAACCCGACTGGGAACGCATAGATTACTTCAAACTTCTGGATGAGTTTTTTTAGGAGGTAGGGCCGTTTTTGTAGATACACCTTTACGGCAACTGGCTCAACGGGTAAAGAACCAAGCGTTTTATTCGCCTGCATTCGCCCCACGCCTGCCCCAAACACCTAACCAACAAGGAGTAAGGAAATGATCGCTTTTTTGAATAAACTACTCGGACGCAAAAACCGCACGGCCGATTGGCCAGCAATTCTCAACTCAGCCGATGTTTTGCAGGTCAATCTCGACACCCATCGCTTCGGGGGAGTAGCCATTGGCGACCCCATTGACAAGCTGTCCTTTCTCGGCCCAGCCGCCAATTGTTATCAGATAACGGAAATGTACCACTATCCGAAACAGGGCTTTTACATCACAGAAGATGATGGCCGTTTAGAGGCAGTCATCTTTTTGTGGAATCCAGCCCCAGAACCCTCATTTGTCGGGCAATGGGTGTATGATAATCAGCCATTCCCCATCCATGCCCAAACCCAGCCCGCACAGGTGGAAGCCATGTGGGGCAAACCAACGAAAGCCTATACCGAAGAGATGGGTGAGTTGGTGTGGCTGTATCAATTTTCTACGGTGGAATGGGAATTTGCGTGGACCCCAGAATCCTCGCTGGAATCTATTGAAATGCGCGAACTGGGGCATGATGAAGGCTTGACACCCAATTTTGTGTGACAAACTGAGGGAACAACCCATGAACAATTGGACAGCCATCGCCCAGCAAATTGTCAACGGCGTGGGAGTGCGCCCCGGCGAACTCATCTACCTGCGCGATGATGCAGGGCGAGTCGAAGTCGTGGAGGAGATTTTGCTGGCTATCGAACAACAGGGGGCCACGCCGTGGCTCGAGTGGCATCGCACAGGCTACATGGAGCGGTTGTGGAATGAGGTTTCGCCCGAGCGGTTGGCCCAATGGCACAATCAGCGGCAAAAAATTCTGGTCACGGCCGACCGCATTATCAGTTTGGGCAGTGCCCACCCCAACTTTGAGCGTGTCAACAACGAAGGGTTTTCAGCATGGCAAACGGCTGAGCAAGCCCTGACCGAACTTGAAGAAAGCCGGCAACTGCCCTACATTTTTGTAGCTATCCCCACGGCCGAGAAAGCAGGCGAACTTGGCCTGAATTTGGCCGAACTAGAGGCGCACCTGCTCCCCGCGCTGGCCGTGCCCATCGAGCGCATTTTGCGCTATGCCAACCGCGCCCACGCGTTAACGATTCTCACGGGAGCCGAGCAACAATACACCCTGACCCTGCGGCTGGCCGCAGGACGGCCGTGGCATAACGATGATGGCGTGATTGATGACAAAGACCGCGCCAGCGGGGCTATCGTCTCCAATATGCCCGCTGGCTCCATCTACACCACCGTGCAAGAGGAGGCGACGACGGGGCAAGTGTGGCTGGCTCAAGCGGGGCAGGCGCGGGAGGTTCTGTTGACGTTTGGGGAGGATGGACGGGTGGCTGAGATAACGGCCGCTCATAATCAAGCGTGGTTAGAACGGTTGTTTAAGCGACATACAGGTGAACACGGCCGTGTGGGGCACATTGGCCTTGGGCTGAATCCGCACTTGCACCAACCTATTGGCTGGACGCTCGTGGACGAGCATGTACAAGGCTACCTATTTCTCTCGTTGGGGGAAAATCGGTACATGGGTGGACAAAACGAATCGTCGCTGAACATAGATTTTACCCTTGCCGGAGCGACATTGCTGGCAGACGAACAGCCGCTGGTAGAAAAGGGGAAAATAATCAACGACCAATAGGCTTCTAGCTGTGTATCCTACCTTTTCACTTTTCCCTTTTCGCTCGAGTAATGAATGATATGTCTTCTCAAAACTCCGTGGCAAAAACGCTGGACAATTAGGCCATCCCAAACGTGGTTTTAATCGTGTGATAGAGATTGTCTATGTCGTATGGTTTGCGTAGTAGTGAGGGAATGGCGTGTGGTTTTAAACGGGAGGCGACTTCTATTTGGTTTAAGCTGGAGGAAATGATGACTTTGGCTTCGGGGGCAACTTCTTGCAGTTTGGCGTAGGTTTGCTCCCCATTTAGCACAGGCATATTCATATCTAAAATGATGAGGTTAATTTGTGGCTGTTCCTGCTCTTGGATAATGTTTAATCCTTCTTGCCCATTCACGGCCGTGAAAATTTCTCGATCGGTCACATGCTCTAAAATATCGGCGAGAGCTTCGCGGATACCGAGGTTGTCGTCAATAATCAGCACAGAACCTAAAAGTAGCGAAGCCTTTAGGTCAGAGTGATTAGCGGTCATTGTTGTCATAATATTGGTCATTTGGGTTATGGTCATTGGGTTAATGTTGATAGTCTATCGGCACCAGCGACGCAGAATAGTGCCAGTTTAGATCAGTGTGCGCATGTTGTTATGTGCTATGTACCGTTTACGGCCGTTCTACTGGCTTCCAAAACGGACAACCAACGCTCTTTTTGCTCATCGGCTACATCGTGTCCATGTTGTTGAAGGTCATCTATCTGCTTTTGGAAGTTAACCGAGGCTTGGTGCGCTTTAAGGCGAGCTTGGGAAACACTGTCATCAAGGCTCGAAACCGTGCGGTCGCGCATTTTCCGCCCTTTTTTCTGTGTTTTTGTCCTCGTTGTCTTACCCGATTGGGGGGCTAATAACAGGATTGTCAATGCCCCTGTTAGCACTCCCGCCAAAGAGCCAAGCAATGCCCCAGCCAATAAACTAC
>JBGTIZ010000022.1:0-10717 GCA_041745395.1 Promineifilaceae bacterium (SeqCode) | reverse complement strand
GGCCGCAGGCCACGACGAAGCTAGTTGGTTGAGAAGAGACGCCTTTTCTTCAAAAAGAAAGTGTGTTGCTTATTTGTGACTACTACAGAAAAGTCGTGAAAAATTGTCATGTAGCCCGTAGCTTCCCTAACGTAACCCGCTGAGCAAAAATGATTGGTTCAGAATGGATAGAGTAGCTGTATCCGCATTGGGTCGCTGAAAAGTAAGCATGAATGGGGTGGATTGACCGGGGGGAACCGTCCACGGAAAAGCGGGGCTGGTCGAGAGCATAAAATAAGTGGCTCCGTCACCCTCCAAACGCACATTCGCCTCAGTCACGGTCAGGGGCTGGTCGCCTTGGTTAAAAATTTGCCCCTGCACCATAAAGCTGGTGTTATCAGAGCTGATGTTGGCTTGTTGCAAAGAAATTTGCGCCGCCGACTGATCACCCGCAGAGCGGAAGGGGATTTGCACTTCGATTTCGCCGGAGCCATCCACACGATTGACAAACCAGCGCAAAAGCTCGCTATTCAAATTAACAGGGATTTGATACCCAGCCGTGGCTTGCACCTGACTGCCGGGAGGAATGGTGTTGGGCAACGGCGCGTAGGTTCCTTGTGCGCTGGCTTGGGTATTCAGGCTGTATTGGGTGCCTACATCATCTATCAGCACAAAACGCCACAAACCAGTGTCTATTTGGGTTTGCCCCACATTTTCCATGGTGAAGTCAACTAGATAAAAGGCGGCATCCACAGGAATAGCGGGCTGGTCAGTCAGGTGTGTCGCTCCCGTGACGGTGAGGCGTACTGTGCCAAGCTGGGCTGGTTCGCCTAACTGCACGGCAATAACTTCGGCGCGATTGGCTTCTTCTTCGTTTAGCACATATTCGCCACGCACCGCAAGGGTCGCCCCATTGTTATCTTGGCTGAGCCATAAGAGAGTTAGGCTGGGGCGATTTTGGATGGTTAGTTCGCTCAGGGGCTGGGTTGTCCATTCCCGCTGGGTCATGACAAATTCAAAGGGTTGCCCATCTTGCGCCGTAAAAGCGAGGCGTGTGCCCGGATTGAGGGTTTCTAGCAGAGTGCGATTCTCTTCAGTGCCGGGCAGGCCAATCACATAGTTGACCACCGTGCCGCGTATCCAAAGGGCGGGCGAAGTGGGGTCACTGACAAGCCATGCGGCTTGGTCACGGTTGACGCTTTGGGGGCGCACGGTGAAGCGTTGGGGGCCGATTTCGAGATTGGTAGGGGCATTGAGGGTAAGGGTAATTGGCTCGGAACCAGAGACGGCGATGTCTAACACGGCCGTGTCCCCCTCCACTGCCTCCGTTAACACGGCCGTGGGCGCGGGTGAAGACGATCCGAACAACCAGCCAAACCAGCCGCTATTATTCTCTGTGCTTGTCTCGGCCGTGTTTGGCTCGGTCGTGTTGCTACCAAAGCTGTTCTGCAAAATCAGGTAGCCAAAAAAGCAGACCAAGCAGAGACCCACCAGAGCCACGGCCACGACAACCAGCAGAACGGGGTCAAAACGCAAGCCGTCACTGGTGCGGGAGGATGAGGAAGAAGAAGGAGACACGGCCGTGTCTCTGCCCTGCCCTTCATTCCAGTCTGGGTGGTCGTTTTGTTCTTCAAAAGATGACATGAAGCATTTCCCTCAACGAGTAGCTGAACGCTTACCAATACAAATCTCTGACCAAGATACCAAGAACGCTAAAATCAGGATGGAGGAACCCGAATAACCACTTCAGAAGTCGTCGCTGAAGTCAACTGGTTGAATCCCAAAAACGGCACCGAAACGCGAATCAGATTAGAAGAGGTCGAGAGCGTAAAGCGCAACATGCCGGCTTCATTGGTGTACCCAAAAGAGAGCAACTCCCCCGTCACCCCATCATAAATAAACACGGTCATATCTTGGATGCCTTCATTCATTTGGGGAATGCGGTCATTGTTGATGTCGTAATAAACAATCGTCGTCAGGTCAACCGTTTGAGAAGAAGGCACGGCGGGCGTGGCCGTGGGCAAAGGCATAATTTGCACCACAGTCGTGGGCACGGCCGTGGGCTGTTGTTGCAACGCGGCAATGGTCAAAAATAAGTCTGGCGTAGCTGTCCCATCCACTGTTGGCTCGGGCGTTGGGGTTTGCGTAGGCGGCACAAAACCGCCACCCCCTCCCCCACTGCTCGTAAAGCGCGTAGGCGTCAGGGTCGGCTCGGGGGTCGGGGTCACCACGGCCGAGGAGCAAAGCAAGTCATAAAAATGACGGTCTGACTCCTGATAAGGAGGCGGGTTGACGGGGCCAACCAAGATATAAAGCCAGCCCGTATAATTGGCAAAGAAAGAGACGCGACTGCCTAAATCACCAGGCTCTTTATCATCATTGCCCCCAATTCCGTTTTGATTCTGGTCATACAAAATCAGGTTGGTATCAGTCACGGGCGACAAGCTGAGGGTCTCACAGGTGTAATAAAGGCCTGGCTTCACCCACAGACGATAAAAGTCATTATCAGTTCCCCGCCCTTCAAAGGGCACAAATGTATAAGTGGACTGCACCCCATCCCCAATCGTACACGCTTGGTCAAAGCTGTTATTGGGTTCGCAAATATCCGCACCCGGAACCCGCGTCCCAGTAGGGACGGGGCTGGGCGTGGGAGTGACCGTGGGGATAGATTGCGTAGAGCTTATGCAGTACGTTTTATTGGCGGGGTCTACATTTGATTTGTTATAAACCAGCACAAAATGATTGCCGCTCACGCGCGGGTTAATCGTCACTTGCGAGTTAGGGCCATTAAAATCATCGTTACTGCCCAGTACCTCCCCCTCTGTGCCATACACAACCATGACGGTATCCAAACCAGGCGACAAATTATCAGTCCGAAAAGTATAGGTCGCGTTGCCGTTGAGCCAAAAGCGATAATAATCTTGGTCACCAGCGGGCCAGAAGGTTGCATTAGGATTACTGCAAAAAGAGGTGTCACCCACAGACAAGGTGTAAGCGGTTTGGATGGTGTTATTGGCTTCGTAGCGATCGCTATAAATAGGGGTAGCGGCCGTGCCAGGGGTGTTAGTGGGGGTGGGGGAGCTATTGACGTTGCGAATAGTCACCGTCGCCGTGCTACCGCCAGGCTGGACCACGCCGTTGGTAGCTTGTTGCAAAACAACGGTAAAAAAGCGATCTTGGAAGGAGGTAGGGTTTTCAAAAACAGGAATTTGAATTTGCCGGGTGTTTGTACCCGTGGGGAAAACGGCCACGCCATTGGTCACGGCCGTGTAATCAACCCCCGCCTGCGCCGTGCCGGCAATCGTACGATACGTCACCGTGACTGTTTGCGTGTGGTTAATCACTCCAATGACCAGCGTCGCTGACCCCCCCGTTTCATTCACTGAAATATCCTGCCCCACAAAGGAAACCTCCCCCTGCTGAGCAGGCACGCGGGCAGGATTGGCGGCAGGAGGAGCGGCCACGGCCGTGGTTAGGTTCTGCGCCGCCCACATCAATCCAAGGAGTAAAACGAGCAGGAGCAAGCCAGCGGAACCGAGACTAAACAGTTTGAATTTACGTCGTTGGGGGAGCATAGCAACCTTTGGTTGATAAAATAAACGAGGGGCAGGGGGCGATATGTGGACGGTACGGGTTAACAGGCAGAGGCGACATAGATGACATAATGAAAATTATAGGAACAGTTGCCCCGAAGGGCAACCGTCCCTGTCACTGTCACTACAACTGCTAACAAAAAAGCGGGCGCTAGAGTCAGCGTCGGCCAAAAATGCGGAGCATGAACAAAAACATATTGATAAAGTCGAGGTAAAGCGTGAGCGCACCCAACACGCTCACGCGCTTCAACTGCTCTTCATCCCCCGTAGGCAACACGGCCGCGATCCATTTCTTGATTTTTTGCGTATCATATGCCGTCAGCACCACAAAAATAACGACGCCCGCATAAGTAATCACCCAATACAGCAGTTCACTGCGCATAAACCAGTTCGCCACGGAGCCAATAATAATGCCAATCAGCCCCATGATGGCAAATGAACCAACCCGCGTTAGGTCAATGTTGGTCACATAACCAAAGACGCTCATGGCTAAGAACATCATCATCGTTGTGCCTAACGCCAGCGTAATATCGGCCGCCGTGTAGGCCAAGAAGATGAAGGAGAGGGTGACACCCAGCAAAGCGGCGTACCCCAAAAAGAAGCCGAGTGCCTGTTGCGGCGACATCTTTTGGATACGGGCACTGATATAGATGACGAGGCCAATTTGCGCCACAAAGAGGCCAATAGTGACCCACCAATTACCAAAGATAAACTGCACGGCCGTGTCACTGCCAGAAATAATAAAGCTTACCACGGCCGTGACCAGCAACCCTAAACCCATGTAGTTATACACACGGCGCATCGCTTCCGACGTGGCTTCCGCCAGCCGTGCTTCTGAAACCAATCCCATACCAGACATACAAACCTCCGTGATTGATAGAAGGTCAACTTCTCTGAAGAAGTTGACCTTCTTACGGCTAAATTGTTGAATTGCTGAGCAACTCCGCCATTTTACTACTACTGCGTCCCCTTAACTACAATCTGCCCCAGCCCCAATTCTCCCACCACCCGCCGAAAATTCACGCCAGGGTCAGCCGTGATGATGATATGCTCTTCTGTGAAGGGATGCACAAAAGCAAGATAGACAGCGGCCAGCAGAAGCCGTTCGCAGGCAAACTTCTCCTGAAACATCAGGTTGTGCTGGCCGTCGCCATGCTTGCGGTCGCCAATGATGGGGTGGGACAAATGGGCGAGATGTCGCCGCAGTTGGTGCGTGCGCCCCGTTTCGGGCTTGAGCTTGAGCAGGGCGTAACGGCTTTGGGGATAGGGGCGCACGGGGATAGGTAGCTCGGTCTGGCTCAGTTGCCCATAAGTGGTGATGGCTTCCTGATACACGGCCGTGTCCTGTCCCTCTTTGTCACGCAGACGAAGCGGATAATCTACACGGCCGTGGGGCGGCTCCAGCCAACCCCGCACCACCGCCAAATACACCTTATCCACCTGCCGCGCCTCAAATAATCCTTTCAAGGCCACATCCGCCGCTTCACTCAGGGCAAACAGCAACACACCCGAGGTCGGCCTATCCAGCCGATGCACGGGCGACACCCACTGCCCAATTTGGTTGCGCAATTGCTGGAGAGCCGCCGCCCGCACCCCCCGCGCCAGCCGCGTGCGATGCACCAGCAACCCCGGCGGCTTGTTAATGGCAATATAATGATGGTCACGGTAGAGGATAGGAAGCATCGGGGATTTTCTTACTCTTTGAGTCGCTCTAACACCTCGCCCTTCGCCCCTTGCACCCCATTCAAAACTTATAAACCCGATAAAACTCAGCAATCTCTTGCTTAAACGCTTCGGTCAGTTCAAATGTGGCCAGAAAGCGGCGAGCAGACTCTTCCGAGCCAAACTCCGCGCTCACTTCGCGCCAATACGGGTCTTTGCCCCACGCGGCCGTAAGCGGCCAGCCCGTTTTCCACTCCTGATAAATCACCTCAGCGATGGGGCCAGCTTCAGCCAAGAAGCCCGTTTCATAATGGGCGCGATCTGCTCGCTCCCGGTCATACGGCACGCGCACAATTTCCGCTTGCCACGCCCCTTTGTGCCACATAAGTTGGGCATAAGAAGCGCGAAGGTCGCCCTGGTCGCACAGTGTGCCCGCCGAGCCAGAGTTAACGATGAGCGTCTGGTCTAGCTGGCGCACAAAGGGGTAATGAATATGCCCCGTCAGAAACACGGCCGGGGCAGGGTCTATCTGTTGCCGCACTTCTTCATCGGGGGAATGATGCCAAATGCCATAGCGAGTATGTTTCATCGAAGCGTGTACGGCGCGGACTTCACCCCCCTGCGGATGGTGAATGGTTTCGATTTTGGGCAAGGCGGCCAACACGGCCGTGGTTTCCCGCCCCAACTGCCCAAACGTCCAGCGCGACATGACATGGTTCTCCTGCCGCTCATCGTCTGGCTTCAGCCACTCCGTCACATAATCCTCATGATTGCCCCGCGTCACCAGCCAGTCGTCCGTTTGACGACGCTGATTGACAAATTGCCACGCTTCACACGGCCGTGGGCCACGATTCACCACATCCCCATTCACCACCACCACATCCGGCCGCCAGCGGTCAATATTATCCACCACCGCTTCCAGCGCGGCAAAATAACCATGCACATCAGAAAGAACAGCTATCTTCATAAAATTTCATCCATTAGGAGCATTCACACCAGCGGGAAAACCGCCAGCAATAGCCACGCAAAAAAGCCCGCATGAGCCAGCGCATACGCCCACGGCCGATTCACAGCGAACGTGAGCAAAGTCATGAGCAAAAGCAAAATCGGCAAGGCGGGTAACACCAAAGCGACAAAACCAATCCCCGGCACGGCGACAATCGCTAGTCCAATGCCCACCAAGAGCAAAACGCTCTGCCCCAGCCAAAGCAAAAGCCGCTTGCGCCCCGACAAACGAGCCAGAGCCAACCCCACCGCCAGCATCCACGGCAAGCAGGCCACGGCCAAGAAAGGCCAGCGCATCAGTCGTACTGGCGTGAGCCACCAGCTAAGCCAGACGATATGCCCCATCGCCCCAAAAGCGACGAGCCACAAGAGAAAGAGTGCGGCTCCCCACAGCCAATCGAGGCGGGTGGGCGCAGGTACAGACCAGACACCAAAGAGCCATATCAGCCCCCCCAGCAAAAACCAGAGCGCGAGCGTGCCTCCCACGAGCAGACCGCCGAAGCTGGTCAGGTCAAACAGGCGACCAAGGCCAGCTAACACGGCCGTGGCCACCAGCGGCGCCAGCAAGATAACAGCCCACATCTGCCAACCGCCACGCGGCGCGACCTGTTCCGTTTGGGGCTGGTTGGCACGGGGCAAGAGGGGAGACACGGCCGTGGACAGCACCAGCCACCCCAGCAAATGCACCCCAAACCAGACCATGCGGCTCTCTCGATAATTAGAGCCAAAATCCAGCCCCCACGTCTGGTTTAGCCACGCCAACGCCGAAGCGTGGCTCTGGCCGCTGAACAAAATCGAAATATGCTCGACCCCGTTAATAAGCTGGAACTCTCGCGCTTGACCGGCCGTAAAATCAGGCGGTGACACGGCCGTGCCCCCCGCCCGCACCAGCAAATCCTCCGCATTGGCCACAAACGGCGCCTCCAGCGACCCCGCCTGCAACAGCAAATTGGGCGGCAACGTGGCCGACACCTCCGCCCCCGTGGGAGAAATCGCCACGACCGCGCTGTACCATTCAGGTCGAGCAATACCCGCGCTCATCACCGCCCCACTCCCCATCGAATGGCCGAGCAACGCGATGCGCTGGGGGTCAATTTCGGGCTGAACCAGAAGCGTCTCGAACGCATTCTGCACATCGCGCACCAGCACAGATTGCCCCGCCGAGCGATCCAAGCCCAGCCGCGACTCGTTTGCGCCGTGCCCCGCAAAGTCAAACAGAATCGTGCCGTAGCCCGCGTGCGCCAAATAGTAGGCGTAGGGCAACATAAGCTGGCGGGAACCGCTAAAGCCGTGGGCGATAATCACGCCCGGTACTTTTTCGTCCACGGCCAAATTGGCTGGCGCGATGTAGGTGAGGGGAGTATCCCCCCGCGCTAATTCTCGCCGCTCGAGGCCAGAACCAGCGGACAGGACGAACCACCAGCTTAATAAAATGAAAAGCACGGCAACCACGGCCGTGCCCATTCTAATTCGACTCATTTTTCACTCGTCCAGTCAAGGATTCAGCGGCGCGACGCGCACTCATCACTCAGCACTCTTTCTCCGTCCTAACAGCCAGCCCGCTCCGATTAAACCGACGGCCGTGGCGCCTGCCAGCATCACCCATTTCTGCCCATCATCCCCCCCCCCTTTCACGCCCTTCGACGAAACGGGAATCGCTTTGATTTTTTCGATAGCTTCTGCCTGCACCCGCGCAAATAGCTCTGGGTCTGCCCGATATTTTTCTGCTAAACGCACAATTTCCGCGAACTGTTCATCCGTCACATATTCCCCAAACGAACGCAGGCCAGCCAGTTGATATTGATGCTTCTTGAACAAGCGATAAATCTCTTTCACCCGCTCAATCGTGATGTTCCGCCCGAGCGTATAATCCTCAAATCTCCCTTCCATCGCCAACAGCGACGTTTCCGCCAGACAAGCATACGCCGTCTTGGGGGGCAAACCGATGTCATACCCAAAATCAATGTCACCTGGAATAAGCACTTCGCCACTTTCGATAACCAGCACATCGGGGCGCAAGGCCGCCTCGGCGGGACTAATGTCCAACGGCCGGGCCACATCACAGATGACCGCACCCGGCTTGCACAGGGTAATGTCCACCACCCGTTGCCCAAAAGCGGACGTGGCCGTCACAATCAGGTCACAGTCGGGCAAATATTCATCGGCGCGGGTGGCAATAGAGACAGTTGCGCCCGGCGTTTCCTCCTGAATTTGCCGCTTGAGTTCGATGAGCCGCTCTGGCTCAATCGAAACGAGCACCACATCAAAAATTGCTTGCGCCAGCAGACGGGCACAAATCGAACCAATCGACCCCGTCGCCCCGACCACCATCACTTTGCCCTTGGTCAAATCCTTCACGCCCAAATTCATGACCGCCTGCTTGGCGGATTCGAGCGTAGCGGCCACGGTCAGGCTATTCCCGCTGGTGATGGCAATGTCCGCCTCATGGGCGACGGTGATACCCGCATCCCCCACGACGCTGGTAAACGCGCCCAACCCCATGATACGCGCCCCGAGCCGCTCCGACATTTTGGCGCATTGATTGAGCTTCTTATAGGTAAACTGCTCATCATGTTGCATCATCTGGCGCGGCGTGGCCGATAGACTGAGCAGATGCCCTTCGATTTTTTGCCCCGTCGTCGGGGATTGACCGCCCGTGATGCGGGAGATGTACATGGGGGGCATGTAGGCCGCCGCTTTTTCCACGAGTTCATCGGGCAAATAGCGCGTCCAGCGGAAACTGGGATGGCGATGGATAAAACCGACGCTGAGCGGGTGAATAACAAACGAGAATTTGTTGATGCCTTGGTCAGTTTCCTGCAAATAACGAATGGCGGGCGTCCACTCAATGTCTGCCATGAGGTTGAGGTAGGTATCTTCGGTCAGCGGCGATTCTTTGTCTTCGCGCAAGCTGATAAGCACCGCCTCGACCACGGCCGCGCTCCATTTGCCTAAACTGTCTGCCCCATCCAAAGAGGGCATCATCGTCACCAAAATGGACGCGCCCCGCGCTTGCAAATCAGCCAAATCCGCCTCACTGGCGCATTCAGCCACAATTATTTTACGCTTGAGCCTCTCGGGCGCGTAGCGGCGAATCGCGCCAATATCGCCGGCCAGCACGTCCGCCCAATCGAACGGGGATTCTGTCCGTTTTTCGGCAGGTTGGCCGTCGGGCTGGGGCTTGAGCCGACGGAAGGGGGCATCTTTGAGTTGGTCGAGCGTCGGGCCAGCCGCTTGGTCAAGGGTGACGGGACTGCCCACGCCAGGTAGCTGGGGCAAATTGAAGTAGACAAAGGGGTCGGCGTAGCGCATATTGGCACTGCGCCGCCCGAGGGCTTGAGCCAAACCGTTATGGTTGAGGCCGGGAACCATAAGGATGTGCTTTTGAGCGAAGATACCCGGCTCGGCGCGGTCGGCCAAAATGACGCCCCATCGCTCCAGGCCAGCCCGAATGGTGCGGCCATCTACGACGGGGGTGGCGGAGCTGTCCGTGTTGACCAAGGTGGTGCCTTCTTCATGGGGTACTTTGGCTGTGCCTAGCTCGAGGCGGGCGGGTAAACCGTCGAGGGCGATGGCTTCCACACGGCCGTGGAAATCCTCAATAAGCTGACGAGCGCGAGCCACATCGCCGCCACACCCGACGCGGTGTAGCTCTATTTCTTGGCCCAGAAAGGTGATGTGGTGGACATCAGGGGTAGATTGGTCAGTTAAATCTATGACAGCTATTTTTTGCATTGTTTTCTCCGTAAACAAAATAGAGTGCGGTTAGGCGGGGACGTATTGAATAATTTCTTTTTCCAAACGCTCCGCCAGTTCATCAGAAGCAACATCCAAATCATAATCCATCTGCAAACCTAGCCAAAATTGGGGAGAGGTATCGAAGTAGCGAGCCAGACGCAGAGCCGTATCCGCCGTCACGCGCCGTTTGCCATGCACGATTTCATTGATACGACGAGCCGGCACACGAATGTCTAAAGCCAGACGATTTTGGCTCAAGGCCAACGGCTTCAAAAATTCTTCAAACAAGACTTCTCCAGGATGAACAGGTTGCAATTTGTCGTCACTCATTTTTCACCTCAATGATAATCCACAATTTCCACGTCATAAGCATCCCCGTCTTGCCACTCAAAACATATACGCCACTGCTCGTTTATGCGTATGCTATATTGACCAGAACGCTCCCCTTTAAGCTTTTCTAAACGATTAGCAGGCGGTACACGAAGGTCGCTGATTATTGTCGCTCGATGAATCATTCTCAATTTACGCAAGGCAATTTGCTGTATATTGGTAGGCAACTTTTTTGAAAATCGCCTCCGAAATATACGTGCAGTCTCCTTCTTGCCTTTCGACGATTTTTTTCGACTTTTTCAAATTCGACCAACCCCAATATATGGCACTCTTCTCGAATCAAAACCCATATATGGGTGTGATGAAAATTTGCGCCAAAAACCGAACGCTGGCATGAAAATCATCTTGTT
>JBGTIZ010000021.1:0-4034 GCA_041745395.1 Promineifilaceae bacterium (SeqCode) | reverse complement strand
GTGAAACTCGCGAAGCCGTTTTTTCTGCCCATGAGAAAGCGAATTTGGCGCGAATTTCCCGCCGTTAAGCTGGTCATTGGACGATGATGACTGGTGATACGAGTCAGTTTCACCACACCAAAGCTCAGAGAGCCAAGGTTTCTTGGAAATAACGGCCAGCGGGGTCGAATTGCTCACGGTTAGGTGGGGGCTGGTTTACTTTATGGGCAATGCGCTGGGCTAACTCATACAGTACCTCGGGCAGAGGTTTGCCGGCCCGGTCTTGCAGGTCGAAGTAAACGGGAGTGTATTGCTGGTTGGCTTCGAGGGCTTGCTCTAGCTGAAGCAGGATGGAGGTTTTGCCAATACGCCGCTGGCCGTAGAGGACGAGGGCGTTTTCGTGGGAATTTTGTAGGAAGCGTTCGACTTGGCGCAGGATGTCATCACGGCCGACGAATTGGGGGCCGGTGGTGGGGTTGCCTGCGATGTAGGGGTTGTAGCTCATGGGGGGTATTATGGCTGATTGGGAGGTGGTGGGCAAGGAGTAGGGCAAAGGCATGCCTTTGCCCTACGATACGTCAGGTCAACATCTCTTCTGCCTTATTTGCAAACAGGAGCAACGCGGCCAGCCACGCCTCCGCTTCGGCGGGGGAGATGTGGTATTGGAACAGGTTTTGGTGGCGATAGAGGCGATAGATAAACGTCCCTTCGTGGAGCAGAACTTGGCGAATGATGAACGGGTTGTCGTGGTTGAGCAGGGTGTTGAGGGCGTTTTGCACGGCCGTGTCCTTCAACAACTTCCGCCCCCCCTTCTTGTTATCCACCACCGCATACAAATTCAGCCCATCCCAGCCGCCGCCTGGCACCTTCAGCGGCTCCCGCCAGGACAAGCCCGACACCTTGGTGCTGGCGCGATTGTCTTGGGTGATGCCCAGCTTTTGAGTGTTGTCCACGGCCGTGGACACTGCCCACTCCACCCACGGCCCCCGCTGAAACGTCACCGTTAGCTCCCGTCCATCCGCCAGCCTCCCTCCATACCGCATCCCCCGCAGGCCCAAACTCTCCCCCACCAAGCCCTCATCCCCGCCCAGCGGCTCAAACGCCGCATCTAGCCACGCCCGTCGCCGCGCCGTCGTCAGCCACACCCCGCCCGTGATGACCGTCATCACCAGCACGGCAAACAGCCCAATCGGCACCACCGCCCCCCAGAAAACCTCCGACTGGCTCAGCCCAGGATTATTCCCCACATAATCGAGCGGCAAATAAACCAGCACATACCCCAGCGGCGCCAGCAAAAACAACACAAACGTTTGGAAGAGGACAACTTGGACAAAATAGCGTAGAGACATAGGGTTAGGGTGCGAGGTGCGTTCTAATTGACAATTGCTAATTGTCAATTGTCAATTGTCAATTGCTACGCCGCTTGTATGGCGGTTAGGGCAATCGTATACACAATATCATCCACCAACGCGCCGCGTGAGAGGTCGTTGACGGGTTTTTTCAAGCCCTGAAGCATGGGGCCGATGCTGACCACGCCCGCGCTTCGTTGCACCGCTTTATAGGTCGTGTTGCCCGTATTCAAATCGGGGAAAACATAGACCGTGGCCTTGCCCGCCACAGGGCTGTTAGGCGCTTTGGTGGCGGCCACGTCGGCAATGGCCGCCGCATCATATTGCAGAGGGCCATCAATGAGCAAATCTGGCCGCTTGGCTTGGGCGATTTTAGTCGCCTCGCTTACCTTCTCCACGTCACTGCCTGCGCCTGAACTGCCCGTACTGTAGCTAATCATGGCTACGCGGGCGGGAATGTTGAAGGCAATGGCTGAATCCGCACTCTGAATGGCGATGTCGGCCAGTTCTTCGGCGTTGGGGTTGGGATTGATGGCGCAGTCGCCATAGACCAGCACCTGCTCGGGCAGGAGCATGAAGAAAATGGAGGAAACAAGCTTCGTACCAGGTTTGGTTTTGATAAGCTGGAGGGCGGGGCGAATGGTGTTGGCCGTGGTGTGAATCGCGCCCGAAACCAGCCCGTCTACCTCGCCCAAATAGAGCATCATCGTGCCTAGCACCACGTTATCCTCAAGTTGGGCGAGAGCCATTGGCTCGCTCAGCCCTTTGTGCTTGCGCCGTTCCACCAGCGGGGCGACGTAGTTGTGGCGCACTTCGTCGGGGTCAATAATTTCGATGTCGGTCGGCCATTCGATGCCTTGCGCTCGGGCGACGCGCTTGACTTCGGCCGCTTTGCCCATGAGGACACAGCGGGCGATGCCTCGTTCGTGGCAGATGGCGGCGGCCTGAATGGTGCGCGGTTCGATGCCTTCGGGCAGGATGATGCGCTTGTGGGCCTGTCGCGCCCGTTCGGAGATAAGGTGTCGGAAGGCGGGCGGGCTAAGACGTAGCTCGCGGTTAATGGCGCACCGCTCTTTAAGCCATTGGGCGTCTATGCGGCGGGCGATGGAGTCCATGACCCATTCGATGCGCTGTTTGTCGTCGAGGGGAACTTCGGTGTTGATGTTTTGCAGAAGCACGGCCGTGTGATAAGAATCTGTCTCCACCGCCAGCGCGGGCAAGCCCGTCTCAAACGCCCCATAACAAAGCTCAATCACCCGTGGGTCGGGACGCATCCCGCCCGTGACCAAAATCCCCGCTAGCGGAATTTTGTTGATAGCCGCCATGCTGGCCGTGACGATAATATCGGCGCGGTCGCCAGGCGTAATCACCAGCACGCCCGGCTGAAGCACATAGGTCATGTTGGGAATGTTGCTGGCGCAGACGGCAAACTGGTTGACGCGCCTCTGCCCAATTTCTCCTTCGTTGAAGACGGTAGCCTGCAAATGGTGGGCAATGTCGCTGGTGCGGGGGGCGACGAGCCGCCGTTGCCACGGGATTAGCCCCAGCAGGCGAAAGTCTGGCCGTTTGAAGATTTTGTTTTGTTCTTCGATGAGGGTGATTTCGTCCACGGCCGTGTTGGCATACAAATCATCGTGCACATTCTGCTCCGCCACCGTCAGCATCCCCCCCAGCGGCAACTTCGCCGTACCCGGGGCATTGAGCTTGTTAATAATGCCGCCCAAAATCTTGGGGTCATTCATCCCCCCAAAAAAGCGCGCAGTTAGCTCAATGCGCTCCTCCATTTCGGCCACCGTGCTCCGCCCCAGCGTCGAGACCAAAATCACCTCCGCATCCAACGCCCGCGCAATGAGCGTGTTGATTTGGTCAGCGTAGGCGTGGTTAAGCGTGGGAATGAGTCCCTCCACCACCACCACATCCGCGTCCCCGGCCGTGCGTTGATACAGGGCAACCACTTCCTCCATCAGGTCGTCTTCATTGTGGCTGGTAATCAACTGTTCGGCGCGGTGCAGTTTAATCGGTTGCGGCGGGTCAATCAGCATCGTTTGCCGCAACATGCTGGTCGAACGCTCTGGCCCCGTGTCCGTCTCATGCTGTTGGCCGATGGGCTTGAGAAAGCGCACGCGCAGACCGACGCGGTCCAAAGCGCGAACCAGCCCCACAGAAACAGAAGTTAGCCCCACGCCGGGGCCGGTCGGTACAAGCAGAAAGGTGTGGATGGTGTCCATTGGTGTCCTTGAGTTGTTGGTGGTAAAGGGTAAAAACGTGCGAAGTGCGAGGTGAACGGTGCGACGGCTAACGGTAAGCTACCCTGCTGACACCCTTCACCGCTTTAATTATAGCTAAGGCGTAGGAGATGCGCATGGAAGGGGCGGTGGGGGGGTGTTATAATGCGCCGCTGGTAAGGTGAGTAACGAGTGCTGAGCGATGAGTGCTGAGTTGACCAACTCTTGAGCGTCACTTAGTAATCGATCAAAAAGTATGTAGCCGTTTAGCAATCAGAGTTGTTGAATTGCTTAATTGCGGAATGGTTAATGGCGTGTTGTGGGAACGCCTCGGTTAAACATTCACCAATTCACCAGTTCAACCGTTCACCAATTTATCTGTTTTAGGTAACTACTAACCCTCTCGAGTGTGTCACTAACGGGTTAACTGCTTCGTCGTGGCCTGCGGCCACGACTTGCTGGAAAGAGGGTTTTTTTTTCG
>JBGTIZ010000020.1:0-6740 GCA_041745395.1 Promineifilaceae bacterium (SeqCode) | reverse complement strand
GCCGCCGCAGGCGGCTCGGCCTATGCACCAGCACAGAAGGCAAAATCTTTTACCGAATTATTTTCTTAAAGTCCAAAAAGGAACTTATAGAGAAAACATCTTAAGTTCGGACAATCATTTGCCGTAAACTGGGGGCGGGCTTTGGCTTCACAGAATTACATTGTCCGAGGTTTAAATAGTTTGTCTATTAGTTCCTACGTGTCGAAGCCCACTAACAACTCTCAACAATACCTTCCCCAGTCCCACCGATTCGCGTTTCATCCAGCCCGAATCCGCTGACCAAGGAGACCCTTCATGACCGCTGATATTTCCGAGTCGCAGATTGCCACCAAATCTATAGCCCAAGATAGAACTATCGCCGACAGCCTCAGGCGTCGGCCACGCATCGGTGAAAGCATTATTCAAGCTTCCCTGTTCTTGGCTGGAGCCGTCTCTATCCTCACCACGGTAGGGTTGGTAATGGTGCTTTTGCAAGAATCGGCTAAATTTTTTGCCGAAGTCACCTTTGCCCAATTCTTCCTCAGCTTTGAATGGCAACCCCGTATTGGCCGCTTTGGCGTTTGGCCGCTCGTTTCCGCCACGCTGATGACCACTAGCATCGCCCTGATGCTCTCTTTACCCCTTGGTATGGGCGTCGCCATTTACCTGAGCGAATACGCATCCTCCCGCGTGCGCGGCACAATCAAGCCTATTTTGGAAATCCTAGCAGGGATTCCCACGGTCGTTTATGGCTTCTTTGCGCTGACCTTTGTCACGCCCCTTTTGCGTTCCATCTTTGGTGATGATGTTGTTCAGATTTACAACACGGCCGCGGCAGGTCTCACCATGGGCATTCTTATTCTGCCCCTCGTCAGCTCCATGAGCGAAGACGCGCTCCACGCCGTGCCCCGCTCCTTGCGTGAGGCCGCCTTTGGCCTCGGGGCAACCAAATTAGAAACCTCGGTGCGAATAGTTGTGCCTGCCGCGACCTCTGGTCTAGCCGCCGCCGTCATTGTGGCCACGTCTCGCGCTATTGGCGAAACGATGATTGTCGCTATCGCCGCTGGGGCTGGCTCTAATCTTACGCTTAATCCTTTTCAGGCCGCTGAAACGATGACGGGCTATATTGTGCGTATCAGCAAGGGTGACCTGACGTATAACTCGGTTGACTACATGAGCATTTACGCCATCGCGGCCGTGTTGTTTTTCATCACGCTGGGCCTCAACATCATCAGTCAAAAAGTCGTGCGCCGCTTCCGTGAAAAATATTAACAAGAGAAGAAGTTCAACTTTTGGCCGTCAAATCGCTTGACCCCCTAGAAAAAGTTGAACTTTTGGTCGTCAAATCGTTCGATTCACCAGAGAAAAAAGTTAAACTTCTGCCCTGACAACTCTCCCGTCCTGTAGACAAGGAATCCCGTTTATGAGTGACACCAACCACAACAACCTAGACGTAATTCGACAACAAATCAACAAGCGTCATCGGCGCGGCACGGTCAGCAGTCTTTTCTTCCGCTTCGCCATTGCCTTCGCCCTAATCGCCCTAACGACCCTTTTGTTGGATACGGTCAATAAATCAATGGGCTATATCGTCGTCAAGTTTGAGCAAGCTCCAATTGATTTGGCGGCTCCTTTTGGGCATGACTCCTTAGAAGAGTTAACCGAAACCCAGTTGATTCAGATTATCGAGCAAAACGTCTCGGCAGGTCGTCTTCGTGCCCTCAATAACGAACAGGTGATGGAGGCCAGAAGCCAAGACAATCTCTATGACCTTGCTATCCGTGACGTGGTTAAACCAAGGGTAGACGCCTCGTTTACGGCGTATCAATCTATCTTTCAGCGCGAGCAAATCTTTGCCGATGCCGCTATTAAATACCCTGGGCAGTTTATTGAATGGCGGAATTGGGTCAGTTGGGACTTCCTAACCAATTCGACATCCAGTAATCCTTTTTACGCAGGACTGCGCACGGCCATTCTTGGCTCTATTTGGGTGACGACCATTGCTTTTGCCTTTGCGATTCCTTTGGGCGTTGCCGCCGCCGTTTATTTGGAAGAGTATGCCAGCCATGAATGGTGGATCAACCGCGCTATCCAAACCAACGTGAACAATCTGGCGGGGGTTCCTTCGATTATTTACGGTATTCTCGGGTTGACTGTTTTTGTGCGTGTCTTGGAGCCGATGACCAGTGGGGCTATGTTTGGCGCGTTGGATGCAGATACAACGGCCAACGGACGTACGATTCTGGCGGCGGGGCTGACTTTGGGATTGCTCATTTTGCCATTGATTATTATCAATTCTCAAGAAGCTGTCCGCGCCGTGCCCCAAGCTCTGCGTGAAGCTAGCTATGGTCTAGGCGCAACGAAGTGGCAAACTATTCGATACCACGTCTTACCCAACGCCTTGGGCGGTATTTTGACAGGCACAATTTTGGCCGTGTCCCGTGCCTTTGGTGAAACGGCTCCCTTGATTGTGGTCGGTGCGTCTACTTTTATCACGACTGACCCCGCAAACATGTTTTCCAAATTTACGACAATGACCATTACTATTTTTGACTGGACATCACGGCCGCAAGCAGGCTTTTCCAACATTGCCGCCGCAGGTATTGTGGTCTTGTTGGTGATGCTCTTTTTAATGAACAGCGTCACGATTTTACTGCGTAACCGGTACGCCACACGTAATCTTTAAAATGACGAACGCCAACATGCGGTTAAGAACTCCTTGTTCTCAACGCCCTCGGCGGTTAACCCTTTGCACAAGCAATCTGTGACCAATACAGAAACTGTTTTGGCCGCTTACCATGCATGGCGTAATAAGGAATTCCATAGGTGACAAACGATGATGAATAGTGAATTAATCCCAACTGTACATGAATCAATGGCGAACCTGAACGGCAGTGCCGCCCTTGAAGCACGTGATTTGCATATTTATTATGGTAAATTTCGGGCGGTCAAAGATGTTAGTTTGCAAGTGGAGCGTAATAAAATTACCGCTTTTATCGGCCCATCTGGCTGTGGCAAAAGTACGCTCTTGCGTGCTTTTAACCGCATGAATGATTTGATTGAAGGCTCCCACGCCCAAGGGGAAATTCTTTACAACGGCATGAATCTCTACGCCCCCGAGGTTGACCCTGTGGAAGTGCGCCGCCGTATCGGCATGGTTTTCCAGAAACCGAATCCGTTTCCCAAGAGCATTTATGAGAATGTGGCTTGGGGCGCACGCATCAACGGCTACAAGGGGAATATGGATGACCTAGTAGAGGAGTCTCTACGCGGGGCGGCGTTGTGGGAGGATGTCAAAGATAAGCTATCTCAGCCTGGCACATCGCTTTCTGGCGGGCAACAGCAGAGATTGTGCATTGCCCGCACCATTGCTATCAAACCAGAAGTCATCTTGATGGATGAGCCATGTTCGGCTCTCGACCCAATTGCCACGCTCAAAATTGAAGAGCTGATGCGGGAAATGGTGCAACAGTACACCATTCTGATTGTGACCCATAATATGCAACAGGCGGCGCGCGCTTCAGATAATACGGCTTTTTTGCTGATGGATAGAGATGACCGAGCGGGCTATATGGTCGAGTATGGCTTGACCACGGACGTGTTTACTAGTCCCAAACGGGATGAAACAGAACAATATATAACAGGACGGTTTGGTTAATGAAGAAAAAGGTGTTGTTTTTGTGTACGGGAAACTCTTGCCGGAGCCAGATGGCCGAGGGCTTGGTCAATCACTTTTTGGGGGAAACGTGGGAGGCGTATTCGGCGGGCACACGGCCGAGCGGTTACGTACACCCTTTAGCTGTCAAAGCGATGTCAGAGCTAGAGATAGATATTGCCGACGGGCAATCCCAGCACACGGACGAATTTCGCGGCACAAAGTTTGACGTGGTGGTGACGGTGTGCGACAACGCCGCCGATGATTGTCCTGTGTGGCTGGGTGAGGGCAAGGTCAAGCATATCAGCTTTCCTGACCCGGCGGACGCGACGGGCACGGAAGAAGAAAAAATGGTCGTTTTTCGTGCCGTGCGGGATGATATTCGGGGACGTGTTTCCGATTATCTGCTGAGCTAGCTGGACGCTTACTGCGTTTACACGTTGTTTACAACCCTTTAGCCGAATGTTAAAACGGTCTTGAAAAATTGTTAATTTGCACGGCTTATAACTAAGACAAGTTTCGTTTTCTCCTTCTCTTTGGATCGGGGGGAGGTCGCCCGCCTCCCCCCTCTCCTTTTCCCCCGCAATCAAACAAAAACCCGTTTAGCTATCCTGAGACCTGACAAGTTTTGTCAAACTGGTTTGAAAAGCTTGTTTAGCTCTGAGGTGCTGAATCGTTGCCTAGGTGGAGTGTTTTATGGCTCGTGAGACTTTTAATCATGATTTAGAACGGCTGGAAGCTGATATTTTGGCTCTTGGTCATCGTGTGCAACAGGCTATCGTGGATGTGGTGGAGGCGTTGTGCCGCCAAGATTTGGCTACGGCTCGGCGGGTGGTGCGAGATGATTTGTACATCAATACGCGCCGCTATGAGTTGGAAGCGGAATGTTTGCGCCTGATTGCCATGCAACAGCCCATGGCGCGTGATTTGCGTTTGCTCTCTAGCATGTTGGCGATTGCCACGGAGCTGGAGCGGATTCATGATTATGCTAAGGGGATTGGCAAGATTACGCTGTTGCTGGGCTTGGAGCCGCTGTTGCGGGAGCCGCTGGGGGATTTACCCCTGATGGCGCAGACGGCGCAAGGAATGTTGCATCGCTCGATGTTGGCCTTTGCGCGGCGGGATGTGCAGATGGCGCGGGCGATTCCACTGGAAGATGACGTGGTGGATAAGATGTATGATGATATTTATCGGCGGGTGTTCACGGCCGTGTTGCAAAACCCCACCTACATGGCCCAAGGTAGCTACTTGCTCTGGGTGGGGCACAATCTCGAGCGCACGGCCGACCGTGTGACCAACATTTGCGAGCGCATCGTCTTCGTCGTGACGGGGCAAATGGTCGAACTCGACACCAACGACGACATCAACGTCGATGTGTCCCCTCTTTTCAAATATGTTGAGCATTGAGTTTTGAGTTTAGGCTCAATTCAAGGTATCATTGGCTTCGTCAGACAACCTTTTAGAGTTGCATAATCGAGACAGCCACGGCCGTGTTTTTAGCAAAACAACCGTCGCTGTCTTTTTGTATGCCTAGCAAAAAATCACATTTATCAGGAGATAAACGAACATGGAAAAGACATTGATTCTTGTAAAACCAGATGGCGTTCAGCGCGGCCTAGTGGGTGAAATTATCGGTCGTTTTGAACGGCGCGGCCTGAAGCTAGCTGGTATGAAATTTATGCAGATGTCGCTGGAACTGGCCGAAGAGCATTACGGCGTACACAAAGAACGTCCGTTTTACAAGGCACTGGTCGAGTACATTACCTCTGGCCCCATCGTAGCAATGGTGTGGGAAGGCAATAACGCCGTGGCCGCCGCCCGCGCCACAATTGGCGCAACCAACCCCGTAGAAGCCAGCGGCGGCACGATTCGCGGCGACTTGGGCATGGAGATTGGGCGCAATCTGGTTCACGGCTCCGATAGCCCCGAGAATGGGGTGAAAGAGGCGAGCATTTTCTTCAACGATGATGAACTGGTCTCGTGGACGCGCACCAATGAAGCGTGGATTGTTGAATAAATAAGGACGAAGGCAGAGGGAAGAAGGACGAAATAGCGTTCTTCTGGCCTTCGACAAGCTCAGGCAACGGGCTTGGTGGATAATTTGACCCAAAAGAAAAAGGGTTCTTCAGGAATTCAGGGGGTTGACATCAAATGATGCGCGAAACGACATGTGTGTCCAGAGAGACCTGCGCATCACGTATTCTATTTCAGAACAAACCCCATGAGATCCCAAAGAGCCAGAAAAAGGAGTGCCGCTACGTGAGCGGCACTCCTTTTTCTTTTCAGTAAGGGCTGGACAAACAATTTTTTTCTGCCCTCTTCCCTCTGTCTTTTCCTTCGCTATCTACGGCATCCGCAGGACGACGTGGCTTTCGTGCCATAGCTCTTCGAGGCGATAGTAGAGGCGTTGTTCGGGCGAGAAGATGTGGACGATGAGGTCACCGAAGTCGATAAGCATCCAGCCTGATTCGGCGGTGCCTTCGCGCCCCATGGCGATGATGTTTGCGTCTTGCTTGGCGGTTTCGACCACGGCCGTGGCAATCGCCTGCAACTGTCGCTTATTCTCGGCCGTGCAGAGTAAAAAATAATCGGTCAGCACCGAGCGACCCAGCAAATCCAAGATAATAATGTCACTCGCCTTTTTGTCCGAGATAGCATCCGTCAGCAAATGCGCTAATTCTAGCGCGTCCTCCGAATTGATTATCTCAAACCCTTCTGCGACTTCTTCTTCAGCCAAAATTTGATTGTTATTGAGTTCGGTCATAAGCACTTTTTATTTGTTCACCTTTTGTAGTCGTTCACGCGGTCAGTCGTTCAGTTTAGAGCGTTGAGCAGAATCCCTTGCAAAAAGATCACATAAACCGCGGAGTTTTTTCGAGAGAAACGGAGCCAAACTGCACACCTATTCCCAGCGACCAACCTTTTTACTTATTATTCATTGCTCATTACTTGTTGACATCATCGTTCATTGTAACATCTACCACATGGGCTGGCTACCATTGCTTAGAGAGCGTAAAAATTCAGGTGCATAGCTGGCTTCGTCGTGGCCGCAGGCCACGACTCGCTGGAAAGAGGGTGTTTTTTTTGGGGGGGGGGGGGGGGGGGG
>JBGTIZ010000019.1:0-8633 GCA_041745395.1 Promineifilaceae bacterium (SeqCode) | reverse complement strand
GGGTGTTTTTTTCGTTTGGGCAGTTGCCCAAATGAAAAAAACACCCTCTTTCCAGCGAGTCGTGGCCGCAGGCCACGCCGAAGCATTTTATCGCTTCTGGAAAGGGACACAATTACATCTGTTGGCTCTTTGGTATCGGGGCCACCCGCCGATGAATCGGCGGGCTACATAGGCAACGCCCCTTCGGGGCTAGATTTTAGCCCTGAAAGGGCGCATTTTCGTAGCCCAGTCCGGGCGGTTGCAGGCGGTGAAAACCCTTGAATTCCTAAAGGCCCCCTCTGTTTTAGTAAGTCGTGACCAACACAAAATGACACTAATTTACTAATTATTGTACACGATGTGGTGACAACAATTCACCCGCAATCCCCAAATTGTCACCACGGCCGTGTCTCTCCCCCCCTTACCACCCAGCTAGTTGCCCCAACCCCCTGACCCGTCTACAATCTGCTCCAGAGAGCAACCCTATGCCACCCACCGAACAAGAAACCCGCCAAACTATAGACCAACTCCTGCAAGCCGCCGGCTGGAACATCCAAGGCCCCACCAAATACCCCAACCTGCACGCCGCGCCCGGCGTCGCGGTGCGGGAAGTCAGCCTGCAAACAGGCATCGCCGACTACCTCCTCTTTGTAGAGGGGCAAGCCCTCGGCGTCATCGAAGCCAAGCGGGAAGGAACCCCGCTCACCGTGGCCGAACCCCAATCCGCCCGGTACAGCGTCGGCCTCAAACAGCCGCTACGCGCTTGGCGAGCCGATGGCCTGCTCCCCTTCCTCTACGAAAGCACTGGGGTCGAAACCTTCTTCACCGACCTGCGCGACCCCGCGCCCCGAAGCCGCCGCGTCTTCGCCTTCCACCAGCCGGCCACGCTGGCCGAATGGGTGCAACAAGAAAAATCATTGCGCGGCCGTTTCCACGACCTGCCCGACCTGCTGACGGACAAACTGTGGCCGCCTCAGGTGGAAGCGGTGACCAAACTGGAGCAAAGCCTGCAAGAGAACCGCCCCCGCGCCCTGATTCAGATGGCGACTGGCTCAGGCAAAACGTTCACGGCCGTGAATTTTGCTTATCGTCTCGTGCGTTACGCGGGGGCCAAGCGCATCCTCTTTCTGGTAGACCGCGCCAACCTGGGCCGCCAAGCCTACGCCGAATTCCAAAACTTCAGTACGCCCGACGACGGGCGCAAATTCACCGAACTCTTTAATGTGCGCCACCTGACCGAGAATCATATTCTGCCGCACACCGAAGATGTTAATCGGGTCTACATCAGCACCATCCAGCGCATTTACGCCATTTTGCGCGACGAAGAGCTAGAAGAAGAGACGGAGGAACGCTCCCTCTATGAGCTAGACGAAACGGGCGGCCTGCCCCGCTCAGACCAGCCCCGCACCGTCAGCTACACCCCCCAGCTACCGCTCGAATTTTTCGACCTCATCATCATTGATGAGTGTCACCGCTCCATTTATAACCTGTGGCGGCAAGTGCTGGATTATTTCGACGCCCATCTCATTGGGCTGACGGCCACCCCCGCCCAGCAAACCATCGCCTTTTTCAATGAGAACCTCATCACCGAATATGACCATCTCAAGGCAGTGGCGGATGGCATCAACGTCGCGGGGGAGGTGTATCGCATCCGCACCAAGCTGGGGGAGCAGGGGGGCGAAATCGGGGCGGGGGAGTTTGTCACGGAGCGCAATCGGCTGACCCGTGCCCAGCGGCAACGCCTGCTGGATGAGGCGTTTGTCTACACGGGCAACCAACTGGGGCGGCAGGTTATCAGCCCTAGCCAACTGCGGCTCATTATTCGCACCTTCCGCGAGCGGCTTTTTACGGAGCTATTTCCCCATCGCACTGGGGAAAACGTGCCCAAAACGCTCATCTTTGCCAAAGATGATAACCACGCCGAAGAGATTGTGCGCCTGGTGCGGGAGGAGTTTGGCGAGGGGAACGAGTTCTGCCAAAAAGTGACCTACAACTGGCCTTTCGACCATTTTTTCCTTAAAAACAAAATACGGCTAAACTCAGCTCATTATGAGCAAACTAACCATACAAAACGAACGAGTAGATGATGTTATCCTCATCCTGACCATGTTAGTTGAGATGGGGATTGTTGATATTGTAGACGGTGTCGTGCCCCGCCATGGCAATCGTCAAGGCTTAAGTGCTGGCGAGCTAGTCGCTACTTGGTTAGCTTACATTCTATCTACCTCTGACCACCGCTTAAGTTATGTTGAAAATTGGAGCGAAGGTCTACTGGTAGCCTTAAGCATTTTTTGGGGCGCGAGCGTCACAGCACAAGACTTTACCGACGATCGCTTAGGAGACCTACTCATTGTCCTGAGCAATGACGAAGTATGGTCAGAAATAGAGGGATTACTTAATGAACATACCATCCGCGTGTACAACCTCCCCACCGACGTTGTCAGAATAGATACAACCTCAGTAGTGATGTACCACGATAGCGAAGAATCCGTGCTAGCCGCCTTTGGTCACAGCAAAGACCATCGTCCAGACTTAGCCCAAGTCAAAATAGCCTTACTCACGCTTGACCCACTAGCCATGCCTCTAGTTACAACCGTTGTGCCCGGTAACACAGCTGATGATGGCCTCTATTTACCCCTTATTGAGCAAGCTCGAGAATCTCTGCCCGATAAAAAGCCATTACTCCATGTGGGTGATAGTAAAATGGAAGCGGCGCAGACTCGTGGTCAGATTGATAAATCTGGCGATTATTACCTCTTACCGCTCAGCCAAAAAGGCGCACAAAAAGAGTTGTTAATAGAACAAGTTAAGAAAGCAGTCGCCAGCAGTGCAGAAGGCAATGAACCAAAACTTCTTGACATTCATGAGGCCGAAACCAATGGGCATGATACGCCAAAACTAATTGCCCGCATGATGGAACTTCCTCGTGAGCAAGTCGCAACCCTAGATGGTGATGAACATACTTGGCAAGAGCGTTTAATCCTAACCTACTCCCCCCCTTGGCCGACAAGCAATGGAAAGGGCTTGAGCAACGCCTGCGCCATGGAACCCAAGCCTTGCAAGACTTAACGCCAGAGCCAGGGCGTGGAAAAAAACAGTACACAAATTTCGAGTTGCTAGAGAAGGCAGTTGCGGCACTCCTAAAGAGGCATCGTGTCGAAACGCTTCTCGAGGTCAGTTATACCCTAGAGGTTACCACGCACCAGATCCGTGCTTACAAAGATCATCCTGCACGCACGGAAACAAACTTGCGTTATATGGTCACCATCACACCTCTATAAAGAAGCTATTGCCGAAGCAAAACAACTTCTTGGATGGCGTTTTTATGCCACCAATGCGCCAGAGGAGCGACTTTCTATGGTCGATGTTTTGCGAGTCTATCGGGCAGGTGTGCCCACTATCGAGCGGGATTTCAGCCGCCTTAAAGGAAAGCCTCTGGGCTTACGTCCTCTGTTTGTGCGGCGTGATGAGCACATCAAGAGCATCATTCGCTTACTCTCCCTCGCGTTGCGTTTTTTGACCCTGGTCGAATACGTTGCCCGCCGTTCACTTGAGAAAGAAGAAGCGGGTTTAGCGGGTCTCTATCCTGGAAATCCCAAGCAAATGACTCATCGGCCAACTTGTGAGCGACTCTTACATGCGTTTGATAACATTAATTTGACCATAGTCACCCTAGACGGGGTCAAGCAGTACCATATGACCCCACTTTCAGCGGTGCAAAAACATATTCTGCAATTGCTCGGATTAGATGAAGCCATTTATGCACTATTGGCTATGAATGAGCTAAATTCGACATAGTCCAAAAATTTAGTCGAAAGGCAAGTACAAGCTGGAAAAAGGGAAAAAGCCGGACGACATCGTCAGCGCGTTTCGCAACCAATATTACCCGCGCATCGCCGTTACGGTGGATATGATTGCCACGGGAACCGACGTGCGCCCCATCGAATGCCTCATCTTTTTGCGCATGGTGCGCTCTCGCGCCTACTTTATGCAGATGTATGGGCGGGGCACGCGCATTATCAGCGGGGATGAGATGCAGGCCGTGACCAGCGACGCGCCGCCCAAGGATCATTTTGTGCTGGTGGATGCGGTGGGGGTGACGGATGAAGAGATGCTGATGGATGTGGCTCCCACGCTCAACCGCAAACGCTCCGTTAGCCTGCCGGAGTTGCTCCAGCAGATTGCCTTTGCGGGCACGGCCGATGAAGATACGGTCGCCACGCTGGCCAGTCGGCTGGGGCGGCTCCAGCGCAAGCTGACCGAGGCAGACCAAGCGGATTTGCGCGAGCTGTGCGGCTATACCCTGCCCGAGCTAACGGGCATTTTGCTGGACGCGCTGGATGCGGACCGCATTATGCACCGCGCTCGCCAGCACCCGCTGGCGCAGGCGGAGAGTGAGACGGAAACTGGCAAAGATGGGGAGGAAGGGGAGTTGCCGCAGGAGATAATCGAGGAGGCGGCCGAGGCGTTGCGCCAAGAGGCAATGGGCGCGTTTAGGGGGGATGCACCCGATAAGCTGTTTGCTAAATTGGCGGAGCTAGCGCAGAGGACGGTGATTACCTATGATGAGCATAATGCAGATGAACTACTCACGGCCGTGTACGACCCCCAAGCCACGGAACGCGCTCAGCAAACCATCAGCGACTTCCGCGCCTTCATCGAAGCCCACAAAGACCAAATCACCGCCCTGCGCCTCATCTATAACCAGCAATACGATCAGCAAACCCTGAGCTTTGCCGCCCTGCGTGAGCTAGCCGACGCGATAAGCCAGCCTCCCCACAACTGGACGACCGAAACGCTGTGGCGAGCGTACCAAAAAATAGGGCAAGCCCCTACCCGCCCCGTCAGCGACCTGAGCATTATGACCAACTTGGTCGCTTTGGTGCGCCACACGCTCCGGCCAGCGGATGCGACGCTGGAGCCATATCCCGAGTTGGTGCAGGCTCGATACGAGGCGTGGCTGGTGGAGCAGGCGCAGGCGGGCAATGCGTTCACGGCCGAGCAACGGTGGTGGCTGGATGAAATGGCGCGGGCGATTGGGCACAATTGGCACGTTACGCCGCGTGATTTGCAGGCGGGGGCGTTTGCCCAGCGGGGCGGCCTGTTCAAGGCGCGGGATGTGCTGGGCGCGGATTGGCAAGCGTTGATAAACGAGATGAATGAAGCGTTGGTCATCCTGTAGGGGCAGGCCCACGTGCCTGCCCTCATGGGGCGGATCACCACGCGGCAGGGCAACCACACGGGGTTGCCCCTACCGATGCGAAAACCACAAGGATTTTTAGCATGACGATAGAGACGAATGATTTGCCAGATAAATGGGCGTGGACGACTCTCGGGACAATTCGAGTAGATAGAAGTAAATCAATCAATCCCGCGAAGATGCCTGAAAAAATATGGCTCTTTGGGATCTCATGGGGTTTGGTCTGAAATGGAATACGTGATGCGCGGGTCTCTCTGGACGCACATGGCGTTTTGCGCATCATTTGATGTCAACCCCCTGAATTCCTGAAGAACCAAAAATATTTGAGCTTTACAGCGTTCCAAGTATGAGTGATGGAGCGCCAGAACAAACGCTTGGCAGTGACATCGGCTCTAGCAAACGTACTGTGAACAAAGGCACAGTTTTGTTATGTAAAATTAACCCTCGTATTAACCGTGTTTGGATTGTCAAAAACCACACCCCACATCAAAAAATAGCATCTACGGAATGGATACCATTCTCGCAAACGGAAGCCTTTGAACCTAAATATTTGCAATACTATCTACAGCAAAACGCCTTCCGCGATTTCTTAGCTCAAAATGCTTCTGGCGTTGGCGGCTCGTTAATGCGTGTAAAGCCCGCCACGTTTGCGGACTATCCCATGCCACTCGCGCCGCTGGAAGAGCAGAAGCGCATCGTGGAGGCGATAGAGACGCAGTTCACGCGGTTGGATCAGGCCACGGCCGTGTTACACTGCCTGCAACAAAACATTCAACGCTACTGCGCGGCCGTGCTCAAACACGCCTGCGAAGGCAACCTCCTCCCCCAAAATCCCACCGACGAATCCGCCGACCAACTCCTCCAGCGCATCCTGCACGAACGCCGCCGCCAGTGGGAAGCGGAAGCGTGGCAAAAAGAGATCGTGCGGGCGCAGAAGAAAGCGGCCAAAGCGGCGCGACAAGCGGCTGGCAAATCCACCACCATGCGCGACATCCCCGACGCGGAGTGGCAAGCCCTCCCCGCCGAGGCATACACTTCCTACCTGCCAAACAACGACAACTGGAAGCAAAAATACCAAGAGCCAGAAGCCCCAAACACGGCCGATTTACCCGAGTTGCCTACAGGCTGGATTTGGGCAACTTTTGACCAAATCCTTCTGGACCTCAAAAATGGGGCTCTTTGGGATCTCATGGGCTTGACAGTATATGTGGGGGTCAGGAGATAAAGTACTGATACCCATTCATATCAAGCCATAGCCGACGAAATAGACTGTTGACACGTTTAAGACCATAAGAACGCCGCGTTATTATCTTCAATTTGTTGTTGAGTCCTTCCACAAATCCACTATTCGCCCGCCGTGCAAAATAATTGGCAATTTCTGTCAAACGATTGGTGAGGGTGTTGAGAAACTTATCGAAGCAGGTGAGACCACTGCGCTTCACCTTCTCGGCCCACGTCAACAAACGTAGACGCCCCTCTTCTAAATCGAGATTTCTGTTGAAAATAGCTGTTAGCTCTTCACGTAAGGTGTAAGCTTTATGGAGAAGTGGTGAGTATTTAAAAAGGGTGCGTAAGCGTTCCCTGCCCTCTTCGGTGAGATTGTCATGGTTGTGGCGTAATATCCAATGCATGCCTTTTCCAACTTCGTCGTACTCTTCTTTTGACAGTTCCTTTTTCAGACGGCGAAGTTCCTTTTTGCGTAAGTCATCAAAATTTTCGCGGTAGTTTTTAGCCACATGAAAACGGTCAATAACGACGTGCGCCTTAACTTCTGGATGTTTCTCTATGAACTCATAAATGGCACCAATATAACCATCCCACATATCTGTGGAAAAGGTGTGAATCGTTGGGCGTAGTCGAGATGGAATCGTCATAAGAAAGTCAAAGACCGTTTTTTTTACGGTCTGGCAAAACACCCAATATGAGGAGTGTGCCATCATCTTGACGAGCCGTAACCACCGCTCGGTAACTACCATGTCCCTTTTTATGAGCGACCTCATCAATGCCAATCGTGCCTAAACTTTTAATGGTGTCCCAGTTGACCTTTTCGTCTACTTGTCTATCTAAGGCTCCCAAGACAGCATCATAACCGACATCTTCCTTGAGACTGACATCTTTGACGGTACTGCCAACCAGTAGTTTCATAAGGTACCGATCATACGCTTTGGTATGTGGGCTGCGTTGTTCGTACCAATCTAGGGTTTGGGTTGTTGTTGCTTTAGGATGGCAGGTTGGACATTTTGCCCGGCGAGGGTAAATGATGATATAAGTTTTCATCCCTAAAAGAGAGTGTTGCATAAAATAGTTGAAGAAAAAAGCGGTTTGTGAAATGATGTGAATATCTACTCCACAACACCCACAAACACGCTTATGATAAACAGTATACCGCAAGCCCCCACAAATTCAATCGCCAATCCAGAGCTACCCCCCGAAATTCTGCACCAGGCCAGCGTCCAAATCTACGAGGCCAACCGCCAGCGCTACCCCGACGACCCCATCTACCAACTCGAGCAACGCCTCAACTTTGACGACATCACGCATCAGTGCGCGGGCTACAGCAGCCACACCAAAGGTGTCATGCACACCATCCCACGCCTCGTGCGCGTCCTGTTCCTCATGTATTGGCACAACTGGTCTCTCCGGATAACGGAACGACAGGTGCAAAATGACCTGCGCGTCAAACAATTTGCGGGGTACGCCCTGCATGAATTTGCTCCCGACAGTACAACCATCTGCCGCTTTGACCAGTGGGTGAGTGCAACTTGTCCTCGCGCCTTTTTTGACGCCATCCTCGAGCAGGCAGACCAACAATTTCCGCACCAGCGCACGGAGATTCAAAAGGGAGATACCTTTGCCATGATTGCCGACGCCGCCCGCGAGTCATTGGTCACGCTCATCCGCCACAGCAGTCAGCGGCTTTTGCGGGACATTGCCGAGCAAAAGGGGTGGGCGTATGAGCAGGTGGTAGATTTAGTAGGGCGAGCTAACCTGACGGGTGAGGAGGAGAAGTCCTACCATCGGATGACGGCGGAGGAGAGGGCTGAGCAACTGCACACGGCCGTGTCCACCGCCTACGCCAGCCTCGACCTGCAAGGCAGTAAACCCAACGAGGCCGTGCAAGAGTGGGTCGGCCATCTCGAAAAACTCCTCGCCGACAACCTGCACATCACCTGGCAAGCCGATGGGCAACTGGGCGAAGTGACCCGGCTCCCGAGCAAGGAACAGGGAAGCTACCGCATGGGAAGTGCCACAGACCCCGAGGCGACCTACCGCAAGCACGACGACCAAGATGACCTCGGCTACAACATTTCCACTGACATTCCGCAGCCAAAAAGTGAGAAAAAAATAGTTTTGAAGTATCCTGAAAAGTATGGATACAACAACAGTAATTGAATATGAAACGAAACGATTGGATCACCTAGGCATTGTCGCTGGGATTTGCCAGGAAATTGGA
>JBGTIZ010000018.1:0-20650 GCA_041745395.1 Promineifilaceae bacterium (SeqCode) | reverse complement strand
GGCGACCTGAGCGGCACTACCTCGCCCATCAGCCTAACGCTGGATAGCGACAAGGTGGTAACGGCCACGTTTAGCCCCGTGGAAGTAGCCTCGCTGACGCTGACGGCCGCCCCCGGCCCTTGGTACGCCAATGGGCTGGATGTGGTCGCGCTGACGGTGCAGGCACGGGACGGCGCGGGCGCGGGTGCGCCGCTAGCGGGCATGGAAGTTGTTTTGTCGGGGGCTGAGTTGGGGTCGCTGAGTGAGGGGAGTGTAATGTTGGATGAGATGGGCACGGCCGTGGTTTATTTGACGGCAGGGCTGGTGTCGGGCACGGAGAGGATTACGGCGACTTTGGGGGAGAACACGGCCGTGGTTGACATCGCTCTGCTGGCGAATCCGCTGGTGGGGGCACTGGATGTCGTGCAGGATGGCTTGGTCTTCACCTTCACGCTCACCGTCACCAACACGGGCGACTACGTGCAAAACAACGTCGTCCTGACGGGCACGATACCCACCAACACCGCTTTTGTCAGCGTCGCGGGCGGGTCGCTCACGGGGGCAGAGGTGGCAACTGCGCCGCAAACCATCGCCCCCCAAGCCAGCACCGCGCTGGTCTGGACGGTACAAGCGGGGCTGTATGGGGATGTGTTTGTGACGGCGGGCGCGGCCAGCGACAGCAGTCGCCTCAGCCTGAGTGCGGAACGGCGGATTTATCGGGTGACTCTGCCGCTGGTGTTCTATCAGGCCAATTTGAGTCGCTAAGCTGACCTGAGGTGTCCCCCACTTTCTCGCCGAGAGTGGGGGACGCCTTTCCTCGGCACTGTTCTCCAGCAGAGCGGCCAGTTTCAGCCTTAATCGGTCATACCCGCACAACTCCTAAAAAAGAGCGCCTGCGTTAAAGTTTGGCCAAGACCGCCTGCCGAATCTTGCTAATGTAATTCCGCTTGCGGATGGCCGACACCGTTAGCACCCCCGCCATGAGTGCCCCGCCGACCCCACAAGTCACGATGTCTTGCCCCGTTAGGTACAGGTTTTTGAACGGCGTGTGTGGCCGCAAAAAATCCTGCGCGAACCGCTCCGGGTCGTGCTGTAGTCCGTAAATCTCCCCCTGCTGATAATTGACAAACTCCCGCGTCGAAAGCGGCGTGGATAGCTCCGCGTGGACCACTTTGCCGCGCAGTTGCGGCTCATATTGAAACAACACCTCGAGCAAGCGGCTACTGAACGACGCTTTCAATGCTTCGTAATCGTCGCCGCGCCGCTTCCAGCGCGTCTCTTCCCATTGGGCAAACCATTCATACGGGGCGAGGGTGATGATGTCTACGGTTGCCCGGCCGGGGTAACGGGTTTCCCAAGTCGGGTCTTTGGCGGCGGGGAAGGAGATGTACACCACGGGAAAGTCGCTCGTTGGGTCGGCCAAAAAGCGGGCGACATTGGCGTCGTGATCATACCCGCCAGCGGGATAGACCCAATAATTGGCTTTCTGCAAACCCAGCGCGTCCGCCGTCTCCTCAAAACCGAGATAGAGGGCCATGTGGGCGACGGATGGCGTCACCTTTTGCAACTGCTCTTGTAAGCCCAGCCCGGCCGTGGCTTCGGGGGGGAGTAGTCGCTCGTAGGTGTTGTGGACGCCGATACTGCTGATGATGAGTGGGGCGCGTAGCTCGGTGCCGTCTTGCAGGCGCACGCCGTGGGCGGTTTTGCCGTTGAGGAGGATTTGGTCCACGGCCGTGTTTGTCAACACCAGCCCCCCCGCCGCCCCAATCACATCCGCAATGGTGTCGGCGATGCGGCTAGAGCCACCCACGGGGAAATAGCCGCCATGCAAATAATGCCCCACCACCATGGCGTGCATGGCAAAACTACTCTGCCCCGGCGGCAAGCCATAATCCCCATACTGCGCCGTCAGCACCCCGATGAGCTGGGCATTATCAGTCAGCTCTGCCAGCACCTCGCGGGTGGTTTGGCTGGCAAAGCGCAGGTAATTCTTGCGCATTTGTTTGCCAGCCACGCGAGCGACCAGCGGGGGCAGGGCTTTTTCGGCAAAGTAAAGGCTACTCGCTTCCCCCGCTTGTTTAATCAGGTCGAGGTATTGCTCGATGGCGCGATGGTCGGCGGGGTTGGGGAATTGGACTTTGAGCTGGTCGGCAAAGTTTTGCGGCCCTTTGTGGAAGGCAAATTGCTCCTCACCAAAAAAGACGCGGTCGTAAACTTCACCCATATCGGCCCATTGGAGCTGGCCGTCGGTGAGGTAATGAAAGAGGGTGGCGAGCGGTGCTTTGGGGTGGCCGACGCCGCCGATGTAATGGACGCCGACGTCCCATTCGTAGCCGTTGCGCTTGAAAACGTGGGTGAAGCCCCCGGCCGTGTAATGCTTTTCTAGCACGAGCACGCGCTGGCCTTCTTTGGCCAGAATGGCGGCGCAGGTCAGCCCGCTAATGCCCGAGCCGATGATGAGGGCATCGTATTGGATGTGGGGGTCGAGTTGGTGTTGTTTGTAGGATTTGATGGCGGTTGAGGTCATGCGGGGATTGTAGCATATTGCAGGGGGGTGCTGGGGTTGTATCGTTGGGGGGAGGAGTGGGGGATGAGGCTGGGGGAGCCGTGTTTTTTGATGTTTCCTGCGTATCATCCGGCACAAGGGCGGGCGGTGGGTAAGGTAGCAGGGATTTGCAAGAAATGGGTGGAGTTGGTCATAGCGGTCAGGTATTTGGCCTCACCCCAAGCCAGATGTGGCGGGCGTTCGTACTGGTTGAGCATGATCCACAGCCTAAGGCCGCCATTTAGGATCATAATTTCTAACGCCTGAAGCGTAACTAATTGTGGAGCATGGACAAGAAAACCCACCTGACACATGACCCCTGAAACCATGCAAAAGCTCCCCTTTTTGCCTCTGGTATCAAACAAACATTCTGTTCTATAATGTTGGCGATATTTCATCGGCCAACCCCTAATCCAGCAGGCAAAACCACACCCAACACCCTTCCCGCTGTACAAACACACACCACCACGCATTCTCGTTAACGTGCTTTCCCAAGCACCAGCACAAAATTAGGCCACCCAACCGCATCTATCCCACGCCTCTGCCAGCCAGACCATTAACCTGCTGAGGGTAGTGGCCCTATTACTCACCCCCTTTGGCCGTTGCTGTTCGCTTAAACGGCTACCGCCACCCACACCCCTCAGGAGGGATCGTTAACATGGCTAATTTGTTGAGTAAGGTGGTGCGTTTTAGCACCAAGACTGAATATGTCCGCCACGAAGCCCACTTTAATGTCTCCGCCGCCGACGCCTTCAAAATTTGTATGGACTATGCGGCCTTCTTGGAAGTCATGTTGTCAGACCAAAAAGATCCCCCACGGCCGGAATGGATTAAAGGCGGTCCCGGCCAAGTCGGTGCCCAAGTACGCTACAAACTAGAGCGAGAAGGCTCAACCAACATCATCGTCGAAGAAGTCACCGAACTGAGCATAGACAAGACCACTGGTGCGCACACCCTCGCCTGGAAAAACATCAGCTCCGAGCCATTTCTCCCCCTCAAAGAGTATGGCTGTACGTGGGTGCTTCAACCCGCGACCGACCCCGCCACCGACGGCCCCCTCTGCCATTTAATCTGGACGCGCCACTTCAAAGAGCCAAAAATCCTCGGCCTGGTCTCCCTCGGCAACTACATGAAAGACGGCTTTCGGCGCACCGGCGGCACAATCATGAACTTTGTGTTTCGCGCTTATTACGCTCGCGAATTCCCTCCTGCCGACCGCCGCCTGCCCCATAAAGGGGAGCGGGTGCTGGTGGTGGGCGCAGGGCCATCTGGCCTGCATATGGCGCACCTGCTCAAAAACAAGGTGGGCATTGACGACATTACGATTATGGAGTTGACCGACCGACACGGCGGCAAAACCAAGAGCATCCCCAGCGCGACGCACGAGGGCGTGGTGCATGAGTTGGGCACTTGTTACCTGCATCCCGCCTATTTTGCGGTGCGCGCCTATATGCAAGAAATCAAGCAGATGCCCGGTTGTGATTTGCCCGGCTTTGCGGAAGAAGTTGAGCCGCTTCACTACTCGATTGAGCGCGTGGGCAAGGGGAACCTGACGCTAAACGAGTGGATTACGAGCAATTTACAGGTGCAACCCATTTTTAGCCTGATGGCGATTCCGCGTATTGTGTTGCCGTGGGTAGATACCGAGGTGGAACTGCTGGACGCCAAGGTACATTACAACCGCCTGCATGAGGATATTTTTGGACTGTATGATTATTCGATGCCGCCTCGCCTCGCGCCGGAGGTCTTGGCACGGCTGGATATGTCGTTTGGTCAATTTTTACAGAGCCACGGCCTCGCGTCGCTGATGCCAATTTTGGCCTATGGTCAGACGGCGCAGGGGTACGGCTCCATCGAGAATGTGCCTGCATTTTGGGCGATGTGTTGGATTACGCCGCAGTTGTTGGATGGTTATTTTTCGCTCCGTAAGCATGCTTTGCCCAAGAAGGCGATGTTTAAGATTGGGTGGCAGTCTATGTGGGACATGACGATTAAGGTGAATGACCTGAAAATTGAGTACAACACCAATATTAAGCGCATTGAGCGCACGGCCGTGGGGCCGATTCAGGTCACCGCTGAGCAAAAGCAGGCAGACGGAACCACCACCGAAATCCAGCGCGAATACGACTATCTGGTTGTCGCCGCGCCGCTCTACGACCCCATCGGCCAAAAGCCAGAAAAAGAGCCTTGGCCGCATGAGTTGGTTCCGGCTACCACAAGCGAAAACACGGCCGTGTCGCCCGCCTACTACGAACTCACCCCCACCACCAAAGGCCAAGAACTCCCCCTGCCCCTCGACCTCACGCCCACCGAAAAAAGCATCCTGCAAAGCGACACCATCACCGCCTCCCAATTCCGCACCATCCTTTTCAAGCCCCACCACCCCCAACCTTACCTCGATTCCCACCTTGAACTCAACGCCGACAAAGTGCTCGGCCCCCAAACTGGGCAAGGCGACGTCTTCGCCTCGCGTGACTCGTATCTGGCCCTGCACCCCGACTATTGCAACCCAGCCGGGCACGCCCAAGACCCCGCACGCGGTGACCTGCGCGAGCAAATGGCCTACCAGTGGGTTGAAAACGACAAAAACGCGCCCCTCAGCTACTTCGACAACAAGTTTCACCAATGGGCGATGGACAAGTTTGGCGTCGAGAAAAACTACAAAGTCCTCACCAGCCCCCTGTGGGTCTACTTCCAGCGTTACGATCGCCAAGGGCTGAAAAAGTTACTGCCGTGGAAACTCCTCGAGCTACAGGGGCGCAACCGCACCCTGTTTGTCCACGCCTCCACCTTTTTCGAGTCGGTCTTAGACATCATGAACTACAACAACATGCTGGTAGATGGTTTATCGGGCCAGCTTAACCTGCTTCAGCACCCCGAAAGCGACAAAAAGCCGCTCTATTACCAATCGGACCATTGGCACACCTATTACAATCGCTTCACCCGCGCCATTTTTACGGTGCTCAACGTCATTTTGGGCACCATCTGGACGATTCTCTACCTGCCGTTTAGCCTCATTTTGGGCACAACGCTCATTCGTTACCAGCGGCTCCGCCTGCAACAGGCGTTCAAGACGGAAAATCCGGGCAACTGGTATCAGCAAAACATGAAGCACTTTCTCAAGATTTCGCCCAGCATCGCTTGTTATATCAATGATACGGAAGACCCGATTGTGCGGGACACGAAGGAGATTTTGGCGCAAGAACACCCCGAGATACCGCAGGTGGACAAGGCCCTGATGTGGAGTTATGCGGATTATCGGGTGGCAATTCGGGTGTGGATGGATGCGATTAACACTTCTTTTCTCGGTTTTATTAGTCCGCGCATGTCCACGGCCGTGACTTGGTTACGCCAAAAATTCCCCGTCACCTACAACTTTCTCGTTAGCTGGGGTTTCGTTTTCAGCTTCAACCTACTCACCGGCTACAGCGTGCGCGTCGAAGACGAAAAAGGGGGCGGATGTTACGTCCCCAGTTGTGCCTTCCTTAAAACTGCCCGCCAAGAATACGGCGAAGAACTAGGCGGCCGAATTTGCACCCACGTCTGCAAAATCTTCACCGAAGAAGCCATGAAACGCAAAGGGCTAGACTGCACCCTCGAGCCAAATCAAGAAAAAGGCTCCTGCATGATTCGGGCCGTGCCCTACCAAATTCCCGCCTACGCCGACCACACCATCGCCTACGGCATGAAGGTCACGCCCGAAGACAACAACCTGCAAGCCGCCCAAGGAAAAACCGCATGAAATACGACCTCATTTTTGAAGGCGGAGGCGCCAAAGGACTCGCCCACGTCGGCGCGATGGAAGCCTTTTTAGCCGCTAAACACACCCCCGGGCGGCTGGTCGGCACCTCCGCTGGAGCGATGACCGCCGGACTCCTCGCCGCTGGGTTTACCCCTCAAGACCTCAAAGCGGCCGCACTTGAACGCCTGCCCGACGGTCGTCCCGTTTTTTCAGGCTTCATGGACACCCCCGACCGTTTTGCTGACATCACCATTCGCCAGAGTTGGCTCTATGCCACCCTCCAACGGGTCGGCTGGTCACTCATCCCCGCTTGGCTCAAGCGCCGCTTTGCCAAAGCAGTGCTAGAGGACCTCCTAGAGGATTCCAGTTTCCGCGAGCTATTTGCCTTCGCCGAGCGCGGCGGCCTTTATTCGGGCATGACGCTCTACAACTGGCTCCACGACAAGCTGGCCACCAAAGGCTTGGGCAACGCCACCTTTGCTGAATTCGCCGCCCAAACTGGCTCAGACCTCTCCGTCGTTGCGTCAGACACGCACAGCCACCAAATGCTGGTGCTCAACCAGCACACCAGCCCCGACTGCCCTGTCGCGTGGGGCATTCGCATGTCCATGAACATTCCGTTTGTGTGGGAAGAGGTGTTGTGGGGGCCAAAATGGGGAACCTATCGTGGTCAAGATATGGCTTGGCACTCCGTTGTGGATGGCGGGCTGATTTCCAACTTTGCTCTCGAGTTGCTCGTCTCCGACACGCCTGAGGTGCGGGCGGTGATGGGTGCGCCGACGGGCAACAGGGTGCTGGGCTTTTTGCTGGATGGTACGTTGCCCGTGCCCAACGCTCCCCCACGGCCGTGGTCACCACCCTCGGCCACCAGCACCCTAGAAGCCGACGCCCAGCAGTCCCGCCTTGTGCAACGCATCGAACGGACTCTAGACACCATGACCAGCGCGCGCGACAGCTTTGTGATGGGGGCGTTTCCGGCCGACATCTGCCATTTGCCCGTGCAGGGGTACGGCACAACCGAATTCGACATGAGCGCAGAGCGCATCACGGCCATCATCGCTGGCGGCCATGATGCGGCCGAGCATTATTTTGCGCAGGGGCGGGACAAGACAGTATAACCCCGCTGAACACCGTCTAAACGACTAGGGCGCCTCAAGCTGAACAGGCTGAGCTGGGGGCAAATCAGCCACATAACTCGGGAAAACCTGCGCGGCAAAAGAAAAAGGACCATCAACCAACGCCTGCCCCAGCTCATCCTCATAAGTCACCCATAGCTGAAACATCAAGGGCGAAGCCTCCTGGCTAGCTTCCACTGGCTGGATAGGCAGACGGAACGACATCTGCCCCTGAGTCGGCAACGACTGCGCCTCATCCCAGGCATACCCCGCCACCCGTTGCTCGACCATTTTGAGCGCGGAGCCACCCAATTCAATAGCGATACGTCGCGCTTCCCCCGCCCCTCAGCCAAACCATTCAGATGAGGAAGAACGATTTATCGCTTTAGGGTTTTCGGCCAGAGGGCGATTATTGGTTGTGGTGTATGCTGAAAGACAAAATGCAACCCGCCTCATCAGTTGCCGCAAGGCCACGCCTGCCGAGCGAGCAAAACAGCTATGACACAGACATCACCTCCCCCCAGCGAACCAGAAATGCGCTCCGAATATGATTTCAGCACGGCCGTGCGCGGTCGTCACCATAAGCCGTTGCAAAAAGGGTACACGGTGCAAATCCACCATGCGGATGGTACAACTACCCAGCACCAGCACACCTTACCAGAGGGGATCGTTTGGTTAGACCCACGGCCGTGGCTATCATTTTTACCCTCTTCTGGGTGGCGGGCATGATGAACACCCTGAACTGGCTCGACGGGCTGGCGGCGGGGGTCAGCACCATCGCCGCCCTGCTTTTTGCGTGGCACAGTTATAATCTCGGTCAAACCACTATCGCCTTGTTTCCCCTTGCCTTAGCGGGCGCCTTGCTCGGCTTTTTGCCCTACAATTTTACCCCCGCCAAAATCTTTTTGGGTCAGCGGGGGCTTATTTTTTGGGGTACAGCCTCGCTACCATGTCGATTATTGCCCCCGCCAAAATTGCCACGGCTCTGCTCGTGCTGGCCGTGCCGATTATTGATGTGGCGTGGCAAATTTTTGACCGAGTGAGGCAGGGACGCAGTCCGTTTCAGGGGCATAGGGGGCATTTGCATTTTCGGCTGGCGGATGCGGGCTGGCCGACGCAGAGGATTGTGTTGGGGTATTATGTGGTGTCGCTGGTGCTGGGGTTGGTGGCGATTTTCGCGCCGGGGTTTTGGAAGCTGGTGCTGTTTGTGGGGTTGTCCACGGCCGTGTTGGGCATGTTCATCTGGCTTAGCCGCAGGCAGGAGAGGGGGTAAACACGACCTCAATCTCGGGCAATACTTTGACTAAAAACTGCTTATTCAGCTTTCCAATTAGCAAGGGTAAGGCCAATAATTGCTAAAAACATAAGGCCACCTAACCCTAACAACAAGAAAGAAATCTGGTTGCTTATATCACCAGGCAATACGCCGCCTAGTCCCTGCACAAGAAAACCGACACCAAGCGTTATCATGAGCCATCGCCCTAATTGCTCAATCATTGTGGCTGACTGCTTGAGGTTTGGGGTCACCATACGTTCACTCTTCGGTTTCATGCCCAATAATCGCAAAAATTGGCTATTAAATACACCCGCCAGAATTGTGATCACTCCTAAAATCAACCAAAAAGGGAACATCGTATTACCTCCTTTCGCGTCGCGCTCGTGCTTTTGCGTCTAACGTTTCACATCATTGGGTCACTCTTTTTGACCACTTGCCTACAACAAAACTGAATAAGTGACGTATAGCTAGACAAAACCATAAGCAATACCGTAAACTATTTATAGTACTACAGTAATATTCGGTTAGGCTCAAAGAAGAGAAGTCACATATAGCGAGGGAATCTTATGCTAGAAGTAAGCCACATAGATACCAGCACAAACCTAGAATATCCTGAGGTTGACCTGCCTAACCTACAGCGTCGCATTGACACCCAAGTTGCTGTCCTGCAAGAAGCATTCAAACGGCTCAGCAGTCTCAAACCCCTGCGGCTAGACCTTGAGCAAGAACCAAGAGAAGAAGCCCTTCGCTACGCCACTAACCCCCTGTAATCACACTCCCTCAACCTAACCCAATAAATCAGAGAGTCCCCGCCAACGCGGAGACTCTCTTTTTTTGTCGTGGAATCTGGCAAAGATTCCCCCTTTGTTCATTACTCATTCAAATAAGCGTATTGGGTTCAGAAGCGAGGAGCCGCGCATACGCGCCCTGCCATTCATCTGGGGTGCGGGTCATGCTTTTGACCTGTACATCGCTAAACTGGGTAAACAGATCCATCATTAATTGCGGCAATAAATCCCATGCTTCTTCACGAGCTACGTCTTCCAGATTGGCCGCCAGCGGTTGAGTCCATTCCCACTGTCGCAAAAAGCGTTCTGCTTTCATCCAATAATCTCGTTTTTCCCAAGCAGAGGCGGTCTCTTCGGCTACTTCGTGCAGGGTGCGCAGGGAAAAGATGATGGTGGCGACCATGTCTTTGGTTTCTGCGTCTATGCTTTGCTTGCGCCCTAGCCGCGCCAGTAGCTCGGCAATGGTGCGACGGTGATAGTTGCGAATTTTGGTGGGGCTGTTGGTGTTAATCACCCGTCCCATAGTGTGATTTCTCCTGAATGGTATGGCGAATGGTTGTGTGGGTTTATAACATGCTGGGGGCTGTGGGGCGACTTTCCACGGCCGTGGCTTAGCTGTTTTTCACCCCCCATAACGGTTGCATTCAAACCATAACGATAGCATAATGAAGGCCAAGCAATATATGAGACCAAGCTTAGCGACTTTTACACACCCTCGATACCATTTGTGCTAAATTTTACGGCTCTTTGGGATCTCATGGGGTTTGGTCTGAAATGGAATACGTGATGCGCGGGTCTCTCTGGACGCACATGGCGTTTTGCGCATCATTTGATGTCAACCCCCTGAATTCCTGAAGAACCAATTTTACTAACATCCCACGACCATTACTGACCATATAACAAAGGATATGACGACACATGATTGACATGACTAGTGTTCTCGGCCTGATTTTGGGAGGTGGCCAAGGAACCCGCCTCAACCCCCTCACCCGTGACCGCGCCAAACCAGCCGTGCCCCTTGGGGGCAAATATCGACTCATAGACATCCCTATGAGCAACTGCTTTCACGCCGATATTGACAAAATTGCCATCCTTACCCAGTTCAACTCCGCTTCGCTCCATCGCCACATCTATCGCACCTACATGCGCGATAATTTCTCTAAAGGATGGGTGCAAATTCTAGCCGCCGAGCAAACTCCAACCAGCAGGGATTGGTACCAAGGCACGGCCGACGCGGTACGCAAACAGTGGATAGAAATCCACGAAGCCCACACCGAACACATCCTTGTGCTAGCTGGCGACCATCTCTATCGCATGGATTACCGCAAATTTGCTCAATACCACGTTGACCATGAAGCCGATGTGACTGTGGCGGTGCAACCCGTCAGCCGGGAAGACGCGCCTAGTTTGGGCATTTTGAAGCTGGACAACGACAACCGCATCGTCCATTTCCATGAAAAACCACAGACAGATGAAGATCTAGATAGCCTGCCCAGCGGGGGCAACACTAGCAAGCCATTTATGGCTTCGATGGGTATCTATATTTTCCGCACGGCCGCGCTAGCTGAATTGTTGGAACAAAACCCTACTGATGATGATTTTGGCAAGCATATTATTCCCGCCGCACTCAAAACGCATAATGTCTATGGCTATCAATTTAAAGGCTACTGGGAAGACATCGGCACGATTCGTCGTTTCTATGAAGTGAATTTAGACATGGCCAAGCCAGACCCGCCCTTTGATTTTTACGATGCCGAAGCCCCCATCTACACTCACCCCCGTTTCCTGCCTGGGTCTGAGATCCACGGAGCCAGTTTGCACAATGTGCTTATTTCAGACGGATGCCGCATAGACGAAGCCACCATTCGCCAATCCGTCATTGGGGTACGGAGCGTGGTTGGCGCCAGCGTGACCATGAACCGCGTGGTCATGATGGGTGCGGATTATTTTGAAACGGATGACGACAAGGAGCAGAACAAACGGCTTAACCGTCCCGATATGGGTATCGGCTATGGCTGTGTCATCGAGGATGCCATTATTGACAAAAATGCGCGGATTGGGCGGGGGGTGATTATTCGCTCAAATCCAGACCGAGAAGAGGAAGAAAACGAAAATTGGTCGGTTAAAGAGGGACTGGTCATTGTCTCTAAGAACGCCATCATTCCTGACAATACGGTGATTTGACGTTTAGAAGTTAGACGTAAGAAACGAGCAGTTAAAAGCAAAAAACAAAAAGTGAGAAGTGGGCTACTTGCCACTTCTCACTTTTTGCTTTTTGGAGATAAAGAGGCTTAACGGCTATGTATACTGCCGCAGGTCATAAATGAATAATTACATATGACCGAAGCGGTTTCCGCTTTAATTAGAACCCAGTACTCACGACCCTGCTAGAACCAGACCTGTATCCAGCCATTGACTCGATTTGCGCTTTCCATGAGCGGTGGGAAATTGAGATTGCTATTGATGAAATCGATACCCATCAACGGCTATCAGCCAAAACTTTGCGCTCTTTGAAACCTGTCGGAGTCATTCAAGAGTTGTATGGTTTACTCATCGCTCACCTTATTATCCGCTACCTGATGCATGAAGCGGCTGTGAAAGCCAATATCGACCACCCAGATCGGCTGAGCTTTGTCCATGTGGTTGAGGTCATCAAAGATGCTATTCCCGAATTTCAAATGGCGGTCGCCAACGAGAACAACTCTATGAACGACTGTTAAGGGACATGGCTCGTCGGCTGCTTCCAGAACGACGCAATCGGGTGAATTCACGGGTTGTTAAGCGAAAGATGTCCAAATTTTTGACAAAGAAACCTGAGCACTATCATTGCCCACAGCCGGAAGCAACGTTGAGAGAGGCCGTCAAAATTATTTGAAAGGTATTGAACCTAAAAGTCCTTCGTCAGCGACTCTAAGAATTCATAATTATCTTTCGTATCCCGAATCCGATGAATCATCGCTTCGGTTGCCGTGACGACATCATAGCCAGGCGTGTCAATCAAATGCCCCAACATGCGGCGCATCATAAAGACGCGGTGCAGTTCATCACCTGAAAGCAACAGCTCTTCACGGCGCGTACTAGAGCGTTCAATATCGAAGGCAGGAAAGACGCGCCGCTCTTGCATCCGACGGCTGAGCAATAGCTCCATGTTGCCTGTTCCTTTGAACTCTTCATAGATAACATCATCCATGCGGCTACCGGTATCAACCAAACACGTCCCGATAATGGTCAAGCTCCCGCCCCCTTCCAAATTACGAGCCGCGCCAAAAAATCTTTTGGGCGGATAGAGGGCGGTTGGGTCTAAACCACCAGACAGCGTGCGCCCGCTCGGGGGCAAGGTCAGGTTATAAGCGCGAGCCAGACGGGTAATCGAGTCGAGCAAGACAACCACATCACGGCCGAATTCCACCTGACGCTTCGCTCGCTCCAAGACCATCTCTGCCACGCGGCAATGGTTCTTGACCGGTTCGTCAAAGGTTGAACTGACCACTTCTCCCTCGACCGAGCGATCCATATCCGTGACCTCTTCTGGCCGCTCACCAATCAAGGCCACCATCAGATGAATTTCAGGGTAATTCTCTGAGATGCCGTTAGCGATTTCTTTCAAAACAGTTGTTTTACCCGATTTAGGCGGCGACACAATCAAGCCACGCTGACCACGGCCGATAGGGGCGACCAAATCAAGCAGGCGCGTTGAAATAATGCTGGGAGTCGTCTCTAACCGGATTTTTTCAAGGGGAAAAATGGGGGTTAAATCTTCAAAACGGGGGCGTTTCTTGGCTAGTTCAGGGTCATAGCCATTGACCGACTCAACGCGAAGCAGGCTATGGTACTTTTCGTTCTCTTTGGGAACACGTACCTGTCCCATTACCATATCGCCACTGCGCAAACCTAAGCGGCGAATTTGGGAGTTAGAGACATAAACGTCCACAAGACCTGCGCTAAAATCACGACCAGACCGCAAAAAACCAATCGGCTGTTTTTCTTCATTCATGATTTCTAGCACACCGCCCCGGAACTCTAAACCGGCTTCTTGCGCTTGAACCCGCATGATTTCATAAGACAACTGCTGTTTTTTCATCGTGCTGAAGCCAGTTACGCTTAGCTCACGAGCCATGCCACGCAGTTCAGTTAATTTCTTTTTCTCGAGTTCAGTGTATTCCAATCTTTCTTCTACTAGGGACATGCTTCGGGAGTCTCCTTAGGGAGCAAACAGCAAATGACGCCTGCAAACTGACAGCAATGTACACAGCAGGGGTTGCTTCTGCGGATAATAATCGTTTTTGTAGTTAAAGGGATTTGCTGGACATTTGTCTGTCGGAAGGTTGACAGCAAGGTTAAGCTCAAATTTTATGGTGGTCAGCTTCTTTGGGAAATAATGGTGAACGGTTTGTGTAGGCTAGGGGTTTGCAATTTTGCCCACCGAAGTCGTTAAAAGGGTGGCATGTAAGATTGCTAACTTTTGAAACTTTTGGGGGAACTGGTGATTCAAGCAGTACGAACGCCAAAAGTATAGCATCTTGTTTTATGCAAGTCAATTTTGCCCCGAATTCTGAATTCTGATTCCTGCACAGCCTTGATTTTTCTGTATTAGTCATGAATTGTGGCTCATAGGGGATAGGACGAAACCTTTACCTGCTTCGTCGTGACGGCACGTCACGACTTGCTAGAAACAGGGGGATTTTTGCGTTTGGGCGATTGTCCAAACGCAAAAATCCCCCTGTCGTATCTCTTCACCAAAGGATCAATATGAATCTATGGTCAAACCGTGTGATAAACAATGTGCCGAAATGCTACACGCTTACCTTGTGCCTAATTATCGAGGCGGCTAATGTATTCTTCCGCTTTGAGAACAATATCACGGTTGCCAATAAAAATAGGGGTACGGTCATGCAGGTTATCTGGCGTCACGTCCAAGATATTTTTGCGGCCGTTGGAGGCGGCTCCGCCTGCTTGTTCGGCCAAAAAGGCCAATGGGGCGGCTTCGTATAGCGTGCGCAGTTTGCCCTTTGGTTTATTTTTCTCAGCAGGGTACATGAAAATACCGCCGCGTAATAGATTACGGTGAAAATCGGCGACCAATGAGCCGATGTATCGCTCTGACAGAACGGGTGCAGGTAACCCTTCTTCGTGATTGCGCCGACCTTGGAGCCATTCGATGAAGGCTTGTACTCCTGGCGACCAGCGGGGGAAATAAGCGTGGTTAACGCTATAATATTGTGGGTCGGGAAAGCGTATATTCGGGTGGGAGAGCAGGAATTCGCCAATGTGGGGGTCGAGGGTGAAGCCGTGGACACCTTGGCCTGTGCTGTAAACGAGCATGGTGCTAGAGCCGTAGAGAACGTAGCCAGCGGCTAGTAAATTACGGCCAGGCTGTAGACAATCTTCCACACGGCCGCGTTGACCCCAATCGACACACCGAAAAATGCCAAAAATAGTCCCAATGCTGACATTGACATCAATGTTAGAGGAGCCGTCTAGGGGGTCATAGACAAGCACATATCGCCCTTTAGGGTATTTTTCAGGGATGGTAATAATGTCTTCATGCTCTTCTGAGGCCATCACACAAAGTCGCCCAGTATGGTCACATAGCCGAAAAATCGTTTCGTCCGCGTAGATGTCTAGCCTCTGCTGGGTTTCTCCTTGCACATTGGTTTCACCAGCGGAGCCGAGAATATCGGCCAAGCCCGCGCGGGTAGTTTTGTTGGCGATCATTTTGGCCGCCATGGCAATATCGTAGAGCAAGTTGGTGAAATCACCCCGGGCATAATCGGGCTGATGATCCAATATGAAGCGTTCAATGGTGATAATTTTATTGGCAAAGTACATGGGAAGTCTCCTGTAAAGTTGGCTCCGGCTAGGTGGGGGCTGGCCGGCCGAATTGCTTTATTGACAGGGGGTGAAAAAGGACGAGGGACGAGGGAAGAAGGACGAAAGCACTCGCGTGTATTCGTCCTTCGTAACTTGTCCTTAATGACTCAGCATCTCAAGAAAGACCCTATGAATTCAAGTCGTCACCCTCGCTCTTTTAATGGGTAAAAAGGTTGGTTTGTTGTAACTGCTTACCCAACAAGCCTGTTGCCTGAAGCTCTGTTAAAGGCAAAAGGACGCGCTTCGGCAGGCTCAGCCCTCGAGTGCGTTAGTTGTTACGGTTTGTTAATGATAAGGGTGAGGAATTGTGTATTAGCTAGGGTAAAACAGGATGAGATAGTAACCGATAGCCACGCCCCAAAGTAGGGCGTCGAAGCGGTCTAAGACGCCGCCATGTCCGGGAAATATGTGGCCAGCATCTTTTACGCCTGACTCGCGCTTGAACATAGAGATAGCGATGTCGCCCATGGGAGCGACGATGCTAATGACTAAGGCTAACACGGCCGTGTGCAGGAGTCCAATTGTCGGCCAAAACCAGTAGCTGACCAAGAGCGAAATCAGCAGGCTAAACAGAATGCCGCCCAGATACCCTTCGACGCTTTTCTTGGGGCTGAGCCGAGGGGCAAGGCGATGACGCCCAAACTGACTTCCCACTAAGTAAGCAAAAGTATCAGCCACCCACACAATAATAAAAATGAGCATGGTGCGTTCGCCATACGTATCGAGGTGGCGCAAAAGGATAAAGTGTGTCCCTAGCCAGCCCAAAAGCATGATGCCCCCCAAACTGGCTAGAAAGTCAGCCGTGGCGTGGTGGGTGGTCTCTGTTTCATAGCTCCACAGGGCAAAGAGCATGGTCGCTATAACGCTAAGGGTGAGAATGGGGTTGGTGAGGCTATACGCGGGGAATTGGGTAGCAACAAGCAGAAGAACCACGGCCGTGGTCAGGAGCCATACGGGCGTGCGCCAGCCCAAATGTTTCATCAGATTCGCATACTCGGCCGTGCCAATAACCATCAAGATAACAATCGCGGCTAAATAAATCCACCCACCCACAAAAATTAAGCCCAGCATGACCGGCGCGAAGAGCAGACTAAAAAACAGGCGCGTTTTGAACATAATTAAAAGGTGGTGTTACCTTGCATTGCGTTGGGAGCTGACTCTTGTTGTGGGAGATTATGATTGTACGGCTCTCTAGAAAATTATGCGGTCAATCAACAAATATCTTGGCTAAACCGTCCGCATTACATTACGTCACCCTCGATTTGACACACCCTGCGAAGCTTGAAAGCTCTTTGGGAATTCACGGGGTCAATTAGCGACTGTTTTACCTAAACAAGCCGCGCTCAGAGAAAAACCACATGACACGTGACACGTGAAACATGACACCGTTGAAAACTCCACGAAATCCTAAAGAACCAGCTTGAACAGCTCGCTTATTCAGGCACACGGCCGAACCGGCGGTCGCGCTCCGTAAAAGAGAGTAGAGAATCATACAATTCCTGACGACCAAAATCTGGCCAATAGGCGGGAGTTTGATAATACTCCGCATAGGCGGCCTGCCAAATTAGGAAATTGCTGATACGCTGTTCGCCACTGGTGCGAATAATCATATCAGGGTCGGGCAACCCGGCCGTGAACAAATAGCGATTAAACAACGCTTCAGTCACATCATCAGGCACAACGCCATCCGCCATCATTTGGCGCACGGCGTGTAAAATCTCGGCGCGGCCACCATAGTTAAAGGCAATATTTAGAATAAGCCGATCGTTATGCTTGGTTAATTCTAATGCCTTCTGCACTTTCTGCTGGAGCTTGGAGTCTACGCCGTTAAAATCACCCAAATGGTGTAAACAGACGCCTTGCTCGTGCAGATCTTGTACCTCTTGGTCTAACACCCGCGCAAAGATGCGCATCAGGCCGCGCACTTCTATTTCTGGCCGTTCCCAGTTTTCGGTTGAAAAAGCGTAGACTGTGAGAATCTTAATGCCAAATTCGACACAGGCATCAATAACCGTCCGCAGGTTTTCCACCCCCGCCCGATGACCCGCCTGACGCGGAAGCCCCCGTTTTTTTGCCCAGCGGCCGTTGCCATCCATAATAATGGCTACATGCTGGGGAATTTTTAGACCTGTTAAGTCGAGCGCAGGTTTGTTTTTAAACATAGTCAATACCTGTTACCTCAGCACCTTTAGTCGACTGCGGAATCTTATTTAGTAGCAAGCGTTCACTCTATCAGTTAGTGAAAAGTCAAAACTAAGAAGTAAAAAGTGGGTTACGCGCTAGCCAAGAGTTGTCAGACCGACACTACTTCTTGCTTTTCACTTTTTACTTCTCATTGCTCGAGACTGAACTATATTTCCATAATTTCTTTTTGTTTGGCCGTGCCCAATTCATCCACCCGTTTGGTAAATATATCGGTTACTTCCTGCAGTTTCTCTTGTCCCTGATGCGCTTCGTCCTCAGAAACCATTTTTTCCGTTTCCGCTTCACGAATATCGTTTTGCGCGTCACGGCGAACATTACGGACAGCGATCTTGGCCTCTTCAATTCGTTTACCAATCTGTTTGGAAAGATCGCGGCGACGTTCTTCCGTGAGGGGAGGAATGTTGAGACGAATGATTTTACCATCATTGTTGGGATTCAAGCCCAGATTGGACTTCAAAATCGCTCTTTCGATGGCACTAATCGCATTGGCATCATAGGGTCGGATAGCAATTTGCTGTGGTTCGGGTATAGAGGTAGAGGCGATTTGGTTAAGCGGCAACTCTGACCCGTACATTTCAACCGTTAGCCGTTCGACCAAACCGGTGGAGGCACGGCCAGTGCGATAGCCTGCCAAATCTGCATTTAGGGCGTTGATTGCGCCCTGCATCCGCTGGGCGGCATCTTCCAAAATTTCCTTAATCATGTTTTCCTCTCTTAGCTGTCTCGTGGTTCAGTTCATGTTCAATTCATCAATGAATGATTGTACCGACTGCTTCGCCATATACCAGCTTTTGCACACTGCCTTTTTGCCATAAGTTTAGGACAACGATGGGCATCTGGTTATCCATGCAGAGCGAAATGGCGGTGCTGTCCATCACGCGCAGGCGTGAGTTGAGGGCATCTATGTATGATAGCTCGCTGAACGGTTTGGCGTCAGGGTTTTTCTTGGGGTCATCATCATAGACGGCGTCCACTTTGGTGGCTTTGATAAGCACATCGGCATGAATCTCCATGGCGCGTAATGCACCCGCAGAGTCCGTGGTGAAGTAAGGGTTGCCTGTGCCGCCCCCAATGATAACGACGCGCCCTTTGTCCATATGGCGAATGGCGCGGAGGCGAATATATGGTTCGGCGATGGTGCGCATTTCCATGGCGGTTTGGACGCGGGTGGCGATGCCGGCGCGTTCGAGGGCGTCTTGTAGGGCTAGGGAGTTCATGACGGTGGCGATCATGCCCATGTGGTCGGCTGTAGTGCGTTCCATGTGGCGAGCGATACCAGTGGCGCCACGCCAGATGTTGCCTGCCCCGATGACAATGGCGACCTGAACGCCTAAATCATAAACGTCCTTGACAATCTCGGCAACCTCGGCGGCGCGGGTGGGGTCTATGCCAAAGCCACCCTCTCCAGCTAAGCTTTCGCCGCCTAGCTTTAATAAAATGCGGTTATATTTTAGATTTGTCATATGTGACTTTGCTCCAGCTAAACTCATACTAATTTTACCGAGCACACGGCCGTGAAATTGGCACAAAAAAGGGGCGTAGTTGTTATCTACGCCCCTCCCTATTTCAAAACGTCATGCTTACAGAGCTTCGCCCAACTCATAACGAGCAAAGCGGCGCACGACAATATTTTCGCCAGTCGTGCTAATCGTAGCCGTGATGATATCGTGTACCGTTTTGCTATCATCCTTTACAAAAGGCTGGTCCAGCAAAACCATCTCTTCATAAAACTTCTTGAGCCGACCCTCGACAATCTTTTCAACGATATTCGCGGGCTTGCCCTCAGCTTCCGCCTGTTTGCGCAAGACGTTTGCTTCACGCTCTAGCTCTTCGGGGTCTACTTCTTCCCGCGAGACATATTTGGGGCTGAGCGCGGCAATGTGCAAAGAAATGTCGTGCGCCAAGTCTTGGAACGCTTCATTCCGAGCCACAAAGTCCGTCTCACAGTTAATTTCCAAAATAACGCCAATGCGGCCGCCGGGGTGAGAATACATCTCAATCAACCCTTCGTTGGCTTCACGGCCGCTACGTTTTTCAGCCCGCGCCGCACCCTTCTCACGCAGAAGGTCTACCGCTTTTTCATAATCACCCTGTGTTGCTTCCAACGCTTTCTTCGCTTCCAGCACCCCTGCGCCAGTCGCGCCGCGTAACTCTTTTACCATTGCGGTTGTAATTTCAGCCATGCTTAGTCATTCTCCTCAAAAGTATGGGTTCTTGGGCATTCACGAGTAACCCCGCGATTGCCCAAGAACCCAAAAGTATCTGTTGGGTTTAATTTTTACATAACAAATCCGCAGACCTCGTGCTGGAGTACCAGCTTGTGCTGTCTACGGATTTGTTGCCGTTGTTTTAATGTTCGGGTAAAGCGACGAATTTGTTTAACGAACTGACGGCAAGTTAATCTTTGTCTTCGTCGTCGTCGTCGTCATCATAGCTACGATCATCACGTATTTTGGCTAACGTTGATTTGCCCAGCAATGCTTCATCGTCTAGCTCATCGCCTAAACCGTCGAAGTCGGCATCATCATCGAAGTCGCCTTCGTCTTGGCCAGCTTCAAACATCGCTTCTTTGCGAGCGGCTTGCCCTTCTAGCACGGCGTCAGCCATTTTGCCCACAATAAGTTTGATGGCGCGGATGGCGTCGTCGTTGGCGGGGATAACAAAATCAACGTCTTCGGGGTCGCTGTTGGTGTCTACCATGGCGATAATCGAAATGTCGAGTTTGTTGGCTTCGTTCACGGCCGTGTCTTCATTGCTCACGTCCACAATAAACAGCGCGTCTGGCAAATCAACCATCTTGCGGATACCGCCAAGCCGCAACTGCAACTTGTTGATTTCACGCTCCAGCATCAGCCGCTCTTTCTTCTTCAGGCCTTCAAACTCACCTGCGTCACGCTTCTTTTCCAACTCATCCAAGCGGTGAATCCGCTGGCGAATCGTTTTCCAGTTGGTCAGCGTGCCGCCCAGCCAACGCTGAATGATGTAGGGCATGCCACAGCGAGCCGCTTCCCGCGAAATCGTATCTTGCGCTTGGCGTTTCGTGCCCACAAACAAAACCACCCCGCCGTCGGCGGCGATGTCACGGATGAAGTTATACGCATCATCAATGAGGGTAATGGTTTGTTGCAG
>JBGTIZ010000017.1:0-10077 GCA_041745395.1 Promineifilaceae bacterium (SeqCode) | reverse complement strand
CAACGCCTTCGGCCGCCATGCTGGTCCCGGCGCGGCTCCCTCCCCCGTCCTGCTGGGCGCGGCCGTGCTGGCAACCAGACAACAAAAAAGGCTCGACGTGGGCGCGTCGAGCCTTTCTCATGGGGAGCGTTCTACTCGGGTGATGAGCCAGCATTATACCATTAAGTCACCCCGCCTACTATCGCTGAACCAAACACCATGATCAACAACACCGCCACCATAGCCACAAACAAAATGAAAGTTAACACAGGGTCTATGGGCTTTGACCACACCGAATCAACTACTGGCTCCTGCTCATCCAACTGCTGTTTCTTTCTGGCATTTGGTAGCTGGTCTGCTGACCAGTGCATGAAACGAGTGATGAACGTGAGAGCAAAGCCGGCCCCGAGTGCCACGAACACAATGGCGGGGTTGTGCCAAGACTTGGGGTTGTCAAAGGAGAACACGTAAGCAACCCCCATGATAACAGTCATGTATATCATGGTATCGGTCACGATTCCCATTGATTTATCAACTACAAAGCTCTTATCTATCATCCTGACACCTCTTGCCCATCGGCCACGGCCGTGGCCTGCTCAGCTAGCACGGCCGTGGCTCGCTTCTCCTTCAACTCTGCGACCGCTTCCGCGATGCTCTGGTAGGTGGTCGTCAAGAACTCTGGCATAACTGCCCCGAGGGCTAGGTGCATCGCCCCATCCATAAATGTCCATTGTGGAGCCATGCCCCACGGCGTGCCGATATAGTCTGACATGGTGATTAAATCGGGCGGGGACATGCGGCTGAAGGCGACTATATAGAACAGCAGGAGCGCATTGGCGACCGCTACCATGCCTAGCTTCTTGTTGCTGATGTCGCTGACGAGGCCAGAGACAGCTACCCAGACCATGTTCCCCATCAGCCACGCGGCGATGAGGCTGGATTGGTAGCTAGCGAATTGTTCGCCGCTGGACATACCAATGAAGGCAGTGGCGACGCTAACACTGATGAGCAAAACGAGCAAAACCTTGATGTACTTCACTGGATTTTTTAGCATTCAAATCTCCTTTTGGTATGTGTGGGTGATTATTGGCGTGCAAATAATTCCCCACCTATGGTTAAATCCCGCCCATCTTGTCTAAGAGCGGTATCAATGTAATTGCGTACTCCCCCAGCCACACCCTAACCATCCATAGAACCCCTACCACCACCGAAGCAACCCCGATTACTTTCAATACAGCTAAAACCTTTACCCTTGTCAGCATTCAAATCTCCTTTTGGTATGTGTGGGTGATTATTGGCGTGCAAATACGTAGGATCGGCACAAATTAGGACGGTCAAATTTATTGTCGGGCTGAAAAACCAGAGGTAAGCCCGACAATAAATTCTAAAACGCTTCTTCCGCCTCAGCTTGCTCCAAATGTTTTAGGACAGAGAGGCTGGCGGGAATTTCCGCTTTAGGATGATGCTCACCAGCCGAAGCGGGTGAATAAGACGGGTCGCAATGCTGGCGATACAGGGTAATCAGATCATTCACATTGACCAATTGCCGCGCCCGCTTTTCGCCGTGTGCCAGAACAATGTAATAGCCGGCAGGAAAGGCGGCAGAATTGCCCTCCACAATGCGAAAGACGCGCCCCGTGTTGTCATAGTCCATCTGCTCTTTGATGACGTTTTCAAGCCACGTTTTGGCAATACGCCACTCTTTTAGCTCTGGATAACGTTCGTATTGGCTGTTCCACTTCTCTTTGATGACTCTGTACAGCTCCAACGACTGAAAGCGGCCGTCGCAGTAAACGACAGAGTGATAAAGCAGTTCATCCATCTTCAGCCGCTCTATTTCTTCGTCATCGAGCGGCCGTGGGGCCAGCCGTGCGCCGGCATTCATCTCCTGCACCAGCTCCTCATCATCCCCCTGCAATTTTTTGGTTAGGGCACTCATATAGTGCGCCCCTTCGGGCGGGTCTAGGTTGACTTCTACAACCTTGACTGGGGCATACAGGGCAATTGTGCCCATCAAGCCCAAAACGAGCAGAGTGAGGCTAAATTGAAAGCCTAGCAGAACCATCTCGGGCGGGATGTCGTGGGGTATGTAGGGCAACATTAGGCTAACCAATACCACGCCATGCCCACGGCCGCGCCGCCCAACATCACCCCCACCGTGGCTACATGCAAAATCTTCGGCCGGCGTTTCTTCATTGCCAACCGATACCGCTTCAGCCAATCCTCTCCCTCATCGATGAAAATAACCTTTCCCATTTAGCTAACCTCCTTTGTTGCTATTGCGGGGCTGGTTTGGAACCTCACCAGACCCGGCGTTGTCAGTGAAAATAATGCGGCCAATGACCTTGTACGCCGTGATAACCAGCAAGAAAAAAACCACATACGGGTAATAGGGCAGGCTGGTAATCATGAGCGGCAAGGTGCGAGCCGCACTAATGATTAGGGCAAAATGCTCGAGTGTAAATGCTATCTCCCACTCCCAATCCAACGTACCAAACGCCTCATAATCCACGGGCGGCGGCAATGGTGGAAAGTCAATTGAGCCGCCCGGCTCTAGCGGCCCGCCGGGCAGGGTTTGCGTAATCATGCGCGTATCAGCGAACGGGGTTACGGTTGGCCCCGGTGTGGGCGGTTCGGCCGTTATGCCTGGTGGTATCATGCCCGTGGGGGTGGGGGATGGCTCAGGCGTGACGGGTGTTACCCCAATGCTCATGGTAGGCGTTGGGCTAGGCGTGACGGGTGTTACCCCAATGCTCATGGTGGGCGTTGGGGTAGGTGTTTCAGTAGATGGTATGCCCGTGGGGGTAGGCGTTGATATAGGATTTGCTAAAGGAGAGGAAATAGAGAGCGAACCAAGATGGAACGTCTCTTGATCTTCAAGAAAATAAACATACAACCAAACTGGCCCCGCTGGTACATCATTGCAACTGTGATACCAAGTTGTATAGGGTTCCCCAATAACCACATCCCAGCCCCACTCTTTGGTGCAGTAGTTATCATATCCACCAATACCGTTATCTACGCTGAGCGATGAGTACATATACCAATCTGCTGAGATGCGGCGTATATCCATCTCCATTTCCAGCAGACCGCCATCATGCAGTAGCTCTACACGAGCATAGGCCGCATCACCAGAATCATTAAAGAGATAGCCAGCCGTATGTGAGACGTTCCACAAATCCCACTCAGCATCGAGCGGATCAAACTCCGGTGTATAGCTATAGGTCTGGGCAGACACATCGCCCACGGCCGTGGCACACACCAAAAGCAGAATAAGGCCCAGCGTTGTTTTTTTCATGTGAAGGGCAACATTCCCCAGAGCCGCCTGAACAGCTCAAATGACGTGACAATGACGTTTAGCGAGAAACGCCAGACCATGTTGGCCGTCACCACAAAGATAACGGTCATAAACGCCCCGGCCAGCGGCCACGTGTTGGGCATGTAATAAACCAACGCCCGCGCCAGTTGGAACGGCTCTACCACGGTATCAACCATGTACTCTACCTGCTGACCCACCCCCACAATGGAGAACGTGGCCGGCCCCGTCACCGTGTCCGTCGCCAGCAACTGCCCAAACGCCGCGTCTACTGGTTCTGCCCAGCGCGTGGCGACGGCATAGCCTTGAGATACAAGGCCTGTTGATTGAGACATTATTTCGCCCGGTAAACCTAAACCATTAGTTGCGGTGATTGTTGCTGTTCCAGCAGGCACAGGAGTTCCTATTGAAAAAGGCGGAAACGTTGGCCATGGAAGAAGAGTTGCCCGTGGGGTTAATGTTGGCCATGGTGTAGAGGGAGGAACGGTTGCAAAGTTGATGTCATCCCATGAGGGCAATCCAAATTGAGAAAATGTAGGTATTGGGGGTGGGGTTGCTACGCCACCACTCCCCCCTGACCCGCCGGGTGTCGCAGTAATCGCCACGTATCCTGTCGCCTGTGGGAAAACGGTTGGTGTCCCACCCTCGCTGGTAGGCCACGGGGTCAGGGTGGGCGGTGGCGTTTGATTGGGGTTGGGTGTTCTGGTCGGTGTTGGTGTTGTTGTAGCGGGAATAGGCGTTGGCGTAGGGCCTGAGGGCAAAGGAGTAGCGGTCGCAGTTGGTTCTGAAGGGTTGGGCGTGGTTGTTAATGTTTGGTTTGGCTCGGGCGTGGCGGTAGCGATTACTTCTTCAGGGACAGAACAAAAATCAAAGTAATCTGCTTCATCAGGCTGTATCATCAGGTTAGAGATGTAGCTATAGCCTGTGCCTGCCCAGTAAGATGGCTCTACAAATTGCAATGAAAAATAGCCACCCTGCTGAGCGATCACATCCTCAGCCTTCATCTCCCAGAGGATATGATATGAGGAAGCGCGGCTAACCATGTCGAGAGAATCCAGCGTGTAAGTCGCCAGCAAACCACCAGAGAAGTCATACGACCGCAGAGTTAGTATGCTTCTCGTTGCAGGCGTGAGGTTTATCAACCCGCCGCGTGAGTTTGTGAAAAACTGCAACTTTGCCCTATTGGATGGGTATACAAACGAGGCGGGGGGAACGATATAAACCTCATGCGTAGAACCACCTAACAAAAACGGGTGATTGAAAACGATTGTATCTTGGCAAGGGAATGTTGTTTCGTTGACCAGCCTCGACCACGTGCTTAACTCCACCGTATCACACAAGCGTGATGAGCTAGGGCTAAAACCAACTGGGGCAGGCCAAGCAAATTCGTATGTGCCAGTTGGGCAGTTACCGGCTTGGGCTGATACAGGGGAGGTATTAACCCATAACAGAAAAACCAATCCAAATAGCAGGCTGGTTAAAAGATGCTTATTGACCATTTGTTTACCAGCCAATACATGAGCATGAGGGCAAAGCCAGCCACGCCCATGTAAATAATCGGGATAAGGCGCAAAACAAAAAGCGTGTCATCTACTGTGGAGAGTGTCCAGAGAAAGGCCACCATAAATTCAGAGCCTAGCTCCCCTTCTTCTGCCCACATCTGGATTGTGACGGCATCGGCCGTGACTGCCTCACGCAACGCATTCACAATGCGAAAAACGAGCGTGATAATGGCTATGATCACATTTGATAGGCCAGTAATGGTTGCCACGGCAATAGACCACGCCGCTCTTGTCAAAATGAATACAAACGCAAACCAGTCAATAACTAAATTTGAACCATTTTCACCAGCAGACGTTATGTAATTTCCCACATCAACCCAATATGCAAAAACTTCGGCTATGGGCGTTAAACCCATAGAAATCAAGCCGTTATAGATTACTTCTCCCGAATTGGTTCCTATTGCATCAAGTAATATCTCTATCAGCATCCCTGTTGAATTGCGAAATCCTAAAAAGTAAGCGAAGTAGGTTGTCATGGTGACACCTGCACCGCCCCAAATCCACCAAACAAATTCATTGAAGATAAACATTCCCCAGTTGAACGAGCTAATGAAGACGCTTGCAAACCACTGAACATAAACCGTAATGTTGTAGATCCACACGTAAATGTAGCAGGTCACCAAGGTGCGTAAACCGCAATAAAGCCAACTAAACCAATTCGCAATGGACTGCAATGCCCCGCCTATGCTGGTGGCGGCAAAGGTGGGGGTAGGGCAAACAAGGCATTGGCCCGCTTCCATGAAGGTGGGGAGCTGGTAGCCAATCAATGTACCTGGCCCACCAGTGCCGCCGGGCGGCGGTGGCTGGATGTTGTTGCTTTCTAGGTAATGCTCGCCAACCGCCGCGCAAAACACACTGTAACCACTCAAGGCGTCACCCTCTACAGGGATGACCGCCACGTTATCTACCGATACAGGGGAGGCCAGCCCTGTTGTGTCTGGTATCTCGACGCGCAATTGCCGCTCACCAGCCGTCTGCACCGTGGTGCTGTAGACGGTGTACGGCTCATCACTGAATGGCACATTGAGCGTATCGAGGCCAAGGCGTACAAAAAGGGTTTGGGCGGCCGCGCCATGCTCTGCCCTTACGGCCGCGCTGATTTGGTAGTTGGGCGCGGTGGGCAGGCTGATAGATTGGCTGGCGACTATCTCGGGCATGAGGTCGCTGTGCAGGTGTCGTGACCCCTCGAAGGGGGCAAGGCCAGACCATAGGTTGGGCACGTATAGGCCGTTGGTGAATTGCCAGCCGCTGGGGGTTATGCTGTTGTCTGACAGCTCGAAGCCACCGTTGTTGGCTAGGTTGGCTGATACGGTGATGAGCTGGCCGGTGGTGATTGTTTGCGCGGCCGTGATGCTGGTTGTGGCGGTGAGGATTGCGCCGTTGTCAATGACGAGGGCGCAGGAGGAGTTGAAGCCGATTGGGGCAGGCGGTGGGGGGGGAGGGGTTGGGGGGACGCCGTAAACGAGGTATGAAAATGAGCGGACACCATGAGATTGTGCGCCGCTGGAGTTGGCTCGCCAACCCCACGAAAGACGGTAAGATGTTGGCGACGGTAGCCAGTTTACGGGGGCAACATAATGAGTGAACTCACAATCAATACCAGCGGCCTCTGGTATCGCATTGCCGATAAAGGAGCGATACCCAAAACAAATGTTACCATCAAAGGATTGGCTCGTTGTTTCAAAATTTCTCGTTGAGGCGAACAAACCATCTGGCGATGTCGCATCTATCCGCCAACCATTTGAGCTGTAACCATTCATGATGACAGCGTATACATAGCCGGGCTGTCGATTGTTTTCATCGGTGATAGCTGTAAAGTCGAAACCTGTTAACCCCAAATCGACAGGGCTAACCAAATCGTAAGTATAGTGATGACGGCCCCAACCACTGGCCGTGTGTGTGCATTCGTGCGACCAGTCGGTTAGGGTGCAGGCGTGGTTGCTCCCATCAGCCGCTACCAATGAGACTGCCTCGATTGGCAGGGGCACTAGATACCATTCGTACTCTGGCTCTTGGGCGGCAACCGTGCCCAGCCCCACACCCCAAAACAAAAACAAAAACGCCGCAAGAAGCGGCCAAATTACCCAGTGTAACCTACGTAGTCGCATCATAAAACGCCTCCATGATTTTCAGAACGATAGCCCACGCCCCCACCATGCCCATTACAAACGCAAGCCCCCCACCCGCGCCAACGACGCATTGCAGAGCTATCTGCACGGCCGCTAAAGCATCGGGTGGGGGGACGGTAATCATGTGAATCTCAGAGAAAAAGCTAAACCGGACTTAGAACCGGATGGAGCCGAGCTTGGAGAACAGACCAGAAATGATGTTGAGCGCAAATTGCAGGCCATAGGGCAGGGCGATAAGGGTCATCAAGGCCCCAAGGCCAAGGATGATGTTTGCCCCACTGTAAAAGCCCTCGATGATCGCATCGGTGTTGATGATCAGCGTTTCGCCGGGCGGGGGATCTTCCTGGAAGGGGATAACAGGCCCGAATTGTGCCAACTTGTTAGAGTTGAGCAGAAATAAGGTGTAAAAGTGTGTCATGTGTTTCACTGCCTCCTTAGCAGTTTTGAAAATACAAGAAAGGGATGGTCAAAAACCAAAAACGGGGCGGGCACAATGGTTAGGTGGTTTGGGGTATAGGCTCACCTCCTCCGATTCGCAAACACGGCCGTGAACACCATATCCACCACAGCCGCAAACACCATGCCCGCCGCGCCAAACAAAACGGGCACATACAACGCCGTTGCCAAAAAGAAAAGCAGATCCAACTGAAACGGGGAAAGGTCAAAAGCCATTATTGCCTCGTATACGACGCGACAAGTTGCTTGTCACCCTGACAGCAATCCCCCACACCACAGCCAAATTCACCCCAAGCGACATGAGCAAAAAGGCGACCAATAAGGCAACCAAGACCGCCGTAATCATGCCAGTGATTAGCTCCACAGCTACACCCTCGCCTGATACGCATATTCACGAATCAACAAGAACAAAGCCATAAAGAGCAACATCACCAACAGCGACGCAACCACCACATCACCAGCCGTCATAGACATTTCTACTTGTGCCTGACCACCGCTGGGCAAGTCAACATAGTAGCTAGCAATCTCGTTTGTAATCGTGATGGTTGATGTAGGTGGCATGGCGACCAAAAATGGAAACAAAAAAGCCGCCAGCGACTGCTTTGCAGTCACTGGCGGCTATCTGTGGCACGCGGATTCAGTTGGATAAGATTGTCTGCATTCTATATCTGGTCAGGCACGATGTCAACAATTCTCCCGTTGTGGTTAACATAACGGCCGGCCGCCGTTATTTTCGCCACTTCTAACGTGTTAGTATCTACGCGGCGGATCACAATTTGAGAGTCATCCTTGAGTGAGCGCAACAGACGAATGAGCCGCACCTCATTGGCGTGCAAATAAAATGTTTGGGCTGGCTTAGAGTTCGTCATCATAGTCACCCCCACCCCGGCCCTTGCCCCAGCTCACACGCGGGAAACCCCGCTCATTGACCACCCCCCGCAAAAACCAGCCCAGACCAAACAACGCGGCCGGCCAAACACAGCAAATCAGCATCATGATAATCGTTGGGTTATTCGTTAAAAAGTTCATTTAGTTCCTGCTCCTCTGTTTTTTGTAGTTGTAAAGCAAATATCTCATCTTCAGACGTGGGTAGTTTTGCGCCGTCTGGCAATAGCATGACCGTCGCGCCCCAGATAATGAAGCGTTTGCCCTCTGGTGAAAGATGCACAGGCCCCGCTTGGGCGGGACGGTAATGCACTTGCCAAAAGAGCGCGTTAAACATAGCCATGCTGGTTGACGGGTAACGGGTTTGCACCAGTTTCAAGAAGTTCACACGGCCGCCCTCATAATTGCCCCGCTCATCAATCGCCAGAGCCAAGAGTCGCTCTGTTGTCAGCGGCGGCGGCGGAGCGGCGTGATGCGTCGCAAAGTGAATGGCACGGTTTATCTGCTCTGGATAAATCAGAGGAGCCTGCAACGAGAAGTACTCCCCACGGCTATACCAAATGCCACGGCCGCGTGGATTCAACCCCTTAGCCATACCATTGCCAAGAATGGTTTTGCTCCCCTGCTCATCCGTATTGAACGCCAGCCGATTGGTTACATTTGTTTTGATAATGCCTGACACAACATCAACGGACGGCCGTTGCGTAAACATCATCATGGCAATACCGACCGCACGCCCAAGGGCGGCCAGCCGTGCCAACAGCGGCTCAGCCTTGGAAGAAAGCCCCTTGTCCAGCATAACTAGGGCAATCTCATCGAAGAACAAAAACAGATAAGGCTCAGCCCGCTCTGGCCGCTTCTCGTTGTACTCATTCAGCGACCGCACCCCTGCACCAGCAAACAGATTTAGCCGTCGCTCCAGCTCCTCCCACAATTCATCGAGGAGCAAGCTAACACCCTCCGGCCGCTTAACCACGGGTCGAAACAGATGTGGGATGTTCTCGTATGGCGTCAGCTCTACCATTTTCAGATCAATGAGGGCAAGCTGAAGCTCGTAGGGCGTGTTACGGCCAATGAGCGTACACAGCCAACTGTTCATAGTGACTGACTTACCCGCGCCCGTGGTTCCCCCCACCAGCACGTGGGGGGAATCGCTGTCAAATGGGTCAAACCAAATGAATTTACGATTGGCGGCCAAGCCCACGGGAATTGCCAGCTTAGAAGTCGTTCTGTTGAGCAACTTTAGAGCGCATTTGTCATCACGTTGGCTGTGCCACAGGAACAAATCAGGAATGCCGTCCTTTGCCCCGCGCAACGGGACAAAGGCGAACAGCCCATCATAGTCCGTTCTGAGTATCTGCATGTCTGGCCGGCGCGTGAGCAATCGCATATTGTCTTGGGTGTCAGGGTCAAGCAATGAGCTAGGCTTGACCCCCAAGGGGAGCTTCAGCGGGAATACTAGGAAGTCAACGCCAATGATTGCGTCTGGTATTTCCATCCGTTGCACTTGGGCGCGGGCACGCTCCCGGCTTTCGGCCGTTTTGTACCGATAGTAGAAACCAAGCTGGGTGAACGCCTCGATGAAGTTGCGCTTTTGCTGTTTGGCAACACCTACCAGCTTTTTGCGCCGCTCATCTAATATTTTGGCCGCCTCCTCATCCTTGATGCGCTGGTTTTCAGTTTGACGCCACGCCATTGTGGAGCGTACCTTGCGCTGGTACTGGCGATAGGGTTGCCAGTACCAGCGGAT
>JBGTIZ010000016.1:0-34045 GCA_041745395.1 Promineifilaceae bacterium (SeqCode) | reverse complement strand
CAGCACCCCCCACACCACCCCCAGCGCGGCCAGCCCCCCCACCAGCAGAAGGACGTGCCACCCCATAATCAGGTTAATCGTCAGGTCAACAGACAGTTTGGGTCGTGGCGGGGAAGAGATCGTAGTAGCACTCATAGATTTTTGGAGAGGGGAGTCGAAGTGAAAAGTGAGAAGTAAGAAGTGAAAAGTAAGCCACGCCCCCTTCGACAAGCTCAGGGGGCGTAGCACACAGAGTCAGAGCAAAAGCAATGAATAAGAGACCAGAATGCCCTTTATTCATTACTCATTGCTCCTTACTCATTGATTCTAGTTATCGAACGTCCGATTTGTTTGGTCGCAAATCGAGGCGGCAAAATCATCAATGCTTACCTCACCGTTCAGCACCGAAGAGACCGCCGGCCCCATAATGGCATCAAACTCTGGCCAGTTGCCCTGCCACAGCGGCCCCTCTGTCGCGGGGTTCCGCGCCAAACCATTCAAGAACGCTTGGCTATTAGCGGGCGGAGTAAAGGTCACAAATGCATCCAATGCCTCTTCGCTCACGCGGCTGGGGATATTCGCCCCCAACTCTGCAATCTGCGCCTGCGTCTCGGCCGTGGTCAACTCCTGCACCAGTGCCCACGCTTGTTCAGGATGCGCCGTGTTGGCGTTAATCACATACGCGCCCCAGAAGAGCCAGTTGCTCGGGCCACCAGGGCCATCGGGCAGTTCGACCACGTCCCAATTAAAGTCCGCGCTGGAGCGGGCGCCGGGGGTTGCCCAGCGGCCGTTTTGGAACATGCCGACTTTACCAGCTAAGAAGGGGGGTTCGCTATCTTCGCCGTAGGGGATAGCGACATCAAACTCGTTGTAGATGCGGCTTTGGAAATCGAGACCAGCTAAGGACTCGGCCGTGTCAAGGGCGCAAGCGGTGCGGTCTTCATTAAAGAAACCACCGCCAGCGGCGTTAATCCAGTAGCCATACGGCCCCCACCACGCGTTTTGGCCGTAGCCCGTAATATCACCACCCAGCGCGTCTACCGCGATGGCTGTGGCTAGGAAAGTATCCCAATTCCATTCCCCATTGGCCGCTAGCTCGCGTGGGTCATCCACGCCCGCTTCCGCCAGCAGGTCAAGATTTAGGTACAGAGCAAAAGTGGACACATCCCGAGGCAGACCCCACAACGCTTCACCCGTATTGTTTGTTTCAGGGTTATAGGTCATGTGGAACATCGGGCCAGGGTAAAAATCGTCGTCATTGTAACCAGCGGTCGCATCAGCTAAGTCGCGCACGTTCAAAATGAGGCCGCGTTTGGCAAAATCAGCCACGTCCGTGCCGGGAATCCAGAACACATCGGGCGCCGTGCCAGCTGCAATCTCGGTCTTGAGTACATCTTGGTAGCTGGAGGTTTCACTGCCGCCAGGTTCATAAACCAATTCGACCCCAGCGATGTTGATGCTGTCGTTGACGCTCTGATAGACGTTAATTTCAGCTTGGTTGTCCGGCCGTGTGCGCCAGCGCAGGGTAATGGTCTCGCCTGTTTCAGTCACTTCTGTAGCCACTGGGGGCGTGTCAAAGGTGCGGTTTGTCTGGTCACAAATCGAGGCGGCGTACTGCTCAATGGTTATCTCACCATTCAAAACGGAGCTAACGGCTGGCCCCATGATGGCGTCAAATTCAGGCCAGTTGCCTTGCCACAGGGGGCCTTCGGTGTCGGGGTTCCGCGCCAGCCCGTTCAAGAAGGCTTGGTTGTTTTCTGGCGGGGTAAATTCTACGAACGCATCCAAAGCGGCTTGGCTAACGCGGCTGGGGATGTTTGCGCCCAGAGAAGCGATTTGGCCTTGGGTATCGGCCGTGGTCAATTCTTGCACCAACGCCCAAGCTTGTTCAGGATGAGCCGTGTTGGCGTTAACCACATACGCGCCCCAGAAGAGCCAGTTGCTCGGTCCCGCAGGACCATCGGGCAATTCGACCACGTCCCAGTTAAAGTCCGCGCTGGAGCGGGCGCCAGGGGTTGCCCAGCGGCCGTTTTGGAACATGCCAACTTTACCCGCTAAGAAGGGGGGTTCGCTGTCTTCGCCGTAGGGAATGGCGACGTCAAATTCATTGTAAATACGGCTCTGGAATTCCAGACCAGCCAGTGACTCGGCCGTGTCGAGGGCGCAAGCGGTGCGATCTTCATTAAAGAAACCGCCGCCAGCGGCGTTAATCCAGTAGCCATAAGGCCCCCACCACGCATTTTGGCCGTAGCCAGCAATATCGTTACCAAGGTTATCAATGGCGATGGCCGTTTCGATAAAGGCATCCCAGTCCCACTCACCCTGCGCGGCCAACCCACGGGGGTCGGGCACACCCGCCTCTTCGATGAGGTCTAGGTTAATGTAGAGGGCAAAGGTAGACACATCACGGGGCAGACCCCACAGAGCCTCGCCCGTGTTGTTGGTTTCGGGATTGTAAGTCATGTGGAACATTGGCCCAGGATAGAAAGCGTCGTCGCTATATCCTTCGGTGGCGTCAGCGAGGTCACGCATGTCCAAAATGAGGCCACGCTTGGCGAAGTCGGCGATGTCAGTTCCGGGAATCCAGAACACATCGGGGGCTGTGCCAGCGGCCAACTCTGTTTTCAGTACGTCTTGGTAGCTGGAGGTTTCGCTCCCGCCTGGTTCGTAGACCAGTTCCACGCCGGGGATGTCAATGCCGTCGCTGACGCTTTGGTAAACGTCAATTTCAGCTTGGTTGTCGGGACGGGTACGCCAACGCAGGGTGATAGGTTCACCCATGTCGGCGGGTTCTTCTACCGCTGGGGCATCGGTGGCCTCAGTGGCTGGTTGCTCTGGGGCAGTTGTGGGGGCTGGGGCAGGTTCTTGACCGCCACAGGCCACGAGCAACAGGCCCAGCGTGATCAGAAGGGCAATAAGGGGTAAAAATCGGTTACGGTTCATTCTGTCTATCTCCTCTCTATATTCATTTCTGTATGAGGTAAAAAAAACGGCTTTAGCCGTTACTACGAGCAGGCCTTTCATCTTGCATCCTGCACCTTGCTAATAACGCATGGTGGAGCGGCGTTCGATGAGTTGGGCGGGTACCTGTAGATGCTGTTGGGGGGCGTCGAGGTTTTCGACCGCTTCGATAAGTAATTTGACCGCTTCACGGCCGATGGCGGCGAAATCTTGGTGCATAGTGGTCAGGGGAGGGGCAAAGTAGGCGGCGAGGGGGATGTTGTCTATGCCAATGACGGATAGCTTTTGGGGGAGTTCCCAGCCGTGGTCACGAGCGGCGCGGAGCAGACCAACGGCCATTTGGTCGTTTTGAGCAAACACGGCCGTGGGCACATCCTCTCTTTTTTCTCCATCAGCACCAAACAACTGGGCAAACGCCCCATAGCCAGATTCCGCCGACCAATCTCCTTCAACCAGCCATTCAGCAGGGGGGGGAGACACGGCCGTGGACAACGCCCGCACAAACCCCCGCGTCCGCATCTGCGTACACTTCTCCGTCGTTGGGCCTGTGATACAAGCTATCCGCTCATGCCCCAAACCGAGCAAATGGCGCGTCGCCTGTAGCGCGGCCGACTCATCATCCATCACCACCGAATGCGCCAGCGGATGCCCCGACTGCGCCCCGCCGCCCGCAAACACCAGCGGAAACTCCGAAGGAATATCCCGCGCCAGTTCATCCACATACGGGTCAATCACCATCAACCCTTCGGTGCGGCCACTGCCCAGCAACTGCGCCACCAATTCCGTGAACCCCGCCGCATCCGGTGCCGTCGCCGAAAGCAGAAAATAACCCGCCTCCCGCGCCGCCGTCTGCGCCCCGTTGATGATGCTGGCAAAGGTGTAATCGGTCAGGTTGGGTGCAATGCAGGCCACAATCCCCGTGCGTCCCCGCGCCATCGAACGCGCCACCGCGCTGGGCTGATACCCTAGCGTCACAATCGCCGCCTCTACCTGCTGGCGGGTTTGCGGCCGCACGCGCCCGCTGTCATTAATGACACGGGAAACGGTCTGGTGGGAAACACCAGCATGGGCGGCTACATCGCGGATGGTCACTCGGACACGGGACATGGGGGGGAATGAGTAAGGCGTAATGAATAATGAATAAAAGGTTGGTTACTAAGGATGAATACGCGGTCGAATGACGTTCCGCTTTGGGGAAATCTCTGAAATTCCCGCGTTTTTTTGCGGTTTGTGCCCTTTTTCAAGTCGTTTCAGGGATGGGGCGCACTTTACTCATTACGCCTTATTCATTATTCATTTTTCTGTTCTGTTTGCACAAAGAAACGGTTGGGTGTACAGTTGATTTTGCATATGTGAACGGTAACATGCTATCATGCGTCTAAAAATCTGTCAAGAAATTGCTAGGCAGTTTGTCTAAAAAACGAGTTGGTTTGTTGGATGGTTTGTAGAAGCGTGGGTTAGTGGGTTAGTTGGCTACCCCCACCAACAAAGCATCCAACAAACAAGCAAACCAACAAGCAAACGATACTATCTACCCTATGAACCACGACTGGGAAAATCCGCACGTTTTTGGCCGAAACAAGCTGGCGGCTCGCGCCAACTATCACTTATTAGATGAAGCGACGCGGCGGCAATCGCTGAATGGCGACTGGCAGTTTCGGCTGGTGAATAGCCCCTTGCCACGCAGTGAACGAAGCGCGGTGGCAAATTTTCATTGCCCTGATTACGACACGTATGATTGGGCAACTATTCCCGTGCCGAGCAACTGGACGCGGCAGGGATATGACCGTCCGATTTATACGAACCATAAAATGCCTTTCCCGCCCGAGCCGCCTTTTGTGCCCGAGGAAAACCCGACGGGGCTGTATCGGCACACGTTTGCGGTGGCGGAGGCAGATTTGGGGCAACGCTTTATTTTGTGCTTTGAAGGGGTGGAGTCTGCGTCTTATGTGTGGGTGAATGGACAAAAGGTGGGGTATAGCCAAGATAGTCGCCTGCCGGCTGAGTTTGACATCACGAATGTGGTGCAGGCGGGGGAGAATGTGCTGGCGGTGATGGTGATTCGCTGGTCAGATGGGAGTTATCTGGAAGACCAAGATCATTGGTGGATGGCGGGCATTTATCGAGATGTGCATTTGACCACACGGCCGTGTATCCACCTCTCTGACCTCTTCGCCCGCCCCTTGCTCGACCAAGATTTGCAGACGGGAACCCTACATCTCGAGGCGCGGCTCCAACACAAATATAGCGACAACTTGGACGGCTATCGGGTGGGAATGCAACTGTTTGACGGGGAGAACCAAGCTGTGTGGCTGAACGAAATCAGCGAAGCGGTGCAATACGACCATCAAAAAATCACGGCCGTGTATCTCACCGGCTCCGTGCCCCAGCCCGCCCTCTGGTCGGCCGAAACCCCCACCCTGTACACTCTGCACGTCACCCTCTACGACGCGCAAGGGACGCCACTCGAGACATTGACCCACAAAATCGGCTGGCGACGGGTGGAAATCCACGGCCGTGACCTGCTCCTCAACAACCAGCGCGTCATTTTCAAGGGCGTCAATCGGCACGAATTTGACCCCGACAGCGGCAAAACCATTGACGAAGCGAGCATGATAACCGACATCAAGCTCATGAAGCAGTTCAACTTCAACGCCGTGCGCAACAGCCATTACCCCATGCACCCCCGCTGGTACGAGCTATGCGACGAGTACGGTCTCTATGTTATTGACGAGGCGAACATCGAAAGCCACGGCGTGTATCACCGCTTGCCGAATGACCCCGCCTGGGCCGGAGCGATGCTGGATAGAGGGATGCGCATGGTGGAGCGCAGTAAAAATCACCCCTCGGTGATTATCTGGTCGCTGGGCAACGAGAGCGGCTATGGGCCGAATTTTGATGCGTTGGCGGGCTGGATACACGGCCGTGATGCCACCCGCCCCGTTCAGTACGAAAGCTGTATCACCCGCCGCTTTGGGCAAGATTGGGACGACGGCCAACTCGCCAGCGACATCACCGCGCCCATGTATCCCAGTCTCGACGAACTCATCGAATATGCGCAAAATCCAAACGCCACCCGCCCGCTCCTCATGTGCGAATTTGCGCACAGCATGGGCAACAGCACGGGCAATTTGGTCGAATATTGGGAGATTGTCGAAAATTATCGGGGGATTCAGGGCGGCTTCATTTGGGATTGGGTGGATCAGGGGCTACGCCACACCGCGCCCAACGGCCAAACTTTTTACGCTTACGGCGGCGATTTTGGGGACGAAATCAATGATAAAAATTTCTGTATCAACGGCCTTATCTGGCCTGACAGAACCCCGCATCCCGCCCTGTGGGAATGCCATAAAGTGTTCCAGCCAGTCGACTTGGCTTGGGCAGATGGCGTTTTGCGCCTGACCAATAAGCGGGACTTTACCGACCTGAGCGACTTGTCGGGCAGTTGGCAACTCACGGCGGATGGCGTTGAGCTAGCGCGGGGCAAATTTGGGGTTTCGGCCGTGTTGCCCCAGCAATTTTCCGATTTGCCCTTCTCGTTGCCGGCGGTGGTCGCTCATGGCGAACAACATTTGCTCATTGAATTGCGTCTGCAAGAAGCGACAGCTTGGGCAGAAGCGGGGCATCTGGTGGCTTGGGAACAGGTTACTCTGCCACAAACGCAGGGAGCGGCGGGGCAAATTGACCGCGGAGGGCGCGGAGAACGCGGAGAGGCTGCTCCTTTGCAGGTGAGTGACGCTTCGGAATATATTGAGGTGCGGGCGGAGGCGTTTTGGGTGCGTTTTGATAGAGCTACGGGGCAGTTGGCGCAATGGCAAGCCCACGGCCGTGACCTCCTGCAAAATGGCCCCATCTTCAACGCTTGGCGCGCCCCCACCGATAACGACGGCTTCAAGACGCGCCCCAGCCGGGAGACGCAATGGCTCCCGCAGTGGCAAGAAGCGGGGCTGGACAGCTTATCGGCGGAAGATGTCTCGCTGGTTGTGGTCGAGCAGACGGCGCAAGGGGTCAAATTGGCTTCCACGGCCGTGTATTTCGGCGCACGCTCCAGCGACCGGTTCGACCTACACCAAACCTACACCATTTTGCCCAACGGCCACCTCTTGCTCGACCTAACCGTAGACGCTGACCCCAGCCTGCCCCCGCTCCCCCGCGTCGGCCTGACGCTCACCCTCCGGCCAGAGTTTGCGCAGTTCACCTATTTTGGCAAAGGGCCGCACGAAACGTATTGGGACAGGCAAGCGGCCGTCATTGGCCGTTACACCAATCGGGTGCGGGATGAGTACGTGCCCTACATCATGCCGCAGGCGCACGGGAATCACACGGCCGTGCGTTGGCTCACCCTCACCAATCCCACCGACGGCTTTGGCCTGCGCGTGGCGGGCGCAACCCCGTTCGAGGCGAGTGCCTCCCATTTCACCGACGCCGACCTGACAACCGCCCTGCACACCTACGACCTCAGCCCGCGCCCCGAGGTCATTCTCAACCTAGACCTCGCCCAAGCCGCGCTCGGCGGTGCAAGCTGTGGCCCGCCTACCTTAGAAAAATACCTGCTTCAGCCGCGACGCTTTACGCAACGGTTTCAATTATCAATTGCTAATGGTCAATAGCCAATTGCCAACGGCCGTGGCTCTGCACCCGCCCTTTGTTTAATTGTCAATGGCTAATGGTCAATAGCCGATTGTCAACGGCCGTGGAATCACACCCGCCCCTTTATTCATTGTTCATTACTCATTATTCATTCTCATGCTTCCTTATTCTGCTTACATCTTCGACCTTGACGGTACTGTTTATTTGGGTGACGCGCTCCTGCCCACGGCCGGGGAAACGATTACCCGCCTGCGCGAGCAGGGCAAACGCACCGTCTTTTTGTCCAACAATCCCACCAAAACGCGGCACGACTACGCCGCCAAGCTGACCCAACTCGGCTTGCCCACCCCCGCCAGCGACGTGCTGAACTCCTCGGCCGTGATGGTGGACTTTTTGCAACGCCATTTGCCCGACAGTCGCCTTTTTGTCATCGGCGAGCCACCCATCGAAGGGGAACTGCGCGACGCGGGCTTCACCCTGACCGACAAAGCGAGCGAGGTAGATGTGGTGGTGGTCAGTTTTGACCGCACCTTTGATTATCGCAAACTGCAAATTGGGTTTGATGCGTTGCGAGCGGGGGCGCGTTTTTTCGCCACCAATGGAGACAAATATTGTCCCGTACTGGGTGGCGGCGAACCAGACGCGGCGGCGATTATTGCCGCGCTGGAGGCGTCCACCGATGTCAAAATTGAGGGGATTGTGGGCAAGCCGTCTGCTTATATGGCCGACTCTATTTTACACCTGCTGGGGGATATTCCCCCGCAAGAGTGCCTCATGACGGGCGACCGCCTCGAGACGGATGTGTTGATGGGCCTCGAAGCGGGCATGGCCGCCGCGCTGACGCTCACGGGCGCAACCACGGCCGTGGACGCCGCCCAATCAGAAATTAAACCGACCTATATTATCCAGCAGTTAGCCGATTTACTGTGAGGTTCAAGGTGCAGGGTGCAAGGGGCAATCTCCCCGACATCTGCCCCCTTGCACCTTGAACCCTGTACCCTGCATCCCCCCTATGACTCATTTACTCGGCATTGACCAAGGCACCAGCGGTAGCCGTGCCCTTATTATGGATACCCACGGCCGTGTACTCGGTTACGGCTACCAAAGCCTGCCGCGTAGCCACCCCCACCCCGGCTGGACCGAGCAAGACCCCTACGTCCTAGCGCGAGGCGTCTCCGACGCGATTACCGAAGCCCTCGGGCAAGCGGGACTACGCGCCCGCGACATCACGGCCGTGGGTATTGCCAGCCAGCGCAACACCGACTTTGTCTGGTCGGCTAAAACGGGCGCACCCATCGCCCCCGCCATTACGTGGCAAGATCTGCGCACCGTGCCGCTGGTGGATGAGTTGAAGCGAGATTGGCCCCATTTCGGGGATTTGCGGCGGCGGCTGGGCTATTTTCCGGGGCCGTATAGCTCCGCCTTGCATTTGGCGTGGCGCATGAGGCATGACACGGCCGTGCAAAAAGCGGCCCAAAGCGGCGACCTGCGCATCGGCTTCTCCGCCCTGTGGCAACTCGTCAGCCTCGGCCAGCCGTCGGGGCACGTCATGGACATGGGCTTGGTGCAGGCGATGGGGCTGTATGATTTTCGGGCGCAGAGCTACTGGGACGAATGGCTAGATTATCTCAACATTCCCCGCGCCGCCCTGCCCGACCCCGTGCCCAATTTGCATGATTTTGGCACTATGCGGCTGGTTGACCCAGCGGGCGACACGGCCGACGTGCCCGTTCTGGCCACGATTGGCAACGAGCAGGCCGCCCTGTTCGGCCATCAATGTTGGCAAGCGGGGTCTGCTGAATGCACGCACGGTACGGCCTCGTTTGTCAATGCGTTTTTGGGTGATGTGGCTCCCGAAGCGGAGAACTTAAATATTTATCATGCGTGGCATTTGGGGGATAAACCGACCTACTGTTTGGAAGCGGACACGGCCGTGACGGGAGCCGCCATTCGCTGGATGCAGGAGCAGATGAACTTCTTCACCCATCCCGCCCAACTGAGCGAACTGGCTGGCTCCGTACCCGACGCGGGCGACGTCGTTTTTGTGCCCGCCTTCACGGGGCTAAACGTGCCCCACCACGACCCCACGGCACGAGGCACGATTTTAGGGCTAACGCTGGGCAGTCAGCCCGCCCATATTGCCCGCGCTTTTCTCGAGGCGGTGGCGTATCAGGTGCGGGCAATTTTGGAGACGATTGAAACGCAAACGGCCGTGACCATTCCCCAACTGAGCGTGGGGGGCGGGCTGGCGGCCAGCGATTTGGCCTGTCAGATTCAGGCGGATGTGTTGGGTATGCAGATTGTGCGCCCCGCTTTTACGGAGATGTCGGCCCGGGCGGCGGCTTTGCTGGCCGGCATGGGGGCGGGGATTTGGGCAAACACGGCAGAGCTACCGCCGCTAGACGGCCAAGCGACCTGTTTCCAGCCGACGTGGAGCGATAACCAGCGGGAAGCGGGGTATGCGCGGTGGCAGGAAGCGATTGGGCGGGTGAAGGGGTGGGCTGTTTCTTGAGGAGACGACGGGTAAATAGGTAAGCGACTATCGTCGCACCTCGCACCTCGCACCTCGCACCTAAAACTAAACCTCTGTTTTCACGGGTTGCCCGTAAAGCCACCAATACGCTGAGGTGGGGTAGGCCACGGCCCACGGCTCAGGCCAGACAAAATCGCCCGCTTGCCAGACGCCGCTCAGGCCAGAATCGAGCAGGTTGAGCCGCTCGGTCATTTGGTCGCTAAAGTGATACGGCGGAGTGGTGAACACCTTGTGCAGTTCGGCGAGCATGGCGCGGGGTTCCACGGCCGTGCCATAATACGCCGCGTGTGTTTTGGCATCCCGCCGTACATCCCGAATGTACGCCTCCCACTGCCGCAGACGCGCCGCAAACTCTTCCGTCCCCTTTTTCTCGGTACGCACGATATTGTCGCTACGAATGTCCTCGAATTGGGTGTTGACTTGCTCCAAACGTTGGGCCACGGCCGTGGGTAACATCACTCGCAACGCATTTAACCGATACTGCCGCATCAAAAAGCCGCCCAGCGTCGTTTTGGGCATTTTGCCATTCGTTGGCCCAAACAAATTATTCCCCGCCAAATACCCCGCCATCTTCGACACCATAAACTCCAAAACGGCCACATCGGCCTCTAACTTTTCTAAATGCTTCATGTCATCGCTCAAGGGAAACCTCTCTTTAGGGTAAATTCTCGTTGGTTATGGACAGTCTGTCCTGTTTAGTATAATAGAATCTCCTCTCAAGCGGGGCAACACGTTTGCCCAGCCCGCCCAGATAGGACACTTGAAACCATCACAAGGAAAGGAAACGCTTATGTCTGCCTTACGACGCGCCGCTATTCGGCGACTCGCCTCCAATGCCTACGAAATGGATTTAGACGTTTTCAACGGCATTATCGAACGCACGGCCGACGGCACATGGCGCATCGGCTCAAAAACATTGGATGACTGGTTGGCCGCCCACGAAGGGGAAGAGGTCTTTATCATCCCCGCCACGCTCAAAGATGAGCGACCGATGGAGGTACGCACCTGCCTGACCTGCGGCCGTGACCATACCGACCCCGAATGTCCTTATTGTCGCGCCAGCCGCATCCGTTTGCGTGGACGTTAAGTCAATGAGCAATTAGCAATGAGCAATGAACAAATGAGTCCCCTGCAAAAAATGCTTTTCGTAAGCCTGTTTTTACTGTTTGTTTTTTATCCCCAATCAACGATTATGGCGCAAAGCAGTTCTGTCTCACCTGCGCTTGACCTAGTTTCGCTGGAGCTGTGGCCGGATTATGACCAAGAAGCTCTGCTGGTTCTTATTTCTGGCGTTTTGCCCGAAACGACGCCTCTGCCCGCCACCATCACTCTGCCTCTGCCGCCAGATGCCAACCTAAATGCCGTGGCTTATGTCGAGGCGACCAATGGGGCTTTGTTGAATATGGATTATGAGGTGAACAACAATACGCTCACGTTTGTCACGCCTTCGCTGGGCTTTCGGGTGGAGTATTATCAGCCGTATATCATACCTTCAGGCACAGAGCGGGAGATACGGTTTGCTTGGACGCCACCCACGGCCGTGTCCCAAATCGTCACCTCTGTCCAACAGCCCCTCGCCGCCGAAGCGTTCACCCTCTCCCCTCCCGCCGACCAAATTCAGCAGTTAGACACGGGTCTTCGCTACCATCTTTATAATCCCCGCGCCCTCACCGCTGGGCAACCCATCTTCATCGAACTCAGCTATGACCTGCCGGGCAACCAGCTAACCCAACCGCTCGCCCAAAGAAACGCGCCCCACGAGGCCAGCAACCAATCTCTGGCTCCAGCCTCGGGTGGCAACGGGTTCTGGCTACCCGATTGGGTGTTGTTTGGCGGGGCGTTGGCTCTGTCACTAGTGGCCGTCTTTTTCCTCGGCTCTGCTTGGCGCGACCGCCAAAAGCAGGCTGTATCTGTCCCCACCAAACCAAAACGCAAGGCGTCTGGCAAGGGTCGTTTTTGTGGGGTCTGTGGCACGGCCGTGTCTGCCGCAGACAAGTTTTGCCCCCAATGCGGCACGTCTGTGTGAGTAAGAGAGTGAGGGAGCAAGAGAGTAAGGGAAAATCTGCTGAAAAAAGCATTCGCGGAGAGCGCGGAGGTTTTCTTGAGAAGACCCGCCCCTTTTTTCCTTCTTCCTTCTTCCCTCGTCCTTTTTTAGGTTGTCTCAGTGGCGAAAGTGGACGAAGATGCGTCCGAAGTTTTTGCTGTCTTTCTCAAGGCGATGATACAGGGGCTTGACGTCGGGCTGGTTCAGGAAACGGAGGACGCGCTTTTTGAGCTGGCCGCTCCCTTTGCCGGGAATAATTTCTACGAGGCTGATGCGTTTGTCTACCGCTTCCTCCATAATCCGCTTTAGCTCTATCTCGATTTTGTCCCCTTTGTTATAAATATCGTGCAGGTCGAGTTTTAGTTTAGCCATAGGTACTGCTTCTCCTGTGTGGTGTGCGCTGGTCAGGGCGAATATGACCACGATATGCCCAGAATGGCAAGCTGAGCGGCTGACTTGCTGACGCGCTTTTTATTTACTCTGTGAGCGTGCGCAGGGCGTGGTAAACAGGACGGGGGGAGCGGTCGGGCAGGAGGATGCTATAGGCGGATTCGCTGAAGTCGGGGCCGAGCAAGGGAGCAAAGTTGAGATTCCACAGAATAAGCGGGCCAACCCACGGCCGTGTACTCGCTTCCACATACGACGCCAACGTATATTCCGCCTGTTGCCACTCACTTACATTGAGCATGTACGCCGTACCGGGCACGGCTTCGCCCATGTTTTCATAACTCCCCCAGCCAAATTCTGTCGCCCACAGCGGCTTATCGACGCCCGCGTTGGTCAAAATTTGGCGATAATTCTCGAGTGTATCCACAAAAAAGAAGCTGGGATGGTCAGCATGGCTGGGAATGCGGGGGTCGGGGCTGGCGTAACTGCTCAGCGGGGGATTGGCCCAGCCGTAGGGATGCACACCGAAGCCATCCACCCATTCGGCGACCCCTGCGTCAATCATTTGCTGGAAATAAAGGCGGTCATCCACGGCCGTGATGCCATCGTTAATGCCCGTCGGCGCGGGTGCGCCCGAGATAATCAGGGCGTCGGGATCTACCTCGCGCACCGCTTGCGCCCCCAGCCGAATTATTTCAGCCAAGTCCGCCCCGCTCAACGGCGCACCGTTCCACTCCCGCTGTAAATTGGTCTCATTCCATAGCTCATAAGCGGCCACCTGGCCCACGTAGCGAGCAGACAGCAGGCGCATAAAAGCGGCAAAATTGTTGTAATCAGTGGGTGGGCCGTCCATTTCGGTCGTGGGGCGTGTCCATTCAGGGGCTTTGGCGACGCTGAGTAGCACCTGTATCTCGCGGTCGTTCGCGGACGTGATTAGCTCATCCAGCTCTTGCCACAGCACCTCGTCGAGGCGGTCGGGGTCGGGCTGAAACAGCTTCCACGAGACCTGCGTTTTGACCCAGCCCACGTTGAGCGTGTCGAGATGGTGCATGATTTCGCCCACGTCTTCGCTGTGCAGATGCACTTGGAGGCCGATTTGGGCACGGTCTAGCGGGTCGCCGTCATGGCTGGGAAAGGCGGGGGTGGGGCTGGCACTAATGGTCGGGATGAGGGTCGGGTTAGCTGGTGGTGGTTGGGTGGGGGCGACGGGTGAGGGGGTCAACACGGCCGTGTTTGTAACCATCAAAGTTGGCTGGATGGGCAGGGTTGGTTCGGGTGTAGGCACAGGCGTGGCTTGGCACGCTGTGAACAGGAGCAGTCCTAGATAGAAAACAGCTTGGGTAAGTTTCATCCGTCCATCATACGTGAGCCACGGCCGTGGGTGGGTTCTGTTAAGCAGATGTTTAGGCCATTCGCTAAGCCCAAGCGGCAACTCTATAATCCATACTTAAGCACACAATCACCCCGTTCCGCTTGCCGTTTGGCGGCGCACCAGAATTTAATTTAGGAGAAAGATGGCCATGAATGAACAACCAGCCGCATCACCCAGCGGCCTTGCCCCACTGTTTAGTCAGTATGGTTCCTACCTAGCCTTTATGGTAGCAACCGTCGCCACGCTAGGGAGCCTTTATTTTAGTGAAATCAGGAACTTTATCCCTTGCGAGCTGTGCTGGTATCAGCGCATCGCCATGTATCCGCTGGTGCTCATGTCGCTGGTCGGTATCATCAAAAAAGATGAGTATCTGCCGCTCTACGTGTTGCCTCTTTCCAGCATTGGCTTGCTGATGAGCACCTATCATTATGGGTTGCAATGGGGTGTGTGGGGCGACCCAACGGCTTGCACCGGTGGCGTTGCCTGTAGTGCGCGTTATATCAATGTGGCTGGCTTTATCACCATTCCGTTTCTAGCCTTGATCGCTTTTACGCTTATCACCATTATCATGGGCGTGACCTACTGGGCGAATAAGCAAATGGACGCAGTTAGCTAGTCATCTGAAAAATAAAAAAGTGAGCAGTCAGTCAAATTGACCGACTGCCCACTTCGCCCTTCGTCACGTCGCCCTTCGCACCGTCTCATTACTGCTTCTGAAACAACCCCTCAATATAAGCCACTGTAAAATCGTCAAAATCGGTTGATTTACTGCGAAAACAAGCGGGATATTGCTCGATTAGCTCGAGATGGCGGGCTTCGTACTCTTCATAATAGGCGATGGGCTGGAGCGTGGGCGCGTGGCTTTGCCAAAGCTGGCGATATTGACTAATCGACCATTCATTCATCCAATGAAAGCCCATTAGCTCAATGCCCTGTTCAGCGGCGTAGGTTTCCAGTTGCTCCTGTGAAAAGAGGCATTGGCAGTAGGGCACGCTGATGGTGCGGAATTGATGCGCTCCTTTGGCGGACCACCACAGGGGGCCAAAGTTGACATAAATATAACCACCAGGACGAGTGACGCGCACCGCTTCGGCCAGAGCTAAATCAGGACGGGGGAAATGCTCGAAGGAGTTGAAGGAAAAAACGCAGTCGAAATAGTTGTCGGGGAAGGCGAGCTGAACGACGTCCATTTGGGTTAACACGGCCGTGCTGTTCAACGCCGGCGCCAAGTACCCCTCAGTGCGAATATCCAACCCCACGGCCGTGCGCCCCTCCTCCTCGGCCAAAACCTGACACACCGTGCCATCCCACGCCCCCAAATCGAGAAACGTCTCCAATTTATCCCATGCCCCAGGAGGTAAATTGCGCTTGATTTCATTGACATAATGACGCGCCCGAGGCATAACCGTCTCCTGGTCATACGTATAGGCAAACGGCTCCAGCGGATACCGCGCTTGGAGCGTGGCTAAATCAGCCAGCGTCAGCCAGCCCGGTGCGGTTCCCGCTTGTTCAAAAATGGCGCGGGCACGCTGGGTACGCTGGCGGGCAACTTGCGCCTGCGCCTGATACCGCCACGACTTGGGCACATAGTTTTTGATGAGATTGCGAATGGTTTTGTTCATAAGGGGGGCGGTTGGTTGGTTGAATAGTTAGTTAGTTGGATGGGGGGAGGGAACTTAGCCCCACAGTTGACGCACATAATCTCGGTCGCGGCGGGTGAGGCCACCGAGCAGAATAATGGCGACCAGATACACGGCCGTGCCCAGCGGAATTGTCAGCACCCAGTTTATATCACGCACCAGAAAAACCACAGCGGCCATCACGGCCGTGGCCAAAAGCGGGCGCGGCACGAGCGACCATAAACTATGCCGCAAAATTTTGCGCTGGGCAAAAACATAAATCACGGCCGTGAACACCAGCGAAGCAATCGTGCGCGACATCGCCGCCCCCACCACCCCCCACAGCGGAATCAGCCACAAATTCGCCACGATATTCGCCCCCATGCTCACGCCCGTGATCCACGTGGCGGCGCGTTGATGATGGGCAATAATCAGCAAGCGAGCACTGGGCACATTGATCACCGCAAAAACGGCCGCCCAAATCGACCATTGCAAGGCCGGTACGGCCGGGAGAAATGAATCGTCAAAAATGAGCAGGATAATCGGCTCGGCCAGCAGAGCCACGCCCGCCGCCATAGGCAGGATGGCCGTCAGCAAGAGGCGGGTGGACTCTTCGTATAAAACGGTCAGCGAAGCTTGATTGTTATGATAATAACGCGCCATGAGGGGATAAAGCGCGGCACGCACGGCCGTGGGAATCATCCAAAAAACGAGCAAGACCGTTTGCGCCGCCCCATACCAGCCCACATGCGTCTCGGTCAGCAACACGGAGAGCAAAAAAACGTCGGTTTGGTAATCTAGCACGGAGAAAAAATGGATGACCCAAAAGTTGGGCGTTTCGCGCATGACGCGCCAGCTAAAGGCGCGGTTGGCGCGGGCGGCGGTCTGGTTTAACCACGGCCGTGTCAACTGCCACAGCGGCCACAGCATGACCAGCAAGCCGACCAAACTGCCCAGCGGCAACACCCAAGCCAGCGCGGCCACCCCGCCCCCGCTCAGGAGCAAATACGCGCCCATCCCCAATTTGACCGCGCTTTGCACTAGGGCGGCCACGCTCGGCGGCGCGAGCCGTTCATGCGCTTCAAAAATGGCTTGCCCCATGCCGAACAACGCTTCGGGCAGGGCGGCGAGGGCCATGATAAGAATCACGGCCGTGTTTTCCACCGTATACAGCCCCCACCACCAGAGAAACCCCGCAAAAAGCAGATACGTGCCCAGCGTCAGCCCGCCGCGCAACAGCACATAGTTGACCAAAAAGAGCGGCGTCTCCTCCCGTCTGGCGGCCAAATCCCGCACCAAAATCTCGTGCAGGCCAAAAGCAGACAGCCCAAACACAATCGTGAAATAGGTCACGCCCAGATTAAACACCCCCCCATCTGACGGCCCCAGCATCCGCCCCACCAAAACAAAGAGGAACGTGTTGCTCGCCTTCAGGATAAGCACGCTGACAAAAGCGAGCGCAGTGTTACTCAGCAGACGCTGTAAACTGTTCATGATTTTTCAGTGCGCTTCACACCACGGTTCAGCCGCCGTACGGTCGTAAAAAGGCCAAATTAACCGCAGAGTTCGCGGAGAACGCGGAGATTTTCTTGAGCACACCCGCTTTTTTCGTCATTCATAATTCGTACTTCGTCCCTTTTTTCTCCGCCACAACCGACCACCCCAGCGTGTAATCCTTTTGCTTGTCGAGGCGGTCTAAGTAGAAAAACAGGATGGGCAAGACGAGGAAAAAGAAGAACTGAATGAGTAGCTCGAACGGCAGTTGTATCAGGCGAAGCCATTTGTTGCGCGGTTTGGGGAGTAAGATGACGTGCAGTAACTGCAAGTTGAACGACAAAAACCAAAAATAGCCCCCCCACGGCTGCATCTCGACCACCTTTAGACCATTTTTTTCGAGCAGGTGACGAAAGCCGAAGGAAGTATAGCGGAAAAAGTCATATGGCTTTTGGTGCTGGTGCCAGCTTTGCGGGGCGGAGACGTAAAAACGGCCGCCTGGCTTGAGCACGCGGCTGATTTCGCGGATGACTTCGTTGGGTTCGTTGACGTGTTCCATGGTTTGAATACACACGGCCGTGTCAAATGACGCATCCTTAAACGGCGTTTGGCGCAAATCAGCCTGCACGTCTATGCCCGTGTAATCCCACGTTTTATCCCCCACTGCCAAATCAACGCCCGTGTAATTGGTGTGCGTAAAATAAGGCTGAAACTGTCCTTCGCCACTGCCCGCGTCCAGCAGACGCGCCCCTGCGGCGGTTTCCCGCTGGGCACGTTCGAGCAGGCGGTAAGTATAGTAGCGATTGACCTCAATGCGGGTGCGAAACCAGCGGGGCAAAAGGGCAAGTTGACCATCACGGCCGAGTTTAAACATAAGGGTCTCCAAAATGGGGGGAGCAAAAGGGTCACGTGTCATGTTTCATGTGTCACGTGTTGTTCTGTTTAGACCCTAAGGGTTTCATCTCGGGAGAACATGCCCTTTTGCCTTCGACATGCTCAGGCAACGGGCTTGTTGGTTTTTGACGAAAACCCTTAGGGTCTTTTTCGAGTGGCTGAATGTTTATCTGGCGCGTCCAGCCTGACTCAACTGCTCATGGCTAAGGCCGCTTTGACGATGGCTTGCGCCTCGGCCTGAATCTGCGCCAGATGCGCATCTCCCTTAAAGCTTTCGGCATAAATCTTGTAAATTGGCTCCGTGCCTGAGGGGCGGGCGGCAAACCAGCCATTGGCGGTGGTCACTTTTAGCCCGCCGATGGCCGCGCCGTTGCCGGGGGCGTTGGTCAGCTTGGCCGTGATGGGTTCACCAGCCAGCTCCACGGCCGTGACCATCTCCGGCGACAGCTTTTTCAGCACCTGCCGCTCCTCTAAATCAGCGGGGGCACTAATACGGGCATACACGGGCGAACCGTACTGCTTTTCTAGCTCTTGATAATGCTCACCGGGGTCGCGCCCGGTCACGGCCGTGATTTCCGCCGCCAGCAAATCCATAATAATCCCGTCCTTGTCCGTCGTCCACACCGTGCCATCATGACGCAAAAAAGAGGCTCCCGCGCTTTCTTCCCCGCCAAAGCCAAACGAGCCATCCGCCAGTCCCGCCACAAACCACTTAAAACCGACGGGCACTTCCGCCAGCCGCCGCCCCAAGCTAGCCGCCACGCGGTCAATCATCGAGCTAGAGACGAGCGTCTTGCCCACGGCCGCGTCTTTTGACCAGCCCGCCCGATTCTGGAACAAATATTGAATCGCTACGGCCAAATAATGGTTGGGATTAAGCAGGCCCGTACTGGGCGTCACAATACCGTGTCGGTCAAAATCAGGATCGTTGCCAAAGGCAATATCGAAATCATCTTTGAGCGTAATCAGGCTAGCCATCGCCCACGGCGAGGAGCAATCCATGCGGATTTTGCCATCTTTGTCCACGGTCATAAAACGAAAAGTGGGGTCTACGTATTTATTGACCACGTTCAGGTTCAGCCCATACGTCTCGGCGATGGGTTCCCAGTAGGCCACGCCCGCCCCGCCCATGGGGTCTACGCCAATCTTTAGCCCCGCGTCGGCAATAGCCTGCATGTTGACCACGTTGCCCAAATCTTGCACATAAGGAGTGACAAAATCATAGAGGTGGGTCGTTTCGGCGGCGAGGGCTTTATTGTAGGAGAGCCGTTTCACGGCCGTGTTCCCGTTCGCCATCATCTCATTAGCCCGGTTTTGAATCCAGTTGGTGACATCTGTGTCGGCTGGCCCGCCGTGGGGCGGATTGTACTTAAAGCCGCCGTCGTCGGGCGGGTTGTGCGACGGGGTGATGACCACGCCATCGGCCAAACCCGTCTGGCGACCGCGATTGTAGGTCAGAATGGCGTGGGAAATAACGGGGGTGGGGGTATAGCCGCCGTCGGCCTGAATCATGACGGTCACGCCGTTGGCCGCAAACACTTCCACGGCCGTGATTTGCGCCGCCTCAGAGAGGGCGTGCGTGTCCATACCCAAATAAAGGGGGCCGTCTATGCCCTGCGCTTGGCGATATTCGCAAATGGCTTGGCTCACGGCCGTGATGTGCGTCTCGTTAAAACTGCCCTGAAGTGACGTGCCGCGATGGCCGGACGTGCCAAAAGAGACCCGCTGGTTGGGGTCGCTGAGGTCGGGCTGAACGGTGTAATAAGCGGCCATCAGCCGCGGAATGTTGGGCAGTAGTTCGGGGGGGGCTTGTTTTCCGGCCAGGGGGTGTATGCTCATGTTGCCTTCCTTTTGATTGGTGGGTGAGTAAAGCTACCCTGCATTATAGGAAGGGACACGGCCGTGTGGCAAGAAATTTAGTGGGGTCAATAGCTGGGGGGAGCGGCAAACAGGCAACAAAAAAGGAACCGGCGCGAATGATAAGCTTAAATAACCAGAATCAATAGATAGATTGTGCGCCTGGTTCCAAAATGATAGGCAATAACTAGAAGCGATAATGTACCGACTCTCTATATATCTGCCAAGAATATAAGCACAGCATAAAATATTTCAGCCCGCACATCTACAGTACTTTAGTCATGCCCTCTGCATATAAAAGCTGATAAACACATAATAAACCACAAAAAAAAGTGAACCGGCCGCCAGCCATTGGTTGGGCGTGGGCAACTGCGCCCACATGAGCAGGAGCATCGCTATCCATGCTCCTCCGAGAGCGAGTGTCAGCCGCTGGTATTTGTTCATACGGGAAGGATAAGCGTATTTAAACGGCACAAAAACCAAAACGGCTAACAAAATCACCACCGCCAAATTAACCCATGAGTTCCAGTTCAGCACAAACAGATAAAAGGCGACGATGTTCCAGTAGGAGGGAAACCCTTTGAAGTAATTATCTTCTGTTTTGGCGTCGGTTTGGCAAAATTGATAGGCGGAAGCGAGGACAATAACCACGGCCGTGAACAATTCACTCCCCGCCGGAAGCAAACCCGGCGCCATGTAAAGCACCAGCGCGGGCAAAATGGCATACGTAAAATAATCAATGATATTGTCCAGCAGTGCCCCATCAAACTGGGGCAAAACCCCCTTCACGCGAAAACGACGCGCCAACATACCGTCCACCCCATCCACAAATGTCGCCACCAGCATCCAAAAAAAGGCCAGCTTCCACTCCGCATTGATAACGGCCAGCACGCCCAAAAAGCCCCAGACCACCCCCGTCGCCGTGAAAACATGGACACCCCACGCCTTCATTTTTTCACGGTGGGTTGGTTCGATGGTGACGGTGCTGTTCATAAGGAGGGTCTCCGAGCAAGGGTACAAAGTTCAGGGTGCAAGGTGTTTGAGGACGACACGGGCTAATAGCGTGAACGGCTAGATTAAATGGTCGTACAGCATGTCGAGGCTGAGGTCGGGGACGACCGTTTCTGTGGTTTGCAGGGTCAGGCCAGCGGCGGCCGCGCCGAGGCGGATACATTCGATGGGGTCTAGCTCGTTAAGAATGCCGAAGATAATGGCGGCGGTAACGGCGTCGCCCGTGCCCGTGGTGTCTACCATTTCGTTGTATTTGGCGGGCAGATAGCCGCTTTCTTCGGCCGTGGCGTACACAATGCCAAAATCAGCTTGGGTAATGACGGCAATGTGTACCCCGCGCTGGGTCAGTTGTCGCGCCAGCATGATGCTTTTCTCTTCATCGTGCCCCAAGAATGGCTCTTGGCAAATGGCGGCCGCCTCGGGTTCGTTGGGCACAATGAGGTGCAGGTGGGACAGATAGGGCACAATTTTGTGGGCGAGACGGGTCGATGAGGGGTCGGCGCAGAAGGGGACGCGGTGTTTTTGGGCGAGCAACACGGCCGTGTCCAACGCCTCGGGCGGCACGCTCCCATCGACAAAAATCATGGCCGCATCTTCAAAAAGAAACTCATGCGCCAGCAAAAAATCAGCCGAGACATTGGCCATCACGGCCGTGTCATCCATCGCGACGGCCAGCGTACCGTCTGGGTTCAAGACGGCCATATAGCCGCCCGTATTTTGTCCCGTCAATATTTGCACATAATCAACGTTGACCCCCGACACGGCCGTGTCCTGCATCAGCCGAATGCCCGTAATATCATCACCCACGGCCGTGAGTAAAATCGCCTCCGCCCCCAGCAGAGCCAAATTTTCCGCCACATTACGCGCCGTACCCCCCCGCGTCGAGCGAATATAAGCGGGATTCGACGTACCAGGTTCTAACCCGGCCGTGGGTATCCCTTTCGTATCAATCAAACTTGCGCCGATAATGAGTACGTGTTGTTCGCTCATATTGTTGCCTTTGGTGCGCTTTGCGCTGGTTTAGTGCTGAGCGACGAGCGATGAGTGCTGAGTGCGCTGACGCGCCATTACTCGAGCCGCAGGCTCACTGAATACTGAAGACTGCCTACTCATCGCTCATCGCTCGTTACTACTTACTTCACCCTCTAACTGTTGCCGAATAACGTCCATGCGCTGGTGCAAAAGACCCGACGCATCCCCTTCAACCGCTTCGGGCAACATCTGCTCCATTTCATCCATCAGACGCCACACCAGCAACGCCTTGGGCTGCCCCAATTGTATCGTTTGTTGTGCCGTTTGGCGCAAAACCGCCACCAGTTGGGTGATGGCCTGCGCTTTGGCATGTGCTTTAGCCGCGTCTAGCTGGATTTGCCACGCCGTCTCATCCGCCAGCGATTCTGCTTGCTGACGCTGTTCCCAGAAGTTTTGCCAATAGCTGATGCGCTGGCGCGTCACTTCGTCGGGAGCGACCAGCCGCCCCAGCCGTAGCTCGACCAAATCCACCCCAATATAGCGCAGGGCGCGTTCGGTCTCTTGTGTCACCTTTTCTTGCACAAATTCGTGCGGCTTTAGCTCCGGATTGGTGCGAAAGAGAAGACGGTCGAGCGTAAACTTGCCGATGACCTCGCGCAGTTTGCTCTCCGCCGTTTCGACCGCGCGGGTTGCCCAGTTTTCCACATGCCCATCGGGCAAAATGAGTTCTGCATAGGCGGCATTATAGGCGGAGCCGTGGCTAAAGGGGTATGGCTCGCTGGCTTGGGGCGTTTTGTCCTCGCGGCCAATGTGATAGACCAAAGTCATGTCGGTGCGTAGTTCGATACCGTCTTGGGTGTGCGCCGTCAGCCCTACGCGCGAACGCTCTTGGGGGCGACAATCCAGCACGGTGCGCACATATTCATACGGGCGCAGTCGCTGGTGACCCGGCCCAAGGACTTCGTCGTAACGCCCATTGCGCTCGGTAATCACCGCGTCGCCATGTTCGACTTGGATGAAGCCGGGGCCGCCATGTTTCAGTATCGGGGTGCGCCACCGCTCTTTGGGAAAGGTTTGCCGGTTGATTTGCACGGCCGTGCCGGGCGGATTGGCGGGATTTTTGAGGCGGGAGAGGAAGGACACGGCCGTGTCTGGGTTATCCAAATCAAACAAATTTTGCACCAAGCTAATCGCCGCCTGCTGAGCCAAATACCAGCCCACCGCCAAAGGAATAACATGCCGCCATACGCGGGGATGCAACAACTCTAAAATGCGAAAAGCAAACGTTTGCATTGGCTCTGGTAAAGCAAGCAACTGTGCATGAACGGGCAAAAACCAGTCGGACGGCAGGCCGCGCAAATCCATGCGCTCCATATACCACGCAAACAGATAATAAAAGAAGAGAAGCAAAGCCAACGCCACTAAAGCGTAACGCCGATTTTCAGCCGCAGAGAGATTCATGTGTCCTCCCCCGACGGGCTGAAATTCGGTTCAGAGCCAGCCCCCAGCAGAGGCGGTTGCGCCGCCATCACCTGTAACTCCGCTAGCGTATCCCAAATTTGGGAAGGCATTTCGGCCGAGACATCCGTGGCCGCATCCTCGAGCGCGTCCATGCTTATCAGGGTCAGCACATCCAGCCATTCATCCGGCTGGCCGCCCCCAATCTGCTCCATGTTGCGCATAATCTGCTGAACCAATTCCATATTGACCGTAGCCTGCATCTGCTGGACAAGCGCCGTCCAATCCGCGTCGTGCTGGTTCACGGCCATCCGCGTCCGCTTTTCCCATTTACGCTGCCAATTGGTGATGCGCTGTTCTAACACATCAGCGGGCAACAAAAGGTCAAAGAACGTCAATTCAGCGATTTCGATGCCGTGCGAGGCCAGCCGCTCGTTGAGCATGTTTTTCAACAACAGTTGCAGACGAGTCAAATCAAGTGGGCGCAGGCGTTGGGTTTCAGGCAGGCTTTGGTACGCTTCGTCCAGCGTGTAGCTCGATATTTCGGTCAGGGCGACCGAGGCGGCAAAAGGCGCGACGCGCTCCGTCCACGGGATTTCGGCTTCCGCTTCACCAAAACTGCTGAAAGAGCAGGCGGCAAAAATGGCCGCCTCGTCGTAAGGAAACGGCACGCCAGCGGCCACTTCTTCGGGAGGCAGGCGGCGAATGTGAAAATCCACGCGCAAAATCGCTCTGAGTGGAATGCCGTCGCGGGTCATGGCCTCGAGGGAAATTTGGCGGCGATGGGTGCGCAAATCAATGATTTGGCGAATGTATTCCCCCTGTTCAAGCTTGACATAGCCGGGGCCGGCCGCGCGGCTAAACAGCGGCCCACGGCCGAGAGCCAACACCAAATGACTGTCTATCACCCCTGCCCGCATAATGCGCATACTGGGCGGCAAGACAGGATTGCTCAGGTTGGGGTCTTCGTCTACCCCCCCCGAGAAGTAGTTTTGCAGAATGAGGTGCACCCCTTCTTCGTACCAGTTGTCTATATCGGCGGGGAGCAGGAAGAGGGCGTTGTAGGCGACACCCAGAAAAAAGGTGAGGAGGAAGATAAACAGCCACACGGCCGTGCCCAAAAACCCCAGTCGCAAGCCCAAATAATCCGCCAAAAAATAAGGCACCACCCCAAACAAAAACGCCGCTCCCCAAAAATAGAGCGGTCCAAAACGAATCGTTTGGCGCAAACCAGAGCGGCGAGACATAGTTAGAGAAGTGAGAGGGGTTTTCAGATTGGTCCAATCTTCAAGATTGGACCAATCTTCTCAGGCCAAAATCAAATATGAATCGGTTCACCCTCAACGCCGTGCGCCGCTTCCATCAGCACCTCGCTCAGCGTGGGGTGGGCATGCACATTGCGGGCGATTTCTTCAGCCGTTAGCTCGTGCATCTGTGCCAAAGTTAGCTCAGGGAGCAGTTCAGCCACGTCGGGACCAACCATGTGCGCCCCCAGAATCTCGCCATAGCGAGCGTCCGAGATAATCTTGACAAACCCTTCTTTTTCGCCCATGCCCAATGCCCGACCATTGGCAATGAAGGGGAACTGGCCAACGTTAATCTCAAAGCCAGCCTCTTTCGCTTCCGCTTCGGTATAGCCAAAACTGGCGACCTGCGGGTTGGCGTAAGTGGCGCGGGGCATCATGCGATAATCTAGCTCAATCGTTTCATGCCCGGCAATGACCTCAGCCACAACAATGCCCATCGCTGAAGCGACATGCGCCAGCATTAGCTCACCCGTCACGTCGCCGATGGCGTAAATATGGGGCACATTGGTGCGCATCTGCTTATCCACTTGGAGCATGCCCCGCTCGCTCAGCTCGACACCCGCCGCCTCTAGCCCAATGTTTTCCACGTTGGGCACAAAGCTGACGGCGACCATCACTTGGTTTACTTCCTTGGCGGAGCCATCGCTCAGGGTCACTTTGACCTTGTCGCCTGATTTATCGAGGTTTTCGATGGTGGTCTTGGGTTTGAAGTCCACGCCCATCTTTTTGTACGCCTTTTCAATGACTTTGCTGACTTCGGGGTCTTCACGGGGCAACATGCGCTCCATTAGCTCCACAATCGTCACATCTACGCCATAGTTAGCCCAGACATAGCCAAACTCGACGCCAATCGCGCCGGAGCCGACGATAAGGGCACTCTCGGGCAGAGTGTCGGACATGATGGCTTCGATGTAGCTAATAACTTTCTGGCCGTCAAACTCAAGGCCGGGCAGTTCACGCGGCCGTGCGCCCGTGGCAATGATGAAATTTTCCCCCGTAACTTCCATCGTGGAGCCGTCTGGTTTGGTGACTTCGACTATCTTGGGGCTGGTAAATTTGCCCGTGCCTTCGATGTGGGTGACTTTGTTCTTCTTAAATAAGAAGCCAATCCCTTTGGTAAGGCGGTTGGAAGCGTCACGGCTCCGCTTGAAGGCGACTTTGTAGTCGGCCGTGAAGTTTTCATGGATAAAGCCAAATTCCTTGCCCCGGTCGCGGGCGGTATGCACAATTTCGGCGTTTTTGAGCAATGCTTTGGAGGGGATGCACCCAATATTGAGGCAGACGCCACCAAGCCATTCTTTTTCGATACAGGCGACGTTTAGCCCAAGCTGGGCGGCGCGGATAGCGGCGACGTAGCCGCCTGGGCCAGCACCGATGATTACGAGGTCGTATTGTTCAGCCATTTGAATTTATCTCCTATTGTTTGGTTTTTGGGTCGGGTTTCAGGTGTCACATTTCAAGCTGGAGCCTGTTAGATGTTGGTTTAGATAGCTGGTTAGACATTATACCGTTAACCTATTAGTAAACCAGTATCGGGGGGAGAGGAAGGGTGGGCTGACTAATGGACTAAAAGCGTCTCAAGATGAAATTGGGCTGAGAAGATGAGGCCCACGGCCGTGTGGATTCGCGCTGTGGGGGGTGTACGCTATAATCTGCGACTATGGGCTTTCCAACATGGACATTATGGGGCATGGGTCTGAGCGCGTTTGGTGCACTTATTTGCATCGGCTTGGCCTATCTTGCCCTTTCACCTAACTTTACGCGGCGCAACCGCACTTTGGCGGCGCGTCTGATTCCCCGTTTGCGGATGCTGAACGGCCTTGCTCTGGCTTTGTTGCTGATGGGCATGGGCTTCTTTTTGGCGGGCGTGCCGCTCGAGGGGGAGGCTGAAGAAGAAATAATGGCTTCGGCGGAGTCCACGGCCGTGGCCATGCTCGAAAACGAAAACGAACTGGATATGGTGACCAGCAGTGAACCCGTGACCGATACGGTCGGCACAGACGAAGACAGCCTCAACGCACCCACGGTTGCCCCTCAACCGACGTCCAGCACACCTGTGTCAGGCGCGTTTGTGCGTCCGCCCAGCAGTGACGAAGCCGACCTAACGAACACAGTACCCGTGACTGGCACGGCGAGTGCAAGCGAGAATCCTCCCGATGTGCCCACCAGCACCCCCTCGCCCACCCCGACCCCTTCTAATACGCCCACCCCAACACCTTCACCGACTGTTACCCCCACGCCGACCTTTACCCCGACGCCTATCGCGGGTGACACGGCCGTGATTGCTTTGGGTGGAGGCACGGTTTGGCTCCGCCAAAGCCCGACGGATAACGCGGCCCAGGTGGTGCTCATTGATGATGGCACAATGGTTCTGCCCACTGGGCGACGTGCCAATGTCGCGGGCGCATCTTGGACAGAGGTGCAAACGGGTGATGGGCGAACCGGCTGGCTACGCACGCAGTTCTTAAACGGGGTCGGCTCTTCGACAGCAACCCCGATCCCGACGCCTTAAAGTGTCATCGTCACGTTTCATCTGTTACAAAGCCCCCTAGTCACCGCGTCTCCCATCCTATTCCTCCTTCTTCCCTCTTCCCTCGTCCTTTTTCACGTCCCTCACCACTTTTTTAGCCTCTTCAATTTGCTGTTTGACCGCTGTGGGCGCCGTGCCGCCGATGACGTCGCGTTGCGCCAGCGACCCCTCGACCGAAAAGGCGGCCAGCACGTCTTCCTCAAACAGCGGGTGAAGCCGTTGCAGGTCAGCCAGCGACAGGTCAGTAATGGGCACGCCCCGCGTTTCACCCATTTGCACCACGGCCCCGACGACATGATGCGCCTCGCGGAAGGGCAACCCCTTTTTGACCAAATAATCAGCCAAATCAGTCGCCAACAGGTTCGGTTCAAGCTGGGCGGCCATTTTATCGGGGCGGATTTGCAGGGTAGCGATTACGCCCGCCATGACGGGCAAAATGAGCCGCAAATTGTCGTAAGCGTCGAAAACCTGCTCTTTATCTTCCTGCAAATCTTTGTCATAAGTGGAGGGCAAACCCTTCAGCGTGGCGAGTAACCCCGTCAGGTGGCCGAGCAGACGCCCCGCTTTGCCGCGCGTTAGCTCGAGCGTGTCGGGGTTTTTCTTTTGGGGCATGAGGCTCGATCCAGTGCTGTAGGAGTCGTCGAGCCGCACGAAGCCAAATTCGGTGCTGGCAAAAATGATGAGCTGTTCAGAGAGGCGACTCAGATGCAGGCCGAGCATGGTGGCCGCGTAGAGAAAATCGGCGGCGAAGTCTCGGTTAGAAACGGCGTCGAGGCTGTTCTGGCTGAGTCGGTCGAAACCGAGCGCGTCAGCGAGGGCTTGGCGATCGATGGGAAAGGCGGTACCAGCGAGAGCGGCGGAGCCGAGGGGGAGTTCGTTGGCTTGGGCTTGGGCTTGTTGGAAGCGTTGCGCGTCGCGCACGAGGGGCCAGAAATGGCTGAGGAGCCAATGGCTCCAGGTGATCGGTTGGGCGTGTTGCAGGTGAGTGTAGCCGGGGAGAGCCACGGCCGTGTGTTGTTCTGCCTGAGCCAATAAGGCGTGCTGTAGCTCAGCGATATCGTCTAAAATATCGTCGCAGGCTCTGCGCACCCAGAGCCGAAAATCGGTGGCGACTTGGTCGTTGCGACTGCGCCCCGTGTGTAGTTTGCCCGCCACGGGGCCGATGAGTTCGGTCAAGCGACGTTCCACGGCCGTGTGAATATCTTCGTCGCCGTCGGCTAGTTCAAAGGTGCCGGCGCTTAGCTCTTGGCGCACTTGCTCGAGGCCAGAGGTGATTTTCTCGGCTTCGGTGGGAGTTAACACGGCCGTGGACACATGCGCTTGCGCCCAAGCGATACTGCCGTCTATATCTTCGTTATACAGCCGAATGTCATATTTAATGCTGTCGTTGAATTGGCGAACCAATGCGGCTGTTTGCTTGGCGAAGCGACCGCCCCAAAGTTTACTCATCTGATTCTCCTTGTGAACTTGTAAAATAATGTATTGGCCACGGCTTGCTAAAACAGATGTAATGGTGTCGCTTTCCAGAAGCGATAAAATGCTTCGGCGTGGCCTGCGGCCACGCCTCGTTGTCAAGAGGGTGTTTTTTTTGTTTGGGCGAAAGCCCAAACGAAAAAAACACCCTTTAGAATAGCCGAGCCGCCGCAGGCGGCGAGGCGTGTCGAGCTACGATTTTTTGTCTGAGTAATTCATGACCAGTACAGAATTAGTGTCATTTACTTGACTAACTGGGGGTAATGCTCCTAGGCAATAGTGGGAAGACGAGAAGAAAAGACCATGTCCGATACAAACATTAAGATAGCTCTAAAAGGCTCTGCCCTTGCCGACGGGACGATTGAGCTTCGCCGCTTAACTCAATTTGGGGATCGTTTGCAGAAAGCTGTAGACCGCATCGCCTATTCCATAGAAAAGGAGAGTGGTGGACGGCGTAAATTGTCAGAAGTGCGTCAAGATACGGCTCTGCGCCTCATCAATACACATAAAGGCAGTTTTGTCACTGAAATGGGCTTTGTTCGCCCGCCAGTCCTCTTTGAAGGCCATTATGATATAGCCACAGTTGCCATTGAAAAACTCGTGCTAGGGCTTGAGTATTTCCACCACACGTCCAATGATTCAGAATTACCTAAAGGGTATGACCAAGGTGTTTTAGCCGTTTTGAAAGAGTTGGGCAAAACATTGACCAAGGGCATTGAGCAGATAGAGTTCAGCGTAAGCACCCCACGTAATCATATTATTAGGGGGGTTTATGATAAACACACACAAGCCCATCTGCTAGAAGCCATCACTGCCCCTGAAGAAAAGATCGCGGCCGTGACGGGCACATTAGTTATGGCAAATTTCCGTTACGACCGTTACGAGCGTTATCGTTGTAACTTGTTTACTGATGCGGAAAATCAGATTGCTTGTACTTTCGATGAAGATGTAGCGGATAGCATTGGACAGGCTATGCGTAAAAATGTCAATGCTATTGGCATTGCGACGATAGACCCCGCAGACGATGAAATAGCTACTTTCCACATTAAACAACTTGTCATCTTAGATGATGACAATATGTCGCCACAACGTCTGACAGACCTGTTAGATAGTTACATTGAGGAAAATGACACGATAGCCAGCTTTAGAAGAAGTTGGCAGGAAGCCATAGAGGGTGAGGTACACGCCGTAGCGAGTTTGTGGGATGGAATTGATGCAGAGTGAGATGTTTCCTGTGCGGGTAAGTTATTCGTCAGAATTCAAAAAGAACCTCAAGCGGTTGGCAAAAAAGTATAGACATATCAAGTCAGATATTTCTCCGTTGATAGAACAGTTGGAAAACAGGGAGTTGCCTGGGGATAGAGTGCCCAACACACCGCCAGTTGTGTATAAGGTGAGGGTGAAAAATAGCGACTTACAGAAGGGGTCGCGCTCTGGTTATCGCGTTATTTACTACCTCAAAAATCATGATGAGATTTTCTTGCTCACCATTTATGCCAAGTCTGACCAACCAGACATTAAACCACATCAAATAGCAGATATTCTCCGCGACACGATTTAAGGCTATGCTCCCGACATGGAAGCGCTCAGACCTCAAGGGTGTCGTTTTACGTGTTGACTCATATTTCTGTCTATCATTTCCCCGGCACTTTCGGAAGTGCCGGGGAAGCCCAACCCGATAATTTGAGAAGATACGGTTCTTCAGGAATTCAGGGGGTTGACATCAAATGATGCGCAAAACGCCATGTGCGTCCAGAGAGACCCGCGCATCACGTATTCCATTTCAGACCAAACCCCATGAGATCCCAAAGAGCCGAAGATACTACTACAACTCGTAAATCTCGCTAAACTTCTTCGTAGCGTAGCGCACAAAGGGGGCGGGGGTGAGTGGTTGGCCCGTAACGCGCTGGATGAGTTCTGGTGGGTCGTACTTACGGCCGTGTTGATGAATATTTGTGCGGAGCCACGCCAACAGGGTCGTGACCTGCCCATCAGCTAGCTCGGCCGTGATGCTCGGCTCTTGGGCCTGCGCTGTAACCATTAACTGCGCCGCATACAGCCCGCCTAGGGCATAGGTGGGGAAGTAGCCAAACATCGGCCGTGTCCAATGCACATCCTGCAAACAGCCCTCTTTGTCCGACGGGGGCACAATGCCCAGCAGTTCCTGCATCTTGTCATTCCACGCCGTGGGCACATCCGCCACGGCCAAATCCCCGTTAATCAACGCCTGCTCTAGTTCAAAGCGCAAAATAATGTGCATGTTATAGGTCAGCTCATCCGCTTCGACGCGGATAAACGAGGGCTGGACTTTGTTGATGGCGCGATAAAATTGCTCGGTGTCTACGTCGCCCAACGCCTCGGGGAAAGCGGCTTGCAGATGGGCAAAATGGCGTTGCCAATAGCCGCGACTGCGCCCCACTAAGTTTTCAAAGAGGCGGGATTGGGATTCATGAATGCCAGACGACGTGCCCCGCGCCAGCGGCGTGCGGGCTAGCTCCGCGCCCGTGCCCTGCTCATACATGGCGTGGCCTGATTCGTGGAGCGTGCCAAAGAGGAACGGGTTGAGGAAGTCAGGATAGTAGCGGGTCGTAATCCGCGCGTCGTCCCGGCTGAAGCTGGTGGCGAAGGGGTGAATGACCTCCCCGATGTGCCCGCGCTCGAGGTCGTAGCCGACGGATTGGGCGAAGTAGGGGGCGAGCGCTTTTTGGGTAGCGACATCGTAGGGGCGATGGAGGAAGCTGGCGTCTACGCTGTCTGTTTTCTCGCTGATGGCGGCGATGAGCGGCACGGTTTCTTCTTTGACTTGGGCAAAGATGGCGCGCACGTCGGCCGTTTTCATCCCACGCTCGAATTTGTCGAGCAGGGCGTCGTATTTTTCATCTTCGTAGCCATACAGGTCGGCTAGCTCTTGGCCGAGGCCGACGACTTTTTCCAGATGGGGCTGGAAGCTGGCGAAGTCCGCTTCGGCGCGGGCTTTGGCCCACGCCTGCCACGCTTCGCCGCTAATTTCGGTTTGGCGACGCACAAAGTCGCTGGGGATGAGCCGCGCTTCGGCGTAGCTCCGCTGGAGGTGACGGATGAGGCTAGCTTCGGTGCTGTCGTAATCATGCGCGGCGTCTTGGACTTCGCTGGCGGCGTTTTCGATGAGTTCGCCCATTTCCACGGCCGTGAACATCTCATGCGCCAGCCGGGAAAGCGTGCCCAGTTGCAAATTACGCATCGCCGCGCCCTTGGGCGGCATATACGTCTCCCGGTCCCAATTCATCAAACCCGCCGCCTTTTGCAGGTCGTTAATTTCGTAAATTTTTTCAAGTAAAGCTGTGTAGTTTTTCATGTTTTCTCCAGGGGGGTGCAAGGCTCACGGTGCAAGGTGCAGGGTTTAGAAGAGCCATTGCCAGAGCCAGAGGGATACCATGCCCACGGTGATGGTCAGTAAAATATTGCGGGTGCGCCAAGCGACCACGGCCGCGATTAAACCCGCCAGCAAGCGGGGATTGAACGGGGAAAGGTATAGCTCGCTGTTGTTGTACACCAGCGCGGGCACGATGAGCGCGGAAAAGACGGCGGCGGGCACGTATTGCAAGCCGCGCTCGACCACGGGCGGCAGGGTAATTTTGTCGAGCAGAGCGATAAAGGAAAAGCGGAGCAGAAAGGTGATGACCGCCATGCCGATAATGATGAGCCAGATAAGCGCGTTGTTCATAGGGGTTCAGGGTGCAAGGTGCAGGGTTCATGGTGCAAGGAATATTGTTGTTTGTTTCTTCTCACTTTTCACTTCTCACTTTTTACTTTTCACTTCTCACGTCGCTTTGCCACAGCGCGTCCACGATGACACCGATGATGATGCCGCTGAGCGCGGCCAGGACCAACCCTAAATTGTAGGGGAGCGGACGAGCCACGACGGCCACGAAACCAGAGGTAAGGGCGGCGACCACGGCCGTGCGATTCTTCAAACTCGGGAAAATCATGACCATGAAGACGAGCGGAATGACGAAATCAAGTCCCCAGCTAGACGGGATTTGCGCCCCCACAAAAACACCCACGGCCGTGGCCGCCGTCCACACCACCAGCAAAGGCAACCCCACGCCCAAAAAGTACCATTCCCGATGGGGCACGTCTGGCTTTGTTTCGTAATGCACCAGCGAAAAGGCATACGCTTGGTCGGTCATGAGGAAGGCCAGCAGAACGCGCCAGCGCAGAGAAATATCCTTGAGGTAGGGCGCAATCGAGGCGGCATACATGAGGTGTCGCAAATTGATAATCAGGGTAGTGAACCAGATGACCAACACGGCCGCGCCAATGCTGATAAGCTGGAGCGCGGCCAGTTGGGATGCCCCCGCAAAAACAATGATGGACATGCCAATCGCCTGCACGGCCGTGAGACCAGCCGCGACGGAGGTGACCCCCGTCACCAAGCCAAAGGGCACAGCCCCCAAGAAAATAGGGGCAACAGCGCGGAAACCGGCCAGAAAAACGTCGCGGGGGGATGCACCCCCAGCGGCCAAAGCGGGATTTATCGTAGAAGATGTTGTTATTTTAGTAGACATTCGTCTAATTCTATCTGCTCTGCCTAATTTGTCGAAACCACGGCCGTGTGTAGCTATGAAGCTTTAAGCTATGAGCTTCCTGAAAAAAGCCAGCCTCTCGCTAAGACGCAGAGGAGCAAAGAGAAAAGCTTCTCGAAAAAAGTTTGGCAGGATGTGTGGTTATTTGCAGGGAAGGCGGAGGACAAAGCGGGAGAGAAGAAAAATGAGGGCACGAAGAATGCGGCGTTCTTCGTGCCCTCGGGGGTTCATTTTTTGGGCAAGCAAGCTGAATGGCTACCTTTTGGTTGAGTCGCTAATCACGGCCGTGGATGTCCTGTAACATAGCCAAGAAAAGGGTAGTTTGCTCACTCTGCGTCCCCCCACGGCCGTGGGTATTTTGTTTCGGCGGAGACTCACTCCACAGTTCAGAAAGCTGAGCGACAAAATCAGCTAGCGTCTCCGCCTCAATCCGCAACACGCGCATTCGTTCAGCAGGCGTCAGCACAACCGCTCGGCCATTATACCCCTCGCGCAGAGCGCGGTGGGTCTCTTGCAAAAGCAATTGCTGAAATGCCTGATTAACAACAGCCGCCGTCAGCAATTCATTCAATTCAGCTGACCAAGACGGGTTAAAAATCTTTTTTTTGGTCATCAGATTCTCCCGTAGGGTGGGAGCTATGGCGATGTACCAGGCAAACAAAAGGCGGGCCTAGTATGGGTTACGACTCACCCCACTTTCCATAAGCATTGCGCTTATTAGCTTAGCGTGTGATAACCATTTAGACTCGAAGGTTTTTCTCTCGAGAAGCTGAGTGGTCACCATGAAGCAAAAAATCAAAGCGGCCGTGTTCGCCCCACATGAACACGGCCGCTGATAGGCTTTCCAAGGCTCTTTGCTCAGAAAGGCATTCCGAGGCGGTCAAAAGGACACCTGACCCAGAAGTCGGCCAAGTATCAGGCTGTGTCTCCCTCCCCATTCCCCGAGGCGGACTCTTCAATAAAGAAAGAGTTTAGATAACTGGTAAACCGTCACGCATT
>JBGTIZ010000015.1:0-3618 GCA_041745395.1 Promineifilaceae bacterium (SeqCode) | reverse complement strand
AAACGAAAAAAACACGCTTTAGAATAGCCGAGCCGCCGCAGGCGGCGAGGCGTGTCGAGGTAAGATTTTTTGTATGCGCAATTTGTGACCAATACAAGCTTTTCACTTTTCACTGAAAAAAGCGCGGAATGGGCATTCGTTGATGCTCATCCCGCGCTTTTTGTCTACTCGTGTAGTAAGCGTCACACGGCCGTGGACTCTCCGTAGGGAAGCCATACCCGAGAAAAGCGTACAATAAAAGCATCACATACTCATTCACTGAATCTTCTGTAAAAAGGTCAATTTCACCGCAGAGGACGCGAAGAGCGCGGAGATTTTATCGAGAAGACCCGCCCTTTTTCTTCCCTCTGCCTTCTGCCTTTTTTCAGGTTGCTCAGCACCCCCTAAAGAGGCAATTATGTATGACAACGACCTAACTCAGCCCATCAATCCCCAAACGCCCCCCCCGCCTGCTCCCCAGCGGCGCGGCTGTGGTGGCTGTCTACGTAATGTGCTCGTGTTGAGCGTGATGGTTATCGGCCTGCTCGTGTTCACGGGCGTTGTGGCGACCAGCACCATACTCTACACCCAATTCTCCGCGGAGCTAGACACCGCCATCGAGCGGCTAGAAAATGTAGACGCGCGGGAAACCTTTGAAACCACCCGCATCTTCGACCGCAACGGGGATATGCTGTGGGAGATTTTTGGCGAGGGCAAACGGACGTATGTGCCCTTGGCGCAAATTCCTGACGCAGTGCAACAGGCCACCATTGCCGTCGAGGATGACAATTTCTATGAAAACCCTGGGGCAAACGTCCCCTCACTCATCGCCGCCCTAATCGCAAATTTGCGTAATCCAGATGAGCGTCCGGTCGGTGGGAGTACGATTACCCAGCAGTTGGTGCGCCATATCGCTTTTGATTATGAAGAACGCACGGCCGTGTCCTACAACCGCAAAGCCAAAGAGATTATTCTGGCTTGGCTCATGACCCGCGACTACGAAAAAGAGAAAATTCTCGAGCTATACCTCAACGAAATCTACTACGGCAACCTCGCCTACGGCATCGAAGCCGCCGCCCAAACCTACTTCGCCAAATCCGCCAGCGACCTCACCCTCGCCGAAGCGACCTTCCTTGCTGGCCTGCCCCAAGCCCCCATCGACCTCGACCCCTTCACCAATTTTGAAGCGGCCAAAAACAAACAGTGGCTCGTACTCAACCTGATGGCCTCCGAAGGGTTCCTGCCCGCCGACCAAACCGAAACGATATTCCAAACGCGGCTCGATTTTGCCCCGCAAACGGTCAGCCTCTCCGCGCCCCACTTTTCTATCTATGTGCGCCAGCAGTTAGAAGAGATGTTTGGCGCGGAAGTCGTGGCGAATGGCGGCCTGCGCGTCTCCACCACGCTCGACATGCGCTACCAGCGACTAGCCGAAAATCTTGCCCAACAGCATGTGGGTGCATTGCGTGACCCGCATAATCTGACCAACGCCGCGCTCCTCGCCTTGAACCCCAATTCAGGCGAAATCCTGGCTATGTTGGGCAGTGTGGATTATCAAGACGAAACGATAGACGGCCGTGTCAACGTCCTGCTCTCCCCCCAACAGCCGGGCAGTTCTATCAAACCGCTCACCTACGCCCTGGCCCTCAACCCCGACGAAACGGGCGCGGTGCGCTGGTCACCAGGCGAGGTCATCTGGGATGTGGAAACAACTTACCCCATGAATGACGGCACAAGCTACACCCCCGTTAATTACGACCGCACCTATCGCGGCCCCGTCCGCCTGCGGGACGCGCTCGCCAACAGCTATAACGTGCCCGCCGTTCTGCTTTTACAAGATGTGGGCGTGCCCCAATTCCTCCAGTTTGCCCAAACGCTGGGCATTGAAAGTTTTGGCGATGACGCCAGCCGGTACGGCCTCTCGCTGACGCTAGGCGGCGGGGAATTGACCCCGCTGGAGCTAACCAACGCCTACGCCATTTTGGCCAATGAAGGGCAAGAGGTGACGCCCGTCGCCATTTTGAAAGTGGTCAACAGCCGGGGCGAAGTTCTGTTTGAGCAATCATCCAATCCTCAACCTGCCCAACTGATTGACCCGCGTGTCGCTTTTATGGTGAGCGATATGCTGAGTGATGCGGTGGCGCGTCGCCCCGCGATGGGCAATAACAGCCCGCTCGATTTGCCCTTTACCGCCGCCGTCAAAACGGGCACAACGAATGATTTTCGAGACAACTGGACGCTAGGTTATACGCCTGATTTGGTGGTCGGCGTGTGGGCGGGCAATACGGATAACAGCCCGATGGTCAATGTGAGTGGGCTGACGGGGGCCGCACCGCTCTGGAATTCCTATATGCAGGCGGTGTATAACAATTATGATTTGCTGGCCGTGCTGGGGCAGGGTGAACAGATTTTGTCGCCCGCGTTTGCGCCGCCCGCTGGGCTGGCGCGGGAAACGCTGTGCGCCATTCCGAGCATTACGCTGGGGGCGATGGATTGTGCGCCGGGGCGGCAGGAGTGGGTGTTGGTTAATGAGACTGGGTTAAATCCCACGGCCGTGCCCCCCACCAATCAAGTCGTCTGGACAGAGCTAGAGCCGTCAGTGGTGCGTGCCCCAGCGGTGGCTTTGCCCCCTGTGCCTGTGGAATTGGTCAGCGCGGCGCAAACGGCTGACCCGAATGCGTTGCCCCCGATGTCGTTTTGTTATTTGGCGGAGGGGCTGGACACGGCCGTGCTTCCCCCCAACGCCCTGCCCCAACTCTTTCTAAAGCCGCCGCGCAACCCGCAAAGCCTCAAATCAGCTTATACGTGGGGCTTGGCCAATAATATCGCCATCCTGCCGACGGAGGGGTGTAATGAGGAACTGCTGGCTTTGGCGGGGCAGGTGGGTCAAGGCACGGCCGTGTGGCGTCTCAGTAGCCCCACCGCTGGGCAACAGCTTGACGGCGTTCTGCCCATCATCGGCACCGCCAGCTTCAACCCCGACCAAGTCCAATTCTATAAAATCGAGCTAGGCGTTCCCAACCCCGACAACCCCAACGAACCCCAATGGCTCACCCTTGGGGAAACGAGCAACGTGCCCGTGGCCAACGGCCAGCTTGAAACCCTCTACGCCAGCGGCCTGCCGCCGGGTGACTACTACCTACGGCTCATTCTCGTCCAGTGGGACGGCAACTACGTCGGCGAACCCCACACAATCCCCATCCAAATCGTCCGCTAACCGCTTTTCACCGTCTTGTTTCGTCTCGTAGGGCAAAGGCCGGCCTTTGCCCTACAGACCGCCAATTCTGCGTCAGCTTTAAGATGCCGATGGCGCGATTTGCGCCTATTACCAAACTTCGGAGCAGATAACAGGCCAACCATTGACGATTGATCATATCATTCCCGTAGCTTTAGGCGGTGACTCTCTCTTTGAGAATTTATGTCGCGCTTGCCGTCGCTGTAATGAATTTAAGGGAGCCGCCGCCACAGACCCGTTATATGAAAAAACAAACTTCCCAGCAATACCTTCGCCAAACATTTGAGCTAAAAAAGTGAAAAAGAGTTGAAACTCTGGTAAAGTTTTTTGACCAAAAAGAAACCAACCAGAGAATCAACTCATGCCAGAAATCGTAGCACTTTTACATGGAATCAGCCAATCTG
>JBGTIZ010000014.1:0-3456 GCA_041745395.1 Promineifilaceae bacterium (SeqCode) | reverse complement strand
AGATTGGCTGATTCCATGTAAAAGTGCTACGATTTCTGGCATGAGTTGATTCTCTGGTTGGTTTCTTTTTGGTCAAAAAACTTTACCAGAGTTTCAACTCTTTTTCACTTTTTTAGCTCAAATGTTTGGCGAAGGTATTGTTACTCATTACTCATTATTCATTACTCATTGACTCTTCGTCTTTGAGGGTGATGCGCCGAAACCGTTCGGCGTGCTTAAAGCCTACGATTTTACCCGTTTCTTGCGACCAGGTGCGCATCCGTTCCGTGGGGTCCCAATCGTCGAACTGGCTTTTGTGTTCGCCGAGGGCTTTGATTTTGGTCTCGATGGTGTCGGTGATGTCTACGTAATAGTTGGCTTCATTGGTGAAAAATAGATACACATGGTTGGTCTTGTGGGGCAGTAACCCTTCGGCGTCGAGGTCGGGGTAGAGCAGGGGCATTTCGGCGGCGGGGAAAACGGCATCTAACACGGCCGTGCCCGACGCCCGATGATCCGGGTGATTGATATAGGTATCACTGGGAAAAAAGTTGGTCGGATCCATGCAGGCCACCACATTGGGGCGATGTTCGCGGATGAGCCGCACCAGTTTTTTGCGCAAATCGAGGCTGTTTTCGAGTAGGCCATCGTCGTAGCCCATGAAAACGCACTGCTTGACGCCCGTGATTTCAGCGGCGCGTGCCTGTTCGGCGCGGCGAACTTCAGCCAATTTAGCTTTAGTCATCCCTTTTTCATGACTGCCCGCATTGCCGTCAGTCAGCAGAACATAGATAATTTCTGTACCGTTTCGCGCCCATTTCGCGGCCGTGCCCGCCACGCCAAATTCGAGGTCATCGGGATGGGCACAGATAAACATCGCTCGCTGGGGAATGTATTCACTCATGTAGGGTCTCCTTGGAATAGCTATAAGCTATGAGTTGTAAATTGCCAGCTATAAGTTGTAAGCTGTTAGTAATACTATCAGGATGAGCGTTCAGAGTCTCATTCCGTCCGTTTTGCCCCAGCATCATACTCAGATTGTGTAAGCAATGGCAAAGAAAGCGCGAGACATATGATACCGTTGAAAATCCCCACAAAACCTGAAGACCCAGGTTTAAGGAGCGTTTGTTAATATGAGCAACTGGTATAAGCAAGAGACCACGGCCGTGTTAGAGACTCTCGACAGCAACCTAGAACAAGGGTTGACTTTGAGCGAGGCTAAGCAACGGCTCGCAAAATTTGGCCCAAACGAACTGGTGGATAAAGGCACCAAGAGCATTTTCAAAATTATGTGGGAGCAGTTGACCAATATATTGGTCGTGGTCTTAATCATCGCGGCCGTGGTTTCCATCGCCATCGGCGAAAGCACCGACGCGATCGTGATTTTGGCGATTGTCATTTTGAACACCCTACTGGGCGTCACCCAAGAGTATCGCGCCGAGCAGGCGATGGCCTCACTCAAACAGATGGCCGTGCCCAACGTGCGCGTACGGCGCGACGGCGAGCAAGAAGAGGTTTCAGCGCGGGAACTCGTGCCTGGCGACATCGTTTTGCTAGAAGCGGGCAATATTGTGCCCGCTGACGGCCGCTTGGTCGAATCAGCCAGCTTAAAAGCGGAAGAGGCGACCTTAACAGGCGAATCAGAACCGGTTGAAAAATTTGTGCGGGTCATTGAGAGCGAAGACGAAATCGCCCTAGGCGACCGCAAAAACAGCTTGTTCATGAGCACGGTCGTCGTGTATGGGCGGGGCACTATGGTCGTGACCGATACGGGCATGGGCACAGAAATGGGCCACATTGCGGACATGATTCAGGGCGTGGAAGATGACGACACACCCTTACAAATACGGCTAAATGCCCTTGGTCGCACGCTGGCGATTATCGCCTTCTTTATCATTGTGGTCATTTTTGGCATGGGGTTGTGGCGGAGCGACGAGGTGGCCGCCCTCTGGGCAGAAGGGGCTTCACTGGGGGCCTATTTGCAAAGTGCCGAGGTGCAGGAGCTATTTCTGACGGGGATTAGCATGGCGGTGGCGGCCGTGCCTGAAAGCCTCCCGGCCGTGGTCACGATTTGTTTGGCTCTGGGGTCGCAACGGTTGCTCAAGCGGCGGGCGTTGATTCGCAAGCTCCCAGCCGTGGAAACGCTCGGCTCTGTCACCACGATTTGCTCTGACAAAACGGGCACGCTCACCCAAAACCAGATGACCGTCACTTATTTGAGCGTGGCGGGTGAAGAAAAAACGGTCGAAGCGTTGGTTGAAGAAAAACAAACAACGCTGGCTCATGCCGAACGGCGACCAGAGGCCGAGCCGTTATTACAAAGCCTGAGCATTTTATTTAAGGCGGCGGTGCACTGTAACGATGGGGTGATAAAGAAAGATGAAAATGGCGAGCAAGCGGTGCTGGGTGACCCCACCGAGACAGCCCTGATTGTGGCCGCTGACAAATTTGGGCTAAACAAAAATGACCTAGACCGCACCTGCCCCCGCGTGGCGGAAGTGCCGTTTACATCGGAGCGCAAACGGATGACCACCCTGCACGAAGTAGCGGAAGAATCGCATGAAAGCCCGTCGCCGTGGGCTGATTCTCCGTACGTGGCTTTTACCAAAGGCGCGGTGGATGGTCTGCTCGACATTATGTCGTCGGTTTGGATGGGGGAGGAGGCGGTGAAACTGACGCCTGAGATACGGGAGCGTATCGAAAAAGCGAATGCTGATTTGGCGGAAAGAGGGCACAGGGTCTTGGGTGCCGCTTTTCGCCCCATGACCGAGATTCCGGCTGATGATGCGCTGGAAGGGATGGAGCAGGATCTAATTTTTGTCGGCTTGCTGGGCATGATTGACCCGCCGCGTGAAGAAGTGAAGGTGGCCGTGGCTGAATGCCGCACGGCCGGGATTCGCCCCATTATGATTACGGGGGATCATCCGCTTACGGCCATGGCGATTGCCGAAGAGCTAGACATAACGCGCAACGGCCGTGTATACACGGGGGTCAAACTGGCAAAAACCAGCCCCGCAGAGTTGCGTGAAATTGTGCAAGATGTGTCCGTTTATGCGCGGGTTTCGCCCGAACACAAGCTGAACATTGTGCAGGCGTTGCAAGATAATGGGCAGGTAGTAGCCATGACGGGGCGACGGGGTGAACGATGCGCCGGCTCTGCGGCGGGCTGATATTGGGGTGGCGATGGGCATTACGGGCACGGATGTCTCGAAAGAGGCGGCGGATATGGTGTTGCTGGATGATAACTTTGCCACGATTGTGTCGTCGGTGAAAGAAGGGCGCACCATTTATGACAATATCCGCAAGTTCATTAAATACACGCTTTCGAGCAATACGGGTGAACTGTTTGTGATGGTGGTCGCGCCCTTTTTGGGGTTAACCTCGTACTGGCTGTTGGCACCTGGGAACAGCTTATGCTCCACGCCGTTGTACATGCATACGGCCTTGGGTCCTGTTGTTTTGTCGTAGCAGGTCTTT
>JBGTIZ010000013.1:0-12355 GCA_041745395.1 Promineifilaceae bacterium (SeqCode) | reverse complement strand
TATGAGTGATTTCGTCACCATCACTGTTGATGGGCAAGAAGCCCAAGTGAAGAAAGGCATGACTGTTGTGGATGCGGCCAAGCAATATTTGGGCGTGGACATTCCCGTCTTTTGCCATCATCCCAAACTCGAGCCAGTCGGCATGTGCCGCATGTGTCTGGTCGAGGTGGGGATGCCGATGCGCGACCGCGCGACGGGCGACGTTTTGCTAAACGAAGATGGCACGCCGCAGATTAATTACGGCCGTGGCCTGCAAACAGGCTGTACCGTGCGCGTGGCGGACGGTATGGTCGTGCGTACCACGACGGAAGTAGTAGACGAAGCGCGGGAAGCGATTATCGAATTTTTGCTAACCAGCCATCCCCTTGACTGTCCCATTTGTGATAAAGGGGGCGAGTGTCCGTTGCAAAACCTGACCATGAAACATGGGGAAGGGACGAGCCGCTTCGATTATGATGACAAACTTAGAAACGAGAAAAATGTGCCGCTGGGCGATTTGATTTTCCTTGACCGAGAGCGGTGTATTCAGTGTGGTCGCTGTACGCGGTATCAGGATGAGCTTGTAGATGACCCCGTGATTGGGTTCCATAATCGGGGACGCAAGCTGGAAATTGTGACGTTTTCTGACCCCGGCTTTGATAGCTACTGGAGCGGCAACACGACGGATATTTGCCCCGTGGGGGCATTGACCACGGCCGATTTTCGTTTTGGCGCACGGCCGTGGGAACTCACCCCCTCCGCCAGCATCTCCCCGCACGGCCCAGAAGGTGAAAACATCACCGTGAGCACGCGGCGCGAAGCCAAAGCGGGCGGTAAAGCGGTTATCAAACGCATCATGCCCCGCCAAAATGAGGCGGTCAACGAAATTTGGATTTCTGACCGGACACGCTTTGCCCATCATTTTGCCGAATCGGCTGACCGTTTGACCACCCCGTTAGTGCGTAAGAATGGGCAGTTGGTTGAAGCGAGTTGGGATGAGGCGTTAACTCTTGTGGCGGATAAGTTAAAAGGGGCAAACACGGCCGTGGCTGGCCTCTCTGGCGACCGGCCGAGCAACGAAGATTTGTTCCTCTTTCAAGAGCTATTCCGCAAAGGACTCAAGAGCAACAATATTGATTTAGCCAACGCCCGTCTGGCTGGGGGAAACATCACGGCCGAGGTAGGCATTTCCAGCGGTAGTAATCTACTCGAACTAGGCGCTGGCGATGCCGTTGTGGTTATCGCCAGCGAACTACACGAAGAGGCGCCTATCTGGTGGTTGCGGGTCAAACAAGCGGCTGAGCGGGGCGCAAAACTGGTGGTACTCAATGTGCGCCCCACCCGTCTCGATAAATTTGCCGCCCGCGTGGTGCATTATGCGCCGGGTGCGGCTCTGGAAACAGCACTGTATCTGCTCAACGCGGCTAAAGTCGAAACGACCGGCATTGGCGAGCTAGAGTATGCGGCAGAGATGATTCTCAACGCCAATAATGTGGTCGCTTTTTATGGCTCCGAAGGGTTGACCTATGAGGAGACAGACACATTGGCGCGGATTTTGGGTAACTTGCTTCAGCTTAAAAATGAAGATGACCAAAATCATGTGGGGCGGATCAATAATGGACTAATCGCCGTGTGGCCGCACAACAATACGCAGGGCGCGTGGGATATGGGCATTCATCCCGCGTTTGGCCCGGGGTATAAACCGCTAAAGGATGCGGGATGGGGCGCGGCGGAAATTTATGCAGGCGTGAACTCGGGGGCGGTGAAGGCGTTGTATGTGCTGGCGGCTGACCCCGTGGGGGATGGGCTGTTACACGGCCGTGGACAGCTTGATTTCCTCGTCGTGCAAGAGTTATTCCTGACCGAAACCGCCAAACTGGCCGATGTCGTGCTACCCGCCCAAAGCTGGGCCGAGCGCGACGGCACGTTTACCAACGGCGAGCGACGCGTCCAAATGTATTACCCCGCCATTGCTCCTGTGGGTCAAAGCCAAGCTGATTGGCGTATTTTGGCGCAAATTGGCGAGAAAATGGGTCTAGGAGCCGTGCCGTTTGCGGCGAGCTTGGTATTCAAAAAGCAAATCGGCCGTGCGGTGCGTCAATACAAGCCATTTGATTACAGCACCCTCTCTAAAGTTGAGAAACAGTTCCCTGACGTGGGGGGCGAAGATTTGTACTACGGCGGCACAAGCTACGAAAACAAAAATGGCTTGGGTCAACAGTGGGCAACCACGGCCGAGTCGAAAAACGTAGGTATGTTTGAGCTACCAGAAGTCAAATCTGCCAAATCGCCGCTAAAACTACCCGTCATACGCGCTTCTGCCCTGTACACGCCGGGCATTATGATTAACCAAACCGATATTTTGAAGCCCCGCTTGGCTGAGCCAATCTTGTATATGAGTGAAGCTGACGCCCAACAATTGCAAGTAACTTCTGGCACGAAGCTGACGGTTAAATACAATGACAAGACCATGGCCTTGACCGCGCATGTAAATGGTCATGCGCCTGCGGGAGTGGCCGTGATGCGCGGCGTGCCCTATGAGGCGGGTGTGCTGGACGCAATTATTGAGAAAAAGTAAAAAGTGAGAAGTAAAAAGCGAGAAGTGTCAGACAGGACAAAACTTCTTACTTTTCACTTTTTACTTCTTACTTACAAAAGCCGTTACTACGAGCAATAGGCCTCAAATTATTTATCATCCTAACTGACAAGGACGACGTTTCATGGAAGGTGAAGTCATTTCTGCTGTAGGTATCCTGTGGCGGTCGCTACTTTTAGGCGCGATTATCGTCTTGGTGGTGATTACGGGATTTGCCTATACAACGCTTTATGAACGAAAGGTGCTGGCTCGCTTGCAACACCGCGTAGGGCCAAATCGGGCGGGATATATCCCCATTCCGCGCCAAGGTCAGCCAGAGCGTCGTCTGTTGGGTGGCTTTATGCAACCAGCGGCGGATGCGGTCAAGCTATTCTTCAAGGAAGATATTACGCCGAGCTATGTAGATAGCAATATTTACACCTTGGCGCCGATGATTTCCGTTTTCACGGCCGTGATGTCTCTGGCCGTGATTCCGTGGGCTGGCCCGATCAACCTTTTTGGCCTAGAACTGCCCTACGTGGCTATCGCTCCGGGGCTAAACATCGGCGTGCTATTTATCTTGGCAGTCACCTCCCTAGAAGTGTATGGCATTGTGCTAGCCGGTTGGGCTTCCAACAGCAAGTACGCCATCATGGGCGGTATTCGCTCGACGGCACAGATGATCAGCTATGAGCTATCAATGGGCTTGACGCTCTTGGTGCCGGTCATGATTGCGGGGTCACTCAGCCTAAATGATATTGTCTTGGCTCAAGGGGAACGCGGTTGGTTTGTGTTCCTGCAACCGCTGGCGGCCATCGTGTTCTTTATTGGCGCCTTAGCGGAACTGCAACGCGCCCCGTTTGACCTGCTGGAAGCCGAACAAGAGCTTTCCTCTGGGTATAACGTGGAGTATGCAGGGATGCGCTTTGCCATGTTCTTCATGGCCGAGTACATGAACATGATTATCTTCAGTGCCATCTGGGTAACATTGTTCTGGGGTGGCTATCGCGGCCCGTTCATTGACCAATTCCCGCTGTTGGGGGTGCTGTATATCTTCCTCAAAATTGCTGGGGCACTCTTCCTGATGATTTGGGTGCGGGCGAGTACACCTCGCTTGCGTTATGATCAGCTCATGAATTTTGGTTGGAAGGTATTGTTGCCGTTGGCTTTGGTCAATATGCTGGTCACGGCCGTGTTCCTTGTCTTAGCTGAAGGATTGTAATTGCTCATTGCCAAACTGGGCTGACCATGATGTCACACATCAACATCAGCCCAGCGGAGAAAAAGCCACATGCTCGACCACATTACCGCAATCGCCCAAGGGATGGCTGTCACCCTCAAACATTTTTTTCTGCCACCCGTAACCTATCAATACCCCGAAATCAAGCGTCCTGTACGCTATCGTTTCAAAGGCCGGCACGAACTCAAACGGTACGATAATGGCCTTGAAAAGTGCATCGGCTGTGCCCTGTGTGCCGCCGCCTGCCCCGCCGACGCCATCTTTGTTGAGGCGTCTGAAAACAGTGACGACAAGCGTTTCTCACCCGGTGAGCGGTACGCCAGCACTTATGAAATCAACATGCTTCGCTGTATCTTTTGCGGCTTTTGCGAAGATGCTTGCCCCACCGAAGCGATTGTGTTGGAACACAATTATGAATTGAGCTTCACCGACAGGGCAGGAGCCATCTACACCAAAGAGATGCTCATTGTACCCGTGCCCGAAAAGGGTCAACCAACGCCACAAGTCGTGGAATCGGGTCAATTTAACCGCTCCATTCCTGACATGGAAGATCCGAAATAAAAAGATAAGGAAGAAGGAAAAGGGAAAACAGAAAAAGAAGCAGGCTTATGCCGAACCACTTACTCCCCTTAATCTCCTTCTCTCTTACTCTTTGAATGTGCCAATTGGGGAACGCTCCCCGCTTTACTTTATCGTTGAACATTAGTTAACAAAACCAAACACAACCAGATGAGGGTTCGCTTCGTTTTGACAAGCACGGTGTCCCAATAGACGCTCCCGAAGCCCCCTCATCTTTGTGTGCTTATAGGTGTTTTGCTATGGGTAGTCCCATTCTCTTCATCATTCTAGCTGTTGTGGCTATCGGCTCTGCCTTAGGCATGTTGCTGAGTAAAAACGCAGTGTATAGTGCCCTTTTCCTCATCCTGAATTTTGGGACGGTGGCCGTGTTTTATATGCTCCTCAATGCCGCGTTTCTGGCCTTTGTGCAGGTGGCGGTCTATGCGGGCGCGATTATGGTACTGTTCCTCTTTGTGATCATGCTTTTGGGTGCGGAAGAGAGTGAGCAGGCGATTCGGCAGACGGGCTGGCAACTTTATTTGTCGGTGGGTCTGGCTGTGATTTTGGTCACGGCCGTGGTTGGGTCATTCCTCACAGGTTACGGCCGTGGAGAACCACTCGTTGGTGCCGCCGTTACCCCCCAACAGCTTGCCATCAGCATGTTTGAAAACTACATCTTCCCATTTGAAGTGACCTCCATTTTGCTCCTCGTGGCGGTCATCGGGTTGTTTGTCATGAGCAAAAAAATAGTCAAAAAGGGGTAATCCATGGTTGTCACCGTTGAATGGTACGTTTTACTAGGGGCTGTCCTCTTCACCATTGGCGCCCTAGGCGTCTTGTTACGCCGCAACGCCATCGTCATTTTCATGTCTGTTGAACTGATGCTCAACGCCGTTAACCTTGTCTTCGTCGCCTTTGCTTACCATTTGGGTGACATAAACGGCCAGGTGCTCGTCTTCTTTGTCATGACAGTCTCCGCCGCGGAAGTAGCCGTCGGTTTAGCCATCATTGTCGCCATCTTCCAATCCAAGAAAAGCATCGATATTAGTGAACTGAACACCCTCAAAGGGTGATGCGCCCTTCACAGGACTGCGCTTGACGAGAGACTCGGTAATTACCTCTTTTTTTCGTACTGACATTCACAAGAGCTAACTTATGAACACATTTGCACTTGCGCCCCTCTTGCTCATCCTGCCCTTCCTCGGCATGTTGTTCAACCTATTTGCCGGAACGCGGCTGGTGCGGCAAGATGCCCAGACAGGTGAAAGATGGTCAGGCTGGACTGCCTCCATTTTGGTCATCATCAATTTCGTCATCACCGTCACCTTGATGAGTAGCTTGGCGGCCAATGATTACCACGCCATTATTGTCCCCCTCTGGGATTGGTTCGCCTTCATTGGTGAATTTCACATTCCGTGGGCGATGCAAATTGACACCTTATCCGTCACGATGCTGGGCGTGGTGACGGGTGTGGGGGCACTCATCCACATTTACGCCATTGGCTACATGCACGGCGACGAAGGCTTCGCCCGATTCTTTGCCTACCTGAATTTGTTCATCTTCTTCATGATCATTCTGGTCACGGGCAACAACTACCTCATGCTCTTCGTCGGTTGGGAAGGGGTCGGCCTTTGCTCGTTCTTGTTGATTGGCTTCTGGCATGACCGCAAAGATGGCGTTGGCCTCGCCAACTCACGGGCGGCGCGTAAAGCGTTTATCGCCAACCGCGTGGGTGATGCGGCCATGATTTTAGCCATGATTATGACCTTCTGGACATTTGGCACGCTGGAGTTTCAGCCCGTTTTTGACAGCGCTGTGGAAATGTTCACCTCCAGCCAAGCTGTGCCGCTCTTTGGGGTGAGCTTTGAGCTAGGCGTGGTCTTATCCACGATTACGGTGCTATTCCTGATTGGAGCCACGGGTAAATCAGCCCAAATCCCCCTCTATATCTGGCTCCCCGACGCGATGGCTGGCCCGACCCCTGTCTCCGCCCTGATTCATGCGGCGACGATGGTCACCTCGGGCATTTACCTGATTGTGCGGAGCAACGTCCTGTTCGAGATTGTACGCAAGAGTGAGTATCTACTCTTTGGGGTGATTTCGACCAATGATTTGGTTGCTCTAATCGGGGCTTCCACGGCTTTATGGGCAGGCTTGATTGCCTTCACCCAGTGGGATGTGAAGAAAGTTTTGGCTTACTCGACGGTGAGTCAGTTAGGGTTCATGATCGCGGCCGTGGGGATGGGAGCCTACGTGGCGGGGCTGTTCCACTTGATTACGCACGCCATTTTCAAGGCTCTACTCTTCATGGGGTCTGGCTCGATTATTCATGGCATGGAGCATGGTCATCACCATTACGTAGACCATCATCGTGGACACAACGGTCATGGTGAAGGACACGGCCATCACGACGGACATGATGATTTTGACCCACAGGATATGCGCACCATGGGTGGCCTGCGCCATAAGATGCCGTGGACATTTTGGACATACATCATTGGCACGCTGGCTCTGGCTGGTATTTTCCCCTTTGCTGGTTTCTGGTCCAAAGACGAAATTCTAGCCCATGCTTCGTGGAACCTGACCGCCCTGCCCGACCAATGGATCTATCCCGTCGTATACGCTTTGCTCACTTTGGCCGCCTTCTGTACGGCGTTTTATATGGGCCGGCAAATCAAGATGGTCTTCTTTGGCGAGCCGCGCAGTGATGTGGTGGCCTATGTGCCCGAGAGCGACTGGAAAATGGTTATGCCGCTGGTCATTTTGGCCGTGGGCGCGACGCTGGGCGGTTTGATAAACCTACCTCATTTCACAGAAGCTTCTTATAAGGCCAGTAAAGATAGCTATGGCGAATCTAATATTTACTTGGCTATGGAAAAAGCGGTGGAACATTCGATTGAATCGTTCCATTTAACAGAAACAGGCGTGGTGTCGATGCCATACACGCCGACTTGGGTACAAATGACGGTGGCCGTTGTCTCGACAATTTTAGCTCTTATTGCCCTGTTGTTGGCTGTTTTTGTGGTGTATCGAACCAAACCTGAGCAAGCAACCGACCCCGACCCACTACAGGTTTCCCCGCTGATTAAATACCCGTGGGCGTTCTTTGCTACGTTGCCGTTGGATACACTGCTGGTCAAAGGGTTTGTGGAAAAACTGTTTAACCCGTTCTCAGATTGGATAGCGATGCGGGTGGATTGGGATTTCTGGCACGATTTTGTACACAACAACGTTATTCGGGACACGTTTAACACAGTGGCGGATTTCCTCGCCAATATTTTGGACCCGAAGGGTGTAGATGGCGTGGTCACTGGTTTAGGCAAGGTGACGATGCGGCTTTCGGGATTGCTGGGCTTGGTTCAGTCAGGCAACGTGGGGAACTATGCGCTGGGCGTGTTCTTAGGCTTGGTTGTTTTAGTGACTTACGTGGTGGCCTTGGGCTGGATGCAGTAGGGATATTAAAAGTAAGAAGTTAGAAGTTAGAAGTAAGAAGTGCTTGGTTAACAGGCTTTAATTATCCAAACTAAATTTGGAGTTTCTTTCAATGAACGATTGGACACTGACGATACTGACGTTTTTGCCCCTTGTGGGTGTGGTGACGATTCTCTTGCTGAAGCCGTTTGGTGGTGAGAGTGATACCAAGATTAAGGGGATTGCGGTGGGCACGGCCGTGGTCACCTTCTTATTCTCCCTCTTTGTGCTGGCACAATACAATCCCGCTATGGCTGGGTTACAGATGCAACACAAAGGGGACTGGATACCCGGCATCGGGGTTAGCTACTATCTGGGCATAGACGGGCTGAGCATCCTCATGATTTTGCTCACCACGTTTATCGCCATGTTGGGTATTGCCTCCTCATGGAGTGCCATTACCACTCAGGTGCGCAACTACTACATCTTCATGCTCCTGCTAGAAGTGGGGATGCTCGGCGTCTTCTTAGCCCAAGACCTCTTCCTCTTCTACGTCTTCTGGGAAGTGACCCTCGTACCGATGTATTTCCTCATCGGCATTTGGGGTGGCAAAGAGCGCGTCTACGCCGCGCTGAAATTCTTCCTCTACACGATGGCTGGCTCCTTGCTGATGCTCCTCGCCATCCTGTACATGGGCATCACCAACGGCACATTCTCCGTCCCCGAGCTAATTGCCAACCGTGCCCTCTTTGCGGGAGCGCAAAATTGGCTGTTCTTGGGCTTTGCCGTAGCCTTTGCCATTAAAGTACCCGTCTTCCCCTTCCACTCTTGGTTGCCAGACGCCCACACCCAAGCCCCCACGGCCGGGTCAATCATTTTGGCTGGCGTGCTTCTCAAGATGGGTACATACGGCTTCATGCGCTTCAACCTGCCCCTCTTCCCCGAAGCGTCCGTCTACTACGCACCCTTCATCGCCGTCCTCGCCATTATCGGCATTATTTACGGCGCGATTGTGGCCTACGCCCAGCACGACGCCAAGAAACTAGTCGCCTACTCCTCGATTAGTCACTTGGGTTTTGTGATGCTCGGTATCTTCTCGCTCAACGAGATTGGCCTGCAAGGGGCGATTATTCAGGGCGTGAATCATGGGCTTAGCACAGGCGCGTTATTCTTTGCCGTCGGTTTTCTCTATGACCAACGCCACACTCGCGAGCTAGATGATTATGGTGGCGTCTGGAAAGCTGTGCCCCTGTTCAGTGCCCTAACGCTTATCGTCACCCTTTCCAGCATGGGCTTGCCCGGGCTGAATGGGTTCGTGGGTGAGTTCAGCATTTTGCTCGGCTCGATGGGCACAGAGGCGTTGTCGCCAAGCTGGATTTATACAGCGTTTGCGGTGACGGGCGTTATTTTGGCCGCGACCTATTTGCTCAAGTTCTACCAAGCAATCTTCATGGGGCCGCTGGAAAAAGAAGAGAACAAATCTCTACGCGAAATGAACGGTGGCGAATTGGCGATTATGCTTTCCTTCCTGCTCTTCATCGTCTGGATTGGGATTGCTCCTGCTGGTTACTTTGGCCTGACGCAAGCCACAGTCGCAGATTTAGCCAATACGCTCAGCGAGATTGTGAATAATACGGCTCCCGTCTTAATGCAGTAACGGCCGTGTGACCTTTTTTAGATTAGATTAGTCACGTTCGTTGAAACATACTCACGGAGACGTTTCTGTTGTGCTGGAAGCGTCTCCGTTTTTCTTTCGCTCTAGCTGAAAACCTGATGGAATCTGTCTATTTTGTCCACATAAGCGACACCCACATCGGCCCCACGGCCGTGTACGAGCGTCACGGCCATTACTCCCAGCCCGCCGCCGAGCAACTCGTGCGCGAGATAAACAGCCTGCCCCACCGCCCCCACTTCGTCATCCATACGGGCGACGTCGTCACCGACCCCGATCCCGTTTCCTACCAACGCGCCGCCGCCATCTTCGCCCAACTCGACCCCGCCATTCCTATCTATTATGTCCAAGGGAATCACGACTGCGCCAGCGACATCTGCGACTTTTTGCCGATGGGGCCGTGCGACCCTCTGAGTGAAAACCCCGACCTGCTCACCTATGCTTTCACCGTAAAGGGACATCGCTTTCTAGTCATAGACGGCCGTGCGCCCGACGAACTCGACCCACACGGCTTCATTTCAGATGAGCAACTGGCTATATTGCACCGCGAAATTGCCCGCCAAGACCTCTCCCTCACTATTTTCATCCATTTCCCAACGTGGCCCATCAACTCGATTTGGCTAGACAGCCACATGCTTCTCATCAATGGCGAGGCATTTCACCAAGCGTTGTTGCCCGCCCGCGACCGACTGCGCGGCGTTTTTATAGGCCATCTGCACCAAAGCACCCAAATTATGCGGGATGGGATTCTCTATGTCAGTGCACCCAGCGCGTTCGCGCAATTCACCAGTTGGCCGCAGGACAAGTATGTGCAAATTACGCCCGAGCCACCTGGCTTTAATATTGTTCAGCTTTTTGCCCATCAAACGCTAATTCGCCAGCATCAGTTTACCGCGCCGTGCCAGAGTGATAAATATGAGCCAGAGTAAGCAAGAGGTACGCTACGCTCACTTGGAACGGCAGGTGGCGCGGCTGGAGCGGCGGCTGGCTGACCTACATGAGGTTGACCGCCGTTTTGTAACGGCGCGGCTGGCTTCGTTTGGGTTGGGGATTTTGGCGGGCTTTATCGCTTTATTTAGCGTGGGGCTGGAAGCGAGCCTGCTGATTTTTGGCGTGACCTTCATCGCCTTTGCCGTGCTGGTCTGGCTCCACCAGCGCACCCAGCGCACGATTGCCCAATTCGAGGGCTGGGCTGAAATTCGGCGCACCCATCTGGCACGAATGCGGCTAGATTGGGTAGAGATTCCCCCACGGCCGTGGACAAACAGCACACCCCGCACCCCCCTCGAAACCGATTTCGACCTCCTTGGCGACCGCTCCCTGCACCATTTGCTCGACACGGCCGTGACTCTCGGCGGCAGTCAGCGGCTTCGCGCCTGGCTCAACCCCGACCGTCCTGATTTAGCCGTTATTCACCAGCGGCAAGCCATCCTGCACGAGCTACAGCCCGCCCACACCCTGCGCGACAAACTCACCCTCGCCGCCCGCTTAGCCGCCGCCGCAGATACCAAAGCCGAGCCAGAAACTATCTGGGACACCCAGCCACTCAGCGACTGGCTGACCGAGACCAACGCGCCCGACCCCCAGCTACGGCCGTGGGTGTGGCTCCTTTCTAGCGTCGCTCTGCTCAACTTAACCCTGCTGGGGCTGAATCTGGCGGGTTTTATCGGCGCGTGGTGGTATGGCTCCTTCACCGTTTACGTCCTGCTCTCCTTCTTCAAAGCGTCCACCATTCGGCAAGATGTGTTTAGTGAAGCGGCCGCTCTGGCGGATGGGTTGCGCCCGCTCACGGCCGTGTTTAGCCACCTCGAAAACCACAGCTACCGCCACCAGCCCCACCTGCGTGACCTGTGCCAATCTTTCCTCGAGACGGACACCCGCCCTTCGCGCCGTCTGCAACAAGTGACCCGCATCGTCAACGGCACAGGCTTGCGCCGCAACCCATTTTTGTGGATGTTGCTCAACGCGGCCGTGCCGTGGGATTACTTTTTTGTTTACCAGCTTCAGCAGTTGCGGCATAAATTGGCGGATGAGCTACCCGTCTGGCTGGAGGCGTGGTTCGAGGTCGAGGCGCATTGCTCGTTGGCGACCTTCGCTTATTTGCATCCTGATTACGTTGTGCCTGAGGTCAAGTCTGGCAAAGAAACGCCGCTCATCCACGGCCGTGGGTTAGGCCACCCCCTCATTCCCCGCGCCGAGCGCGTCTGCAACGATTTTGCCCTTGAGTCACCGCCCCAAGTCATCCTCATCACCGGCTCCAACATGGCTGGCAAAAGCAGTTTTCTGCGCACCGTCGGCCTAAATTTGGTACTGGCCTACGCGGGAAGCGTCGTGCCCGCCCAGAGCCTGACCACCCGCCCCATGCGCCTCTTCTCCGCCATCAAAGTGACCGATTCTGTGGCGGACGGCATCTCTTATTTTTACGCTGAGGTCAAACGGCTCAAAAGCTTGCTGGACGCGCTCCAGCAGGCAGACAAGTTGCCCCTCTTCTTCTTTATTGACGAGATTTTTCGGGGAACCAACAATCGGGAGCGGCTCACGGGCAGTCGCGCCTACATCCGCGCCCTTGTGGGGGAAAATGGCGCGGGGCTGGTCTCCACGCATGATTTAGAATTGGTGCATTTGGCGGAAGAGACGCCCCATATTCAAAATCAACATTTCCGCGAAACGGTCGAACAGGGACGCATGGTGTTTGATTACACCCTGCGCCCCGGCCCCTGCCCCACGACCAACGCCCTGCGCATCATGGCTCTGGAAGGGTTGCCCGTTGATAACCACGGTGAGAACTAAAATACTATGCACTGCAAGTGCATAGGTTTGGCACTAAAGTGCCTTCGGTGACTTTCGCACCGACTGAAAGCTGAGGGACTAAAAGTCCATAGCTTTCACTATCAATACGCTTAAGCGCACTGAAAGTCAT
>JBGTIZ010000012.1:0-6247 GCA_041745395.1 Promineifilaceae bacterium (SeqCode) | reverse complement strand
GGAAAATGCAATCGGCGGTTTGAAGCGTTACAACATACTTGTTCATCGGTTTCGCAATCACAGGAAATCTTTTGAAGATGAGGTCATTGGTATTGCGGCTGGCCTCTGGAATTTCAACCTTAATTATTAAGGAACAACTCTCTTGACCAAAGCGTCAATCACTTCGCTGTGCTGTCGCACTTGGAGCATCGTTTGCCTAAACTTATGCGGGGCACGTACCTCACCAATAATGACCCCATTCTCAGCCACACTCATTCCCAAAGCTGACAATTGCTGACACAAAAATGGATACGCTTTTTGTTCCAACCGGTAAAGCGTACTAGCCAGGCACATTTTGTGAGCAGGAACCATTGAGGCATGTCGCCGAATGACCTGTCCGACCTTATCCTCCACCAAGGCAATCCACGCCGAGTCGGGCGCATGAATAATGCGTGACTGTGCTCCTTTTATTGCTAGACGGGGTTCATAGAAAAACCGCACCACCACATCCATCTCAAAACAGATGTTGTCTCGGCTCACTACCTCACGCAGAGTATATCGCCCTGCACGAATGCCCACGGTAATCGCTGGCAATGTCCTTTCTAAACCAGGCTTGGTATAAAAACGTCCTGGCCCCGCAAAGTGGCTAAATTGCTCCAACCTCATCACGGGCACAACCGTATTGTCAGGCGTAAAATGATGCCCGAGCTTGCTCCCAAAAAACTTGATCATCCTGATAAGCATCGCATACTACTCCCTTTGGCTTGCACCTACGCGAAGACAGTAATCATTCGAGAGGTAGGCAAGTCCACACGAAAAAATGACGGAGAAAAGCTGTTCTTTGGGCGGTTAGCAAAATCACGCTAACGCTAAATGCCCTGTAGGCACAGCTCGATGTCTATCTATTCAGGCCAGTCTGATTGGGTTGTAGTAACGGCTAGGTAGGGTCACAAGGGTCGTAATTGGCTCCACAAGACAGTCCCTAAAAAGGCTACAGTTACTACAATCGACAACCAAGGCGTAGAATAAAAGACATCTATGGTGACGAATTCGTCCTGTGGTCATGAAAGCTTGAGGTAGGGCGCAATAGCGATAGCTATCCTGATATAAGCATAAGCTGAAAAAATGGCCTCACCCGAGAAGCTCACTTTTATTCTGGTCTAAATCATTTGCGAAGGCCATAGCCTAAATGGGGGATATGAACCGCTTTTACGCCATTTCCCTTCAGCTTCGCCCCGCCCAACCGCCAAGACAGGAAAACAAAATAAGGGTAACGGTGATTCATCTCTGACAAATCACCGTTACCCTTATTTTTAAGTAGCCACCTTACAATCGGCCTTATGGGTTGCGCATGAGGGCGAGAATGTTGTTTAAGTCGTCAACCGAAAAAAGGTAACGTTCGTGGCAGAAATGGCAATCCACAATGGCTTGCCCTTCCTCAATCATGGCGTGGATATCCTCCATGCCCAGTGAAGTGAGGGCTTTGAAGGAGCGTTCTCGGCTACAGCCGCAACTGAAAACGAGCGGTCGTTTCTCTAATATCTCGTACTCAATTTGTAGCCCATCAAATAGTTCGGCGGCGACATCTTCGAGCGTGTAGCCATCCGCTAGTTTATCTACAAGAGGGGGCAAGTCTAGGACGCGCTCGGCGAGTTGGTGGATGGCAGTCTGGGCATAGCCGGCGATGTTTTGGATGAGCAGGCCGCCTGCGGTTAACACTTCGCCGTGCTGGTCGAGGCGTGTACCCACCTGCACGGCCGTGGGAATTTGCTCTGACTGCGTCAGATACATCTCCAAATCCTCATCAATCTGCCCCGTCGCCAAGGGCACAATGCTCTCATACAGGTCACGCAATTTCAGGTCTTTGACCACCGTCAGGCGACCCGCGCCCAACGCCCGGCCGACATCATACGGGTCAGACGAGCCAACCTGCATCGGCAAATTAATCTGCGACTCGGCCACGTAGCCGCGCACTTTGCCATACGCATCAGATTCAACCAGCATTTTGCGCAGAGGGCCGTCCCCTTCAAACTTGAGCGCAATGCGCTGGCGCACCTTGAGCAATGCGCCCAGCAAAGCGGCTCCCGTTAAGCCACGACCGAGCGCGGCCGTGGCTGTTGGCTTGGTTTCATGCCGCGTGGCCGCCTCCTGCACCAAATCCTTCGTAGTGCAAAACAGAGCGCGAACGCCGGCATCTTTGGCAATGATTCGTAGAACGTAATCACTCACTTCTTTTTCTCCAAGAGAAAGAGAGTAAGGGAGGAAGAGAGATGTGCTTCTCTCTTCTTACTTCTCACCTCTTCCCTCTTACTTGTTTTTACAGCCGTCCGACCATTTTGGCGGGGACGACGGTTTCGTCAAATTCTTCGGCGGTCAGGTAGCCTAGCTCGAGCGTGACTTCACGCAGGGTTTTGCCTTGGGCGTGGGCCGTTTGGGCGATTTCGGCCGCTTTGTAGTAGCCAATGCGCGTGTTCAAAGAGGTAACGAGCATCAGGCTTTGGCTGACTAAGGCTTCGATACGCGCTTCGTTGGGTTCGATGCCCACGGCGCAGTTATCATTGAAGCTTTGGCAAGCGTCACCGAGTAGCTGGGCGCTCATGAGAACGTTGAAGGCCATCATGGGCTTAAACACGTTTAGTTGGAACTGGCCGTGTGTGCCGCCGACCGAAACGGCCACGTCATTGCCAATAACTTGGGCGCAAACCATGGTCAGGGCTTCGTTTTGGGTGGGGTTGACTTTGCCGGGCATGATGGAGCTACCGGGTTCGTTGGCGGGCAAGACGATTTCACCGATGCCGGTGCGGGGGCCGCTCGCCAGCAGGCGGGTGTTGTTGGCGATGTGCATCAGGCTGACGGCGACGCGCTTGAGGGAGCCGCTGATTTCGACCATAGCGTCGTGGGCACTGAGGGCCTCGAATTTGTTGGCGGCGGTGACGAAGGGGTGACCCGTCAGCTCGGCTATTTTGGCGGCCACGGCCGTGTCATAGCCTTCAGGCGTGTTGAGACCCGTCCCCACGGCCGTGCCGCCCAAGGCCAACTCCTGCAAACGCACCAAACTATCCTCAACCGCCTCAACGCCCCTCTGCAACTGCATGGCATAGCCGCTAAACTCCTGCCCCAGCGTCAGCGGCGTGGCGTCCATGAGGTGGGTGCGCCCTGTCTTGACAATGCCCATAAACGCCTCTGCCTTGGCCTGCAACGTCTCCTGCAACAGGCGAACTTTGGGAAGCATTTCCTCCACAATCTTGATGTACGTAGCGATGTGCATCGCCGTGGGGAAGGTATCATTCGAGCTTTGGCTTTTGTTCACATCGTCATTGGCCTTGACCAACTTCTCCGTCCGAAAATCCGCGCCTAAGATCTCTGTGGCGCGGTTGGCAATGACCTCGTTCACGTTCATGTTGCTCTGCGTGCCCGACCCCGTCTGCCACACGACGAGCGGGAATTGGTCGTCAAGCTTGCCCGCCAGCACTTCGTCACACGCATCGGCGATCGCCTGCGCTTTTTCGGGGGTAAAGTCGGTCAAATCGGCGTTGACCAAAGCGGCCGCCTTTTTCAAAATAGCAAAGGCGTACACGATTTCGAGCGGCATCAGTTGGCCGCCAATTTTGAAGTTTTCTAAACTGCGCTGGGTTTGTGCGCCCCAATATTTGTCATCGGGCACTTGCACTTCGCCCATCGTATCTTTTTCTATGCGGTAGGTCATTTTTGGCCTCTTTTGTGATTGTGAATAAGCGTTCAGCTAGTCAGCATTTCAGCCAGTCAGCTAGCTCAACTGCGTACCAAACTTGATTTTTAAGTTCAATAACAGGCTGTTCAATGATTTGCTTCTTGTCCTAGCCATTTCCCCCGTACTTTCAATGTGTTAGGTGCCGGGAAAGTCATCCCCATCATTTGAGAAAACAAGCTGAAGGGCTGACTGGCTGAAATGCTGAAAGCTTACAGTCAACCCTTCTTGGCAAAATGAGCCAACCGTAGGTTTTGCCGACGGTTGGAGCTTTACCTTGTTTGATTGTGTGGTTATTAATGTGGAAAGAGTATTGCTTGGGGAACGCACCCATTTTAGTGGAAATGGGGAGGGGGGACAAGCGGTGTCAGTGTGCTTCGCGCCAACGACGCACTGCTTTAATAATGCACGTTGACCAATGTGCCATAATCAGCCCATTCATAGAGCCACGCGGCATCGGTCAGGTTGACGTTGACACAGCCGTGGCTGACGGGTGTGCCAAAATCATTGTGCCAAAACGCGCCGTGCAGGGCAAAGTTGCCATAAAAATATTGGACATGCGGCACGTTGGGGGTCACATAATCAAAGCCAAGCGAGCGGCCGTCCATCGTTTGCGTGTCGTAGCGCAAATAAATACGGAACTGACCGGTAACGGTGTAATAAGGGGGACGACCAGAGGAGATAATGCTCTCTAGCACTAATTTATCCCCTTCGTAGGCGCGTAGGGTTTGGGTGGTCAGATTAATGTCTATCCACTTTTCGCCAGGGCGCACGGAGGCAGGCTTGATAGGGCCACCTTCCGCAATGAAGGTGGGTTGCGGGCTGGGCGTGGGGGTGGGTGTGTTGGTCGGAACGGGTGTAGCCGTCCATGTGGGACGGGGGTCGTCTCCCTCGGCCCGCAGGGAGATGGGTTTGGCGTTCACGGCCGTGTCCACGTCCGCCATGACCAAATTCACGGCCGTGGCCGTTACCAGCGGTTGCGTAAAAGAGTTGGGCAACGCAAACAGCGGCGTGGCCGTCGGCGGGGGAGAAGCTGTGGCCGTGGCGGTTGCTCTTTCTATTATGCTTGCGTTTTCTGTTTCCGCTTCGGCGGCGGCCAACAGGGGCAAGGGGGTGGCGCTGGGGGCGACACTTTCAGCCATGCCGGGCACGGCCGCGTTGGTCAGTTGCGCGGTGAGGGGCACGGTTGCCCCTCCCCAAAACCAGCCGACGCCCACGATGATAGCCAAGAGCAGTACCACGGCCGTGGTAGCGGCTAACCAGAGTTGGCGGCGGCGGAAAGCTGGTTTGCTAGGTGGTGGCAAGGGGGCTGGTGGTGGGCTGATTGGTTTAGGCGTGGATGGGAGAACAGGTTGAGAAAGGGGCGGGGCGGGTGTGGCTTGCTTTTTATCGAGCCACGCGACTGCTTTTTGCACGGCCGTGGCTTGCGGCGCCAACTGCTGGGCGCGACGAATGCAGTCCGCTTGCTTGTGGCGGTCGGGCGCGGCCTGCGCCAGCAAGAGCCAGACCCGATAATCACGCGGAGCTTGCTGATGGGCTTGTTTGAGCAGGGTTAACGCGGCCGTGTGTTGCCCTGCTTTTAACTGCTCTTGCACCTGCTTTAGTAAAAAAGTGAGGTCACTCATCGTCCCATCGCCTCCAAATAACAAACGATGCCATTGGCAATCCCCGCCGCTGGAATCTCTGGTCGTTGCGTCAAAAGTTCTTTATCCTCAAACATAAAACCAGTCTCAACAATGACGGCGGGTGTGCCGGGCGCAATTTTGCGGAAAGCGTGGTAATCAATCATATCATTGGTAATAGTGGTGGGGTGAATGTTTAAGCCTGTAGCCGCCGCGTATTCTTGGTTCATGCAGTCCACCAAAAGTGACGAATCAGAAAAGGAGGAGCCAGCCACCTTGAAGCCCGTCAGGTCTGGCCCGTAATCAAGGCAAGAGTCGGAATGAATGGAGACCAAGCCGAGCGCGTCGTAGCCGTTGAGCCGTAAGTCAAACTCATCAAAGAGCGTCACGCGGTAGCCCAAGGCGGACAATTGCGCCTGTACGCGCCCAGCGATGCCGCTGTTGACCTGCATCTCGGTCAGCCCATCGTCACAAACCGCCCCCGCATCATGGCCGCGATGACCGACGATGATGCCCAGGGTAAAGGGCGCGGGCGACTGCACGAAGCGTTGTTCGACGGGGCGTGTTTCGACGGGTTTGCTAATGGGCGCGGAGTAGTTGCGGTTGGTTTGCATCAGAGACAACGCTTCGACGCTGGTGGTTTCGGGGCTAAAAAAGAGGTAAGTGCCGAGCATTCCCACTGTAGCGACAACCAGAAAGAGCAGAATGGGCAGGTTGCGGCGCAGTAACTGCTGGAGTGGCCCAGCGGGGGCTGGTGGTGAGTCGAAGGTGTTGTGCATGTGCCCTATTGTAGCTGATTTGCATACATTATGTATTGGTCACAAATTACTCACACAAAAAATCCTGTCTCGGCACACCTCGCCGCCTACGGCGGCTCGCCTGTCATAAGGGTGTTTTTTTCGTTTGGGCAGTTGCCCAA
>JBGTIZ010000011.1:0-20800 GCA_041745395.1 Promineifilaceae bacterium (SeqCode) | reverse complement strand
GTATCCACGCGCTTACGGGCGATAACGCCAGGGGCAATCCGTTCAATGGGGAACGTGGCGGCTGAAGCAATGGACCCTTTGCCGTCGATGGGAGAACCGAGCGCATCAACCACACGGCCGATGAGTGCTTCACCCACGGGGACGGAGGCCACGCCACCCGTTGCCCGAATTTCGTCACCAGCTTCGATTTCGCTGTATTCACCCATCACGGCGATACCGACGTTTTCTGGTTCTAGGTTCAACACGATGCCCCGCACGCCATTGCTAAATTCCACAATTTCACTGGCGGTGACGTCGGCTAAACCGGTAGCGATGACTACACCATCATAAACGGCTTGCACCGTCCCGATACTGCGCACGCTGGTTTTGCTTTCAAAGGCATTGATTTGCCTGAGAAAACTTTCAGCTAAATTTTCAAACTCCGGGGTGAAGGAACCCATGAAACAACCTCCTAGCGGATTTGTGTGCAATCAGTGACTATACTTGTTCTGTCTTTTGACCTTTTACTTAAGGTCAATTAAGGAGACAGGCTCAGCCTTCGAGAAGCTGTATAGATACTTCTTGGACATGATTTTTGAGCATGGCGCAATTTCTGCCACATGCTATATAAACTTGGTAATTTAGAGTGCTACGTTGGGATTTATGAGCTGTTGAGTTGCCGAGAGCGCACAAAAAGAATGAGGCTCGACACAGTACAGCCATGCTCGGATATTATCTGAGATTGGCTCGTTTGTCCAACTTTTCACTAATGAGCGACAGGTGTGTCTAGCCAATGTTTATATGAGAGCAAACACGGCCGTGTTTGCTCTCTAAACACCCCCTCATTTTTTTGACAACCATGCCCGCTTCATTTATACTTCCATTTGCTCTACGAAAACAGTTTGCATAGTTTGGTGAGCAAAAGCCGGAGTGGCGGAACAGGCAGACGCGCGCGACTCAAAATCGCGTTCCTTCGGGAGTGTGGGTTCGACTCCCACCTCCGGCACTAATTGACGAAAAGCTAAGATAAGACACAAAAGGGCTTACCACACACATCGGTAAGCCTTTTTTTTTTGTGCTAAAAACACAGGTGGAGGCGTGGAGAAGCGTCATGAAACGAGCGTTCTTTCTTTTGTTAATGGGGTTATTGCTGGGCAGTGCGCTGGGTCTGTATGTGGGCTGGGTGCTGTATCCAGCGCAACTGGTTAACGTGACCCCGGCGGAGCTAACGCCAGCGTTGCAGGCTGATTATGTGCGCTTGGTGGCGGCGGCGTATGCGCAGGATGATGATTTCACGGCCGTGCAAACGCGCCTCGCCGCCCTGCGTCGTGATGACCTAAACGAATGGCTACGCCGTGAAACGGTGGATGCCATCTTGGCCGGCGAGGACGAGACAGAAATCCAGCATATGGCTTTGCTTGCCACTCGTTTGGGCCTAGATTCCCCTGCTTTTGTGCCCTATTTACCAAATCAGGAGCCAAACGACTGATGGATGACCGACGTTTGGCACGGCAAAGGCGGCAACGTCAAAATCAGCGGGCTATCGCCGGAAGCAGTCTTTTTTTGCTGGGGCTGATTGCGGGCCTCGTCTGGGGGCTTTATTTGGCGTGGGTGGTTGTGCCGGGCGCATCTAACACGGCCGGGGTCGAGGTTTTGCGCCCCGCTTATCAAGCGGATTATCTCTTTATGGTCAGCCAGAGCTATGCGGCCACGGGGGATTGGGAGCAAGCGGCCACGCGGTTGGCGCGTCTGCAAGACCCGCGCATTGATGATACGGTGGTCGCCCTGCTGGAGCAATATTTGCGTGAGGGGCGTCCGGCTGAACAGGTGCGCAATTTGGCCCGGCTGGCGGAGCAATTGGGCGCAAATAGTCCTGTGCTGGCTCTTTTTGCACCCACGCCCGCCGCTATCACGGCCGTGACCCCCAACGCGCCTGGCAATAACAACGGCGACCTTCTCCCCACGGCCACAGCGACTCTTTTACCTACGCCTACCCCGACGCCCACCCCGTCGCCGACGCCTAGCCCGACCGTTTCGCCCACGGCCGTGCCTAGTGCCACTCCCACGGCCGTGCCCGATTATCGTCTGCTCCAGCAAGATTCTTTCTGTGAAACAGAGCTAGCCCAGCCTCGGCTAGAAATCATCGTCGTCGACGCCAATTTACAGCCCTTACCGGGGGTCGAAATTGTGGTGAGCTGGGGTGAAAGCCAAACAGACACCTTTTTTACGGGTTTCAAACCACAGGAAGGGCTAGGTTTTGCGGATTTTGTGATGGCTGAAGGCGTCTCTTATACGGTCAATATCACGGGGCGGGGAGAGCCAATCAGCGGTTTGCAGGCCGCCGCTTGCGCCGACGGGGAGGGCTTAACGGGCTGGCGGTTACGGTTTCAAAATTTGGCCGTTGACCAGCAGGCCACAGATGCCGACAGCACGCCAGAAGGGGAGGGTGAAGGGGATGAGTAAGGACGAAGGAAGAGGGCAGAAGGAAGAAAAGGGGCGGGTCTTTTCAAGAAAATCTCCGCGCTCTCTGCGATTAATTTGACCTTTTTGCAGGGCACTCAGTGATGAGTGAGTGGTTTACCCACTAAACTAACTACGCACAAAAAAAGTCTGGCCTTTTGATTTCAAAAGGCCAGACTTTTTTTAACGCCGAAATTATGATTGGCGGCTGATTCTTAGTCAGCGGTGACAGAAGAGGCGGAAAGCATGGTGCCTAGAACACGTTCGATAGACATGGTGTGACTGCAATAACCTCTAGTCGAGAAAAAACTGCAATCGCATGACCATTCGCCATCTTTGAAGGCGACTTTGTGGATGACGTCGTTGTCGCCACTCACTCGTACTTCAAAGGCGTCAAATTGAAAGCGTTCTGGTTCGGCGGCGTAAATCTTTGCCTTTTCGATTTTGCCAATCAGTGCATAGTCCATGAGAGAACCTCCTAAAGTTGTGATGTCTTATCCTTCTGCTTGAAAAGACTGCTTGAAAAGAACCCCTGTAAACAAAAACGCACGCCCAGCAAGGGCGTGCGTTGGTCACGAATTTATCTGTGTTTGGGTGTTGCTGAAGGTTTTTTTGAGCGCATGTTTTTAGTATACGTGCTTATGGTGTACTGTCAACTATTTGTACAAATCATACAAAAATCGTTAGGTAAGAGGAGCTTAGATGGCGGTCATCACGGCCGTGCAGAGCAAAATGAACAAAGCGCAAGCGGCGTTGAGCCAGAGGAGTCGTACTTCGCGCTGATGGAGGACAGCTTGTTCAGTAGCGGCTAGGTCGGGCTTTTGGGAGAGAAACACGGCCGTGCGTTCCATCTCGGGATGTAGACTAAACTGCAAATAAGCGGTAATAAGCGCCATACCCACAAAGCCGATATGTTTGAGCAATAGTGCCCACGCCCAGAGGCTATCAAAGACTATGAAGCCGCTGTAATTTTCGTCGTTGGTCATTTGCACAAAGCCAGTCACAAGGAGCAGGATTAAACTGACGTTAATCCACGGCGTGAGTCGTTTTTGCAGGTCGAGCCATTGGTTGTGGGTTAGACTGCTTTGGCGCAGGGCGGGGAGAGCAATGAGGACGAGGGTGGCTAAGCCGCCTAACCACACGGCCGTGGCTATTAAATGGATAGCATAAGAAATAGAGAGAATCCAAAACGTCGTCATACTCTATTTGTATCTACTGTAACCCCAAACGGCAACCCACAACAGGTTACAAAAGCATCAACTCCAACGTACCCCTCACACCTCATGGCAAGCTACCCAATGCCCCTCACCCACCTCACGCCACTCTGGCTCTCGCTCCGCACAATGTGCCTTCGCAATAGGGCAACGGGTATGAAAGCGACAACCCGACGGCGGATTCAGCGGGCTAGGCACATCCCCCTCTAGCAAAATCCGCCGCCGCGCCCGCGCCGCCCGTGGGTCGGGAATGGGCACGGCCGAGAGCAACGCCTGTGTATACGGATGAAGCGGGTTTTCATACAGTTCATCACTCTCCGCCAGTTCCGCCATTTTGCCCAGATACATCACCCCCACCCGGTCGCAAATATGGCGCACCATGCTCAAATCATGAGCAATAAAGAGATAGGTCAGCCCCATGCGCTCCTGTAGATCTTCCAGCAAATTGACCACCTGCGCCTGAATCGACACGTCCAAAGCGGAAATCGGCTCATCACACACGATAAAATCAGGGTCGGAGGCGAGAGCGCGGGCGATGCCGATGCGCTGACGCTGACCGCCCGAAAATTCATGAGGGAAGCGATTGAGATACCGTCCGCTCAGCCCGACAACTTTAAGCAAGTCGGCCACTTTTTCTGAACGTTCTTTGCTGTTTTTGATGATGCCATGCACGCGCAGAGGCTCGCCGACGATGCTGTTTACTGTCCAGCGCGGGTTGAGCGACGCATACGGGTCTTGGAAAATCATCTGCGCTTTGCGCCGGAGCTTGATTTGCTCACTGCGCCGTTTATCGTTGACGCTCACGCCGCCGATGGTCACATCTCCAGCCGTGGGTTCGTATAGGCCAAGCATGGTGCGCCCCGTGGTGCTTTTGCCACAGCCGCTCTCTCCCACCAGCCCGAGCGTCTCTCCTTTTTCGATGGCAAAGTTCAAGCCATCCACCGCTTTCACCTGCCCGACGGTGCGCTGGATGATTAGCCCTTTTTTTATGGGAAAATATTTTTGCAAATTATTGACGGTTACGAGAGAAGACATAGGATTTTAGATTGGGGATTTTGGATTTTGGATTGGGCACGGGTTGCTTGCAAAAAGGATTAACTGCGGGAAGCCTATGATTTTTCTCGAGAAAACGAGGCCAAACTGGACATCAATCCCCAGCAACCAACTTTTTTGCTCATTGTTCATTACTCATTGATTTCCAGTGTTTCATTGAAACAAGCGGCGTAATGCGTTTGGCCGTCACGGTTGGTTAGCGGAGGCAGTTCGTCCCAGCATTTGTCCAGCACGTAAGGACAGCGGGGAGCAAAGGGACAGCCATGCAGAGGGGTAAGCAGATTGGGCGGCGAGCCGGGAATGGCGAGCAGTTTGCTGTCTTCGCGCCGCTTATCCATGCGCGGCAGGGCGGCCAGCAGAGCGAGGGTGTAGGGGTGTTTCGGGTTTTCGTAGACGCTGAACACGTCCCCTTTTTCGACGACTGTGCCCGCGTACATGACGATAACGCGGTCGGCCATGCCGGCCACGACGCCGAGGTCATGGGTGATCCATATCATGCCCATGCCTATCGTTTCGCGCATCCGAATGGCGAGGTCTACGATTTGGGCTTGAATGGTCACGTCTAGGGCGGTGGTTGGTTCGTCGGCGATAAGCAAGGTGGGGTTGCAGGCGAGCATCATGGCTATCATGACGCGCTGGCGCATCCCGCCGGAGAATTGGTGGGGGTAGTTGCCGATGCGGTCGGTGGCTTGGGAGATGCCGACAAGTTCCATTAGTTCGACGGCTCTGGCGCGGGCTGTGCTTTTGTCAAGATCGTAATGGCGGATGATGGCTTCGGTCATTTGCCGCTCGAGGCTGAGGACGGGGTTGAGAGAGGTCATGGGGTCTTGGAAGATCATGCCAATGTCACGGCCGCGTATTTTTTCGAGTTGCCGTTCACTCATTTGCAGGAGGTCTTGCTCTTCATACACGGCCGTGCCGCTATAAACCTCCCCCGGCGGCTTCGGAATCAAGCCCAAGACAGACATCATGGTCACTGACTTACCACTGCCGCTTTCCCCCACAATCGCCACGACCTCCCCCCTCTTAATAGAAAAGGAAACCCCGTTGACCGCGTGAATTGTGCCCTCGGCCGTGTTAAACCGCACCTTCAAATCATCAACTTCCAAAACCGTATCTTTACTCATTACTTATTCCTCAGTACAGCGTTCCCGGCAAAAGATGCAAAGAGCACAAAAGACGCAGAGATTTTCTCGAGAAAAGCCAGCCCAGACCGCGCCCTCATCTTCCGCAACCAACCTTTTTACTCATTGCTCATTATTCATTACTCATTGATCTACTGCTTGCTTCGCGGATCCAGCGCGTCCCGCAACCCATCCCCCACAAAGTTAATACTTAACACCGTCAGCAAAATTAGCAAACCGGGGAAAAACCACAGCCACGGCGCCTGCTCAATATAATTCGCCGCCCCCGTAATCATATTTCCCCAAGTTGGCGTCGGAGCCTGCACCCCCAGACCCAAAAAGCTGATATACGCCTCTGTCAAAATTGCACCCGCCACCCCTAGCGTCGCCGCCACCACAATCGGCGCAATCGTATTTGGCAAAATATGCCGAAAAATAATTTGACGGTTCGGCGTGCCCGTCGCTCGCGCGGCCAGCACAAACTCATTTTCTTTGAGTGACAAAAACTCAGCTCGCACAATCCGTGCCAGCGTCGGCCATGTCGTCAGGCCAATAATGACAATAATAATAATGACACTACCGCTAAAAATACGCCCCATTATCTCCAGATTTGGCAACCGCCCCCCAAAAAATTTAGACATCACCAGCAATAAAAACAGAAGCGGTACCGTTAAAATCGCCTCCGTAACCCGCATCAGGATGCTGTCCAGAATCCCCCCATAAAAACCTGCCAGAGAGCCAACTGTAATGCCAATAACCAACTGCAAGCTCACCGCAAACAGCCCAATCATCAGCGAAATTTGCCCCCCATAAATCGTTCGTGCAAAAAGATCACGCCCAATCGTATCTGTGCCAAACGGATGCTCGGCACTCGGTCCTTGCAAGCGCATACTCGTATTGGTCAGGTTGGCGTAATCTTCGCTGATAAAAAGTGCCCCCCCAAACGAAAAAAGAAACAGACAGACAATTGTTACCAAACCAAACATGGCTCCCTTATGCTTCCGAAAGCGTAACCAAGCCATCCGTCCCAGCGACAGCGGCGGCGTGTCCAACTCATCGGTCAAGGTATGCGTTAACGTCGCAACATCAGTTTGCATCGTAGTCATAAGACAATCTCATTTTAGGTACGAAGTGCGAAGCTTGTATGCTCTGCAACCTGCTCAATCAAAACGGATACGTGGGTCAAGCAAAGCGTACAAAATATCGGCCACGATTTGGAAGAAGATAACGGCCACGGCCACCATTAGCAAAATGCCCATAACCACAGGCGCGTCAGAACGGTTCAAATGGTCAATGAATAGCCGCCCCATGCCGGGCCACGCAAAAATGCTTTCAGTGACGACTGCGCCTGCCAATAAAAAGGGAAAGTTGAGGGCGATAAGCGTAACTAAGGGCAGGGACGCATTGCGCAACGCATGGACATAGATGACGTAGTTGCGGCGCAACCCTTTGGCGCGGGCGGTGCGAATGTAATCTTGGTTAATGACTTCTAGCATCGTGCTACGGATATAGCGGCTATAGCCTGCCAAACTGATAATGGCGATGCTCGTCACGGGCAAAATCATATGCTGTAAGATTTGGGCGGGGGTGCGCCCCACGCGCGGGTCAAACATGCCCACGGCCGGGAGGTTCGGCAACCCCCACTTCTGAAATTGCACTGAAAAGATATAAACCAGCATCAGGGCAATAAAAAAGATAGGCATTGACAGACCCACAAAAGCAAAGCCCGTTACCAAATTGTCAAACAGTGAGTATTGACGCAAAGCGGAGTAAATCCCAATGACCAGCGCGATACTAATCGTGATTACCTCAGCTGGAATCATAAGCAGGAGCGTGTTGGGCACGCGCTCCCAAATGATTTCGGTGACGGGTTGCCCTCGGTTGACCAGTGATGTCCCAAAATCCCCGCGCAAAATGCCTTTCCGCCGACCTTGGACATCGGGCACGCCATCCCCATCCACATCAATCATTGTCCAATCATTACCAGCTAACCAGTAAACGTACTGTATGTAGAGTGGCTGGTCTAAGCCAAGCTGGCGAGTGAGCCGCGCGCGGTCTTCGGAACGGGTGGTTTGCCGCCCACCTAGGGTCGCCAATGGGTCACCAATGTTTTGGAGCAGAGCAAATAGAATGACGCTGATGATAAACAGGAGTGGAACCGCCTGTAACAAGCGACGCAGGATGTATCTACCCATCAGATTTTTTCCTTAATTTATGCGCGGTCAAGAACTTATGCTACTTCCCCGGCACTGCTCAAGTGCCGGGGAAGTCATTTCAAGTTTGGTCTGGGTGAGAAGGGTTAGTTGGTAATATCCCACTCAGCGATATTGAAGAAGGGGGTCGCCCCAGACAGTTTGACGTTTTGCAAGTTATCGCTTAACGCCCACAGGTCTGGGTCGCGCCAGACACCGAGCCAGTACACTTCGTCGAACATAAGCTGGCCGATTTCGTGAAAGGTAGCCTGCCGCTCGGCAAAGTCAATCTGTGTCGCTTGCAGTTCAAAGAGCGCGTCTAGCTCTGGGTCACACAAGCCTTGGTCGTTGTTGCCGTCAGGAGACTCATCATTGGGAACCTGATTGCAGAGGAACCGGCTGGTGTTGGGGTCGGGGTAAGAGGTTGTGTTCGATGATTGGCAAATGTCGAGCAGGCCCGTGGCACAGGGACCGCCATCGGCATACCCAGCGAAGTAAACGTCAGACGGGAAGCTGATAATTTCGAGCGCAATGCCGATTTCGCGCAGTTGTTGTTGGGCAACGGCTTGGGTGTCTTGGCGGATTTCGCGGGTGGTGGTGCCATGCACGATGCTGAGAGCTACACCATCTTTGTCGCGGATGCCGTCACCGTCGCTGTCTATCCAGCCTGCTTCATCGAGCAAAGCGGCGGCCATTTCGGGGTCATAGGGATAGGCGTCGAGACTGGGGGTTTGGTAAGGGGTGTTGTCCCAGAAGGTGATACCCGCTTCGGTTAGGTTCAAGAGTAAGTCTTGGTTGATGGCGAAGCGGTCGAAGCCCATAGCGATGGCTTGGCGCACGCGCACATCTTGGATAGCGGGGTGGGCATCCTCCCCGAGGTAGAAGAACCAGCCTTCGTTGTAGCCTGAAGGAACGGAGACCACACGCACGCCTTCATCTTCTAAGGTGGGCACGTCAGAATAAGCGAGGAAGGTGCCGAGGTCAGCTTCGCCAGTACGCAGGGCGGAGACTTGACCCGCATCATCGGGCACGAAGCGGATGAAGATTTCGTCAATGATGGGAGCGGCGTTGTAGTAGTTTTCGTTGCGCACGAAGCGGGCAAAACTACCGCTTTCCCATTCGGCTAGGACGTAGGGGCCACCGCTGACGCTGGGGTTACGGTTCCAAGAAGAGGTGTCGAGCGTGCCGTCGGCCTCAAGGTCGGCGGCTAACACATGCTCGGGGAGTAGGCTGGTGAAGATAGAAGAAGCCCAGGGCACAAACGGCTCTGCAAACGTAATAACCACGGTTTGGTCGTCGGCGGCTTCGACACTGGTCATGAGGTCGTAGGGGTAGGTGGAGTTAACGGTGTTGGCGGGGTTGACATACATGGCGTGGGTGAAGACGAAATCCACGGCCGTGATAGGTTCGCCATCTGACCAAACAATGTCGTCACGCAGGCTGAGGGTAATGGTGGTGCCATCCTCCGAGATGCCGCCGTTATCCTCGGTGGGCATTTCTGTGACCAGGTGGGGCATGGGGTTGTTGCTTTCGTCAAAAATCCACGCGCTGGTGTTCCAGATTTCATTGGTGATGCCAGAGAACCACATGCTGGTGTACAGCGGGCTGAGGCTATCCCATTCTTGGGTAAAAACGAAGGTAGCGACTTTGCGCTCGCCCGTGGGGGCGGGTTCTGCCGCTATTTCTTCTTCCATTTCTTCTTCTTGGACAGACACGGCCGTGGGTTCTTCCTGCGCGGTTGTTTCAGAGGCAGGTTGTTCCGCTGGGGCCGGAGCCGTTTCTGTGCCACATGCGGCCAAAGCCAGCAGGGCGGCCATTAAAATGACCAAAACCATGAAACGATATTTGGGTAAAGACATTTCTTTTCTCCTCGTAAATCAAGATTGTTGAAGGTGTTTAACTGTAACTGTTTCGGGGTCTGTGGTTTAACGATTGAATAGGGTGAATAGGGTGATGACCTCCTCTAATCTAAGGTTATGTCAGGAACGGACTGATTTATTCGGTGGCGTGGTGAGCAACGAGCGGTAGGTAAATATACTGCTTTAATTCGGCCACAAATTCAAATGTCGCGGTGACGCTTTTCGAGCTGTCCATGGTTAGATGACAAACGTCCGTTCCTGTGCAGTCGCCGCTCCAACCAGAGAAGTGCCAGCCGATTTCGGGGGAGGCAGTGAGGGTAATCATTGTACCCTGTTCAAATGTTGTGCCCAACGGCGTTTGGATGATTGTGCCCTCGCCTGTTTGGCTGACGGTGAGGGTGTAGGTGGTGCGGGCAATGACATCACTGGGGGCGTAAGTGTCGAGCAGGAGCCAGTTGGCGGCCATCATGTTGTTGTTACCAGTGGCGAGGTGAGTGCGGTAACGGCCGTCTAGGAGCCAAACGGCACTTTGGCCGAGGACGGTACTGTGCTGTGGGGTGAGCCACACGGCCGTGTTCCGTTCTATGCCCACCGCTACCAAGTCGGGCTGTTCATACACATGGCTAACCAAGCGACCATAGAGATAATCATACATGATGCGGGGTTCGACCACGATATTGGGCAGAATGCCTAAGCCCACGGCCGTGCGAATATAGCCCGCCTCAAAACTATCACTCGACTGATAACCGAGCGTCGCGCCGGTTGGCGTGGGTTCATCACTCATGCGCTCACCCACGGCCGCGCTGGCCGCGTTATCAAACAACATGGGGACGCCTGCTTCCAGCCGTTCCCGCAGGAGTGTATGCAGACCCGCCGCCCGCAACGCAACCACTTGTTGCGCCATGGCCTCTTGGTCATCGCCCGAGACAAAAATCGCGCCCGCTTCGTTGATAGCTGTCTGCAATGTCTCTGTGGTCGTGCCAAAGCCATAGGTCAAAACGACCGTATTGGTCAATCCCAATGTTTGCAGGTCGCTGGCCCAATTGGTAGCGCGTTGATTCGCGTCTGCTTCATCGCCCATACCCATGATAAGGAGCAGGGTGGGCGAAAGCGCGGCTTGCGCTTCCAAAGCAAACGCTTCAACGACAGGGCCATCAGGGTCATTATAGACGTCACCCGCTAAATAGAGTGACCCCGAACCAGCCGGCAGATAGAAAACATCGTTGAAGTGACGCTGGCTAATATCGGGGGCACTGGTCTGTGTGCCGCTGATAATGGGCTGACGCGTCTGTAAATCATACCCATATGGCCCAGCGGGCAAAACATGGAAAGCGACGTCTTGTATAGAAAGGGTGTCGTGAGGGCCGCGATGCTCGGCGGTGGCGCTATAGGTTTCTTGGTCTAGCACCACGGCCGTGTACCAGCCCCCTGTACCGGTCACGATGTGTCCTTGGGCAATATACACGGCCGTGCCCCAATCAACCCCCAGCCCCACTTTTTGCCCCTGCGGCTTATAAAAAGTAGCCTGCATCAGCCGCCCCAAACGGCCGCGCTCCAGTACATGCTGGTCAATGATGGCTAAATCCAGCCCCGTTTCCAAACCACGGTCAGTGGCCGTCAACGACTCATTAAACCAGAGGTCGAGTGCCCCCTGCTCCAAGCCATATTCGGGATAGCCCCACTCACTATAGCCCCCAATCATATAGCGCGACTGCACGGCCGCGCCCGCGCTCGTGCCGCCGATAACCGTGCCCTGCTGATGCGCCGTACTGATGGCCGTTTCCAAAGGCGTATCGGCTGTGACCAGCATGGCAATCGTTTGGTCGCCGCCCAAGATAAAAATACCGTCGGTGCTGAGGTCAAGCTGATTGGTCAGGGTCAACGTTTCCGCATCGGCCCGCACCTGAATATCCAGCAGACCCACCGCACAAGTTGTGCCCGTGGGCACCACAGCTTCGCACGCCTCGCGCACTTGCTGGGTGCGACTTTGCGCCGCGCTTAGATTATCGTCCCGTTCGATTTGTGTAATCGAGTACGCATCGGTGGCGTAAGTGACGGGCAGAACCCAAATTTTGACATCGCTATCACTATCTTGAAGCAGAGCGCGTTGGGCAAATAGCTCGAGCGTGTCCGCCTGATAGCTGGCCCCAATGGGCACATAATCGCCGACATGATTAGACTGAGGCGTGTTGGGTAGAATCGCATTGGCATAGCTAACGGAAAAGAGTACGCCAGCGGTAAAGAGTAGTGCTAGCAACGATACAGTCAGCAAAATGGGGAGACGTTTGGATAAAGCCATCTGATTTCCTCTTGAGGGTAGCAGGTGTGATTAAATGTGACGTGTTGGGTATTAAGCAAAGGCGCGTCTGTCGGTTGGTAGGTGGGCACGGCGCGTGGCGAGGTCGAAACAGTCGCCAGTGATAAGATGGTGCAGGGTGTAGTTGGTACAGGAGAGAAGGTCACCTGGGTCGCAATCGGCGGCGTTGCTGTGGCCGTCTCGGCCGTCTATCAACGTGACCCCGTGCTGGCCTAACACGGTGGCCTGATTGTCTTCGATGAGCACGGCCGTGTTTTCATCTATGCCCACGCCCAACAAATGCGGATTATTCGCCACGGCCGTGAGCAACCGCCCCAGCCGTCCCCGCTGGCTAAAATGCTGGTCAAAAAGCACCCCGTCCAGCAAACCCAGTCCACTGGCAAAATGAGCCATGCCTTGGCGCGGGGGGTAGCCGTTTTCCCCATAAGCGAGCATCAGGTTGGATAACACGGCCGTGCCCGCTGATGAACCAAAGATAATCGCGCCCCGCTGATACGCCGCTTGCAAACTCGCGTCCACGGCCGTGTCCTTGAGTAAAGTGGTCAAGCGCAACTGATTGCCGCCGCTCAGATAAATGCCCGTCGCTTCATTAAAGAGTTGCTGGTCAGCCGACTGGGCTTGGGCGCGATGGTTCAGGTCAAAAGAGGTGATGTGCGTCGCGCCGAGGGTTTGAAACACGGCCGTGTATTCAGCCGCTGTCTCTTGCGGCACAGCCGAAGCGACGGTCACAATGATCAACCGCGCCTCGCGCCCGCCCGCCCGCGCCACAAAAGTGCTTAAAATATCGTTCGCGGCGGGGTCATGTAAGTCAAGAGCACCCCCTGCGGCCAGAAGCGTGCTCATGCCTCTTGCGCCTCCAGCGCGGTCAACAGTTGCGCGGCCGTGGACATAATGTGGTTGTGCATCGTCGCCTCTGCTTCGGTGGCTTCCCGCGCCTGTAACGCGGCCAAAATGCGCTCATGCTCCGTGTGGTCGCTCTCATCGCGCTCAGGAAAGGTGCGCTCCATCGTCTGCGAAAATTTGCTCCACAACATCGTAGGGAAGGCCGTCCACATCTGGTCAAGGGTGCGAATCAGGTAGGAACGGCCGCTGGCCTGATAAATGGTTTGGTGGAATTGCCGATTGAGCCGCCGATACTCAGCCAATTGCTCCACGGCCATATGTTCGGTGATGGCCTGCTGGATTTTGGTTAGCTTGGCCATCGTTTTGCTACTCATGTATATTGCCGCCGCGCCGGCCGCCATGCCTTCTAACACGGCGCGATGGGTGTATAAATCAGCCACATCTTGCAAAGAAAACTCAACCACACGCACGCCGCGATAGGGAATATGCTCGACCAAGCCTTCGGCAGTTAGCTCTTTTAACGCTTCGCGCACAGGCATTTGGCTAACGCCTAGCTCTTCGGCGATGTGCATTTGGCGGAGCCATTGGCCGGGTTTGAGCCGCCCTTCCAAAATGTCGGTACGGAGCTGATCGGAGACGACGTTGTGGAGTTGTTTGTGTGTAGAGGCCATAGGATAGGTCTGTAGGGCTGGGTCAGGATTAGATGTTTGATATTAGATATTTGATATAATTTATGGATAAACGAGAAGATAACACACACGGCCGTGGGTTGTCAAGAAGATATTTAGGAAGGGAGAGAGGGGGAGAATAAGAGAGTTAGACTGCCGCCAATAAGGCACGATGGGCGGCTATTTCGTTTAGAAAAATGTGCTGGGCGATGGGGTTACCGGCTAGCGTGTCCGCCTGCTGGCGCACATAGGCCGCCCCTTGGGCTAGCACGGTAGCGGCTCTTTTTTAATAGCGGGCACAGGCTTTTTTTTACAGACCGTCACTCAACCTCATCTGGCAACCGCGCCGACTGTCGCCGCACCAGTTCGCCTTCCACCAGCGACAGCGTCCCGCTGGCAAAATCAGCGGGGACGCCCGCCAGCAGTTGCGCAATCGCCGCCTCAACCATTTGGTCTACCGGCTGGCGCACGGTGGTCAACTGATAGGCGGGCCAGCTTGCGGCGGGAATATCATCAAACCCAATAATCGACACATCCTGCGGCACGCGCAGGCCAAACCCATAACGAGCCGCATCCATCGCCCCAATCGCCATAATATCATTGGCGCAAAAAATGGCGTCGGGCGGGTCGGGACTATCCATTAAAGCCACTGTCGCTTGATAGCCCGATTCATACGTATACTCGGCCTGAATAACCTGCACCTGCTCATCCTCAACTCCCCGCTCCCGCAGGCGGTCAATGAACCCTTTTTCCCGCTGGCTACTGGCGCGGGTGTGCGCTAGCCCCGCGATAAAGGCGAGCCGCTGATGCCCTGCGTCGAGCAGTTGGTTGGCCACGAGTCGCCCCCCTTCACCGTTGTCGCAGGCGATGCCGTTGGTGCGCACGCCGGGCACAAAGCGATTGAACAGAATGATGGGCGTTTGTCGTTGGTAACATTCATCCGCGACCACGGCCGTGACCGTGGTCGAAGTCAGCACCAGTCCCTCTACCTGAAAGGCCAAAAGCTGACGCACCGCCTCATCCGCCTTATCCCCCTTGGGAATGTTAAACAGCATTACCTGTCGCCCTATCTCTTGCAGGCGACGAGTCAGCACCTGCAACACGTAGGTATAAAACGGGGTGGTCATATCCCCCATGACGACCCCGATTAACTGCGTGGATTGCTGGGTCAGGCTCCGCGCCAAGGCGTTGGGCTTGTAGCCCAGCTCTTTGGCCGCGTTCAACACCCGCTGGCGCGTTTCGGTCGCAATATACGCATCGGGCGAGAAGGCGCGGGAAACGGTCGGCTGGGAAACGCCAGCTAATTTGGCAACATCGAAAGAGGTGGCGCGTTTGGGGGTAAACGTGTCAAGTGTCATCGGTACCTGAGCTTGGAATTGGAACGGAAACCCCCAGTACTTGCTCCCACGGCACGGGCCACGGCTCCTCACCAGGTATTTCTTGGGTAATCAGGTGCGCCACGCCCCGATGTTCGTGGGCGTAAAGCAGGCGCGTTTGTCGCTCCTCAACCCCTTTTTTACCCAAAAAGCGCACCTGCACCGCCGCTTTTTGCGCTACTAACTCAGCTAATTCTGCGGGCAGAGAGACGTCGGGCGGGGGCTGGCTATAAATGGCCGCCCCCTGCGCGTGGAGCAAACCGGCTACCGTGCGCAAGTTTTGCTGGGTTCCTAGCTCCCGCGCCATCCGTTTTAGAATTTCAGCCGTTACGTACACATCGTTCAGGGCACGGTGCGCCCGCCCCACGGCGATCCCCATCTTGAGGGCGACGTGGCTTAGCGTGTTTTTGTCAAAGGAGAAAAGGCGTCGCGCTAGCTGGAGGGTGCAGAGCCACGGGTTGGCGGGCGCGGGGTGGCGGGGTTGCAAGATGAGGGGGAGGTCAACACGGCCGTGGAGATGCTTGCTCAAAAAAAACTCCAGACTCAGCAAATTTGCATCAAACGGGGCATGATGCGCCACCAGCACCGCCCCCTCCAAAATCGTCAGCAACTCCGGCGCAATATCGGCAAAGAGCGGCTTGCCCGCCACATCCGCATCCGTCAGCCCGCTGACTTGGCTCGCCTGCTCCCCAATCGGTCGTTCAGGGTATACAATGTGGCTCAACGTCGCCACGGGTCGCCAATTCTCATAGCGCACGGCCGCGATTTCCGTTAGGCGATGTCCCAGCCCCGGATATAGCCCTGTGGCTTCCGTATCCACTACCACCAGCGGCACTTCATTTAATGGCTTGTCCCAATTATCTAACATGGTGCGCGATTGTACGGCGTTCAGGCGGATTCGTCTATTTGCAAGTGAAGAAGCAAATCAGGTAGACGAGTGAAAAGTGAAAGGCAAGAAGTAACAAGTAGCTTGGCAACCAGTCGCCCACTTCTCACTTTTAACTTCTGACTTGCTACCCGCTTCATAAAAGCAAAATGAATCAATTGCCACTGGATGACCCCCATGTTATAATGCCTGTTGCAGTGCTAATACGGCTTGACGCAAAAAGTGGGCGCTCCCCACTTTTTTGTTTTGTTAGGCACTTTTTATCGTTCACAGCTTACGGCTGACACCCTTCTTAGTTCGTGTCGTGTCTTTTTAGAGTAGTAAACCTAAACAAGATAAGACACCTAGAAACTTAAACAAGTGGCAAGGAATTCTTAGATGAAAAGCGAATTTTTACTCGCCTTCAACGAAATCTGTCAAGAGCGCGGTCTCTCTCAAGAAACCGTGATTGATGCACTCAAAACGGCGTTAATCTCCGCCTATCGACGCAATGTCAACGTGAGCAACCAACAAGATGTGTCGGTTGACATTGACCCGCGCACCGGTGAGCCGACTATCTATGCCGAAAAGGAAGTGGTAGACGAAATCATTGATGACCGCACCGAGGTCGCCTTGGTCAAGGCGCGGCAATTCCACCCCGAGGCTGAACTGGGTGAGATGGTCATGATGGACAGCACCCCGCGCAATTTTGGGCGTATTGCCGCCCAAACGGCCAAGCAGGTCATCCTCCAGCGGGTACGTGAAGCGGAGCGGGATAAGCTCTTTGATGACTTTGCCTCGCGTGAAGGGGAAATTGTCAACGGTACGGTGCAAAGCGTCACGGGACAAAACGTCACCATTGGCCTTGGCCGCACAGAGGCGATTTTGCCCAAGAGCCAGCAGGTTCCCTCCGAACGATATCGGCCGCATGACAAAATCCGCACCTATGTGCTGGAAGTGCGCCGCACCAACCGTGGCCCCCAAATTTATGTCAGCCGCAACCATCGTAATTTATTGCGCCGCTTGCTTGAGCTAGAAGTGCCGGAAATTTATAACGGCCAAGTAGATATCAAGAGCATTGCCCGGGAAGCGGGACAACGGTCAAAAGTGGCCGTCATGGCGCTTCAGCCCGGTGTTGACCCTGTAGGGGCGTGCGTCGGGATGCGCGGCGTGCGTATTCAGAGCATCGTGCGTGAACTGAGCGACGAAAAGATTGACGTTATCGAATGGGATAACAATCAGACGAATTTTATTGCCAAGGCACTTAGCCCGGCGCGTGTGTCGGCCGTGTTTTTGGAAGAAGACCCCGACACGGGCAAAACGGCCGTGGTGATTGTGCCTGATGATCAGCTATCGCTGGCGATTGGGCGCGAGGGGCAGAATGCGCGGCTGGCGGCTAAGCTGACGGGCTGGCGTATTGATATTAAGAGTTTGACGGAAGCTGGGCGTGATTCGCTTGATCAGTTGAGCCACACGGCCGTGGATGAAGCCATTCGTCAAGACCAAACATTGCTTAACCATGTGCGCAATGTCCTCGAGAAAAAAGAAGCGTCTCGACCCATTACGGCCGAAGATTATCTGGTGCTGACCCGTTTGGTCAACGCCGTCGAGGGCAAAATCATTGCCGCCCGCGCCCTTGAGCATGATGCCGTGCGTAAAGCCCGCGCCTCCGCTCGCAAACGGATTCCCACCGTGGCGTGGAAGACTGACCTTGAAGAGCTTAACCTCAAGTACAGCGTGCATACGCTTCTGCTCGAAAACGAGATCAAAACAGTGGGCGATGTTCTTTACCGGCTTGATTTGGGTGATATCAGCTTGCTGGCTATTGATGGCTTTGGTGATAAAGCGCTGGAGCAGGTCAAAAAGGCGGCGGCTGGCTATCAGCAACTGCTGAAGGAAAACCCAGCCGAGGCTGAAGCCCGCGCCAATCTGGAAGTTGCGGATATACCGGACGATGTTCCCGCTGATGCAGACGCTACTGCGCCTGCATCTGAGAGTGAACTCACGGCCGTGGCTGTTGATGGACTCGAAGCAGAGACAGAAGACGATGGCCTCGTCAAAACCGAAGATGCCTTTGGTGCCGCATCCGCTGATGCAGAGGACGAAGACGATGAACTGCTCGAAGCCGAAGACGTTTTTGCCTCGCCAGAACCGGCTACGCCCGTCAAAGCTAAGATTAAGCAGGTTCAAGAACCCGAGGAAGAGGTCAGTATAGACGACCTCGGTTCGTCACTGGTTGATTTACCAGAAAAAGTAGTCAAAAAGGAAGCACCACCCAAGAAAAAGGTGGTTGTTGTGGCTGCTCCTACTGTCCTAGAAGAAGATGACGATGACGCGGCCGCTCGTGGCCGCAGTCGCAAAGGCAAGGAACTCGTCTACGACGAAGATGCCGGCCGTGTGGTTGTCAAGCGGAAACGCAAAGGCAGTCGCCGCCGTCCTGATTGGGAAGATTTTGGCGATGAAGATTTCCTATAATCATGTTTACCAGCCCGTTAGCGCGGCTGGTAGCTCGTTAGCATGAGCGGCTCAGCAAAACGCCCCCGTCGCCCCAAGCATGTCCCACAACGGACGTGCTTGGTGTGCCGTGAAAAAATGGATAAGCGGCAGTTGAACCGCATCGTTTATAACGATGAAATTGGCTTGGTGGTTGACCCCAGCGGCAAGTTACACGGCCGTGGGGCATATGTGTGTGCCAAGTCAGCCTGTTGGACAAAAATAGCGCAGAGCAAAGTCTTGGACTCGGCTCTGCGCAGGACTATCACGGCCGTGGAAAAAGCGACCCTGACAGATTATTACCAAACTAAACTTGCGCTTCATCCCCCCACCGAAGCGATACCTGGTGGATAAGAGAGCTTCTTAGCTGAACTAGCTGAACCAATCATCTCTCCCATTCACCAGTTGCCAAGTAATAACAACGTGAATGAGATGAGAGAAGATATGGTTACGACACAAACAGAACCGAAAGCAATCGAAATCCCGGACTATATTACCGTCCGCGAATTAGCCGTCCTGATGGACGTTAGCCCCATTAACGTCATCAAAGAGCTGATGGCTAATGGCATCATGGTCAACATCAATCAAGAGATTGATTTTGACACGGCCGCCATCGTGGCCGAAGAAATGGGGTTTGAGCCATCCCAGTTTGAAGAAGAAGAGGAAGAGGTTGATGAAAGCGGCCGCCCCGTGTGGAAACGCATCCTTGCCGCCGAGAAGAACAAAGACCTCCAGCCACGCCCCCCCGTTGTAACAATGCTGGGTCATGTTGACCACGGCAAAACCTCCTTGCTCGACATTATTCGTCAAGCCAACGTCGTTTCTGGCGAAGCGGGTGGTATCACCCAACACATTGGCGCCTACCAAGCCAAAACCCAAGATGGTCAGCTTATCACCTTCCTAGACACCCCCGGCCATGAGGCGTTCACTGCCATGCGGGCGCGTGGTGCCCAAGCGACCGACATCGCTATTTTGGTCGTCGCCGCCGATGACGGCCTCATGCCGCAAACGCGGGAAGCAATTGACCATGCCCGCGCCGCTGGCGTCCCCATCGTTGTCGCCCTCAATAAGATCGATTTGCCCACCGCCCGACCAGACGTCGTCAAACAGCAACTGCACGAAGCTGGCCTGACGCCCGATGACTGGGATGGGGACACCCTCGTTATTCCCGTGTCAGCGACCAAAAACATTGGGATTGATGACCTGCTAGAAGCTATCACCCTCACGGCCGAGGAAATTGTGCCCCGGGCCAACCCCCTAGCCGCCCCAACGGGAACTGTGATCGAGGCGCGTACCGAGCGCGGCATTGGCATTATGGCGACCGTGCTGGTGCAAAATGGCACCCTCAAAAACGGGCAAACTCTGCTCATTGGGCCACATTACGGCCGTATTAAAGCGATGTACGACCATCATGGTAAATCCATCAAAAGCGCGGGGCCGTCTACGCCTGTTTCTGTGGCGGGATTAAACGGTATTCCTGGAGCGGGCGATCAGTTTGAAGTGGTTAAAAGTGAAAAAGACGCCCGCAAAATTGTGGCCGACCGCGAAGCTGAAAAAGAGGTTCTCCCTGAAGTAAACCGCCGGTCACGGTTGGAAGATTTCTTTAGCCGTTTGCAGTCAGGCGAAACGAAAACGCTTAACCTAATTGTGAAGGCTGATGTCCAAGGCTCGCTGGAGCCACTTGTTTCTTCATTGAAAAAAATAAAGAATGACGAAATTGAGCTAGATATTCTGAGCGCGTCTACGGGCAATGTAAGCGAGAATGATGTCAATTTAGCCATCGCCTCAGACGCTGTTATTTTGGGCTTTAATGTCGAATCAGGCTCTGTGGCCGAAGTAGCGGCCGCCACGGCCGGGGTCGATATCAAGCTTTACAACATCATCTACCACCTGTTGGAAGATGTGGAACGCGCCATGAAGGGCCTCATGGAGCCAGTCATTCAAGAGCGGATTATCGGCCGGGCAGAAGTGCGACAGGTGTTCCAAATTCGGCGCATCGGTATTGTGGCTGGGTGCTACATGCGCACGGGTGAAGGGCGTCGTAATGCCCACGGCCGTCTCATTCGTGGCACAGAGCTTATTTATGATGGCTCCGTGAGCAGTTTGAAGCATATCCAAGAAAATGTGCGCACGGTCAAAGCTGGCTTTGAGTTTGGGGTGAATCTTGGTGATTGGAATGATTACCGTGAGGGAGACATCATCGAATTCTATGTGACCGAGCGTATTCAGCCGTCTTAGGAAATGAGTAATGAATAATTGGCATGGTTCAAGTTACCTTTACAGTTAATTGGTGAGCAGTGTGAGCTGATAGTGGCCACACGCCTCGCCGCCTCGGTCATTATAATGGGTTTTTTTTC
>JBGTIZ010000010.1:0-11528 GCA_041745395.1 Promineifilaceae bacterium (SeqCode) | reverse complement strand
TATGCACTGCAAGTGCATAGGTTTGGCACTAAAGTGCCTTCGGTGACTTTCGCACCGACTGAAAGCTGAGGGACTAAAAGTCCATAGCTTTCACTATCAATACGCTTAAGCGCACTGAAAGTCATTCGAAACAGTAAAAAGCGGGCATGGTTCAGGCTCACTTAGCTAGCTAGACGCAAATTGGTTTACCACGGCCGTGTACCCCGCCACCGCCGCCTCATACCCCTCATGCCGTCCCGCCTGCACAATCGCCCGGCCAGCCACCACGACCCGCCGTACCGCTCGGGGCGACCCCGCAAACACGGCCGCTTCCGCCCAATTTTCAAGTGGAATGCCAACCAGCGCGGGGTCTTGATTATCTAACCACACCCCGTCCGCCTCTGTGGCTAGCGCGGGGTCAAACCCACACGCTTCATACCCATTTTGCGACCCCGCCTGGAGCAAAAATGCGCCGTCGCCCACCGTCTGCCGCTTCTCTTGGCGCACCCGCTCGTCTAACTCAAGGGCGCGGATTTCCTCGAACGGGTCGCTAGAAGCGTGGCTGTCTACGCCGACACACGGCCGTGCGCCCGCCTGCACCAAATCAGCCAGCGGCGGCGAGCCATCCCCCAAATCCCGCTCCGTCGTACGACAAATACAGACCAACGCCCGCGCCTGCCCCAGTGCGGTCACCTCCTGCGGGGTGAGATGGGTGGCGTGTACGCCGACAAAATTTTCGTCTAATAGGCCCGCTTCGGCCAGTAGGGCGACGGGAGTTTGCCCGTACTCGGCCGTGCATTCGGCCAGCTCTTGCCTCTGCTCGGCGATGTGCATGTGGAAGGGAAGGCTCTGGGCGCGGGCAAAGTCGGCCAGTTCACGCACTTGGGGCAGAGGCACAGCGCGGATGCTGTGGGCGGCTACGGCGATATTGACCAGCGGATTAGCGGCATATCGCTTTTGTAGCTCAAGAACGTCGGCCAAAATGGGGTCAAGGTCGGGGTCGCTGAAGCGGCGTTGGGCGGGGGTCAGCTCTTGCTGATAGCCGCCGCGCAGGTAGGCAGTCCGAATGAGGCAGAGGCGCAAACCAACCTCTTGCGCGGCCTGTATGACCGCTTCGGCCATGACCAGCCGATCGGCGTAGGGCTGACCGTCGGGCGCGTGGTGCAAGTAATGAAATTCACCCACGGCCGTGACCCCCGCCAAAGCCAACTCCATGTAGGCAAAACGGCTAAGATGATAAACATCATCCGGCGAAAGCTGGGCGGCCAGCGCATACATTAGGCCGCGCCACGACCAGAAAGAGCCAGCCGGAAGCTGATGCTGATTCGATACGGATCGTTGGGTACGCGCTCGCAAAGCGCGTTGAAAAGCGTGGGAATGGGCGGTGGCAAGGCCGGGAATTTGCATGGTTCAGGGTTCAAGGGCAGGGTTCAGAGTGCAAAGCGTACCTTGCACCTTGTCCCATGCACCTTGCATCAATTTTCGTGGACGAGTTGGCCGTTTTTGAACACGGCCGTGACGGGATTACGCCCCAATTCATAGCTCAGGTAGCGATAATCGGGCACGTCTAGCACGAGTAAATCCGCCTGATAGCCAGGGCAGAGCGAGCCGATTTTTGCCCCCAGCCCGAGGGCGTGGGCGGCATTAATGGTGATGGCGTTAAACGCTTCGGCGGGGCTGAATTTTTGCAGGCGGCAGGCGAGAGCCATCACAAGAGGCAGGGAGTAACAAGGGGAAGACCCCGGATTGTGGTCAGTGGCGAGACACACGGCCGTGTTGGCGTCTAACATCGCTCGCGCGGGGGCTTGCTGGCTGTTGCCCAGATGAAAGTTAACGGAGGGCAACAAGGCGGCTATCGTCTCGCTAGCGGCAAGGGAGGGGATGTCCACGGCCGTGGTTGCCTCCAAATGATCCACGCTCACCGCGCCTAGCTCAACCGCCATTGCCAAACCGCCCAGCCGATTAAACTGGTCTACATGAATCTTGGCCTGTAGCCCAGCGGTCAAACCCGCTTGCAAAATACGGCGGCTCTGCGCCACGCTAAACGCCTCTTTTTCACAAAACACGTCGATAAAAAAGGGCGTACCTTGCGCCGCAAAATGGCTCTGCGCGTACCAGTCCGCCACGGCTGGAATCATCTTCTCCACAACAAGATTGACATAATCATCGCCGTACCCTTTGTATTCAGGTGGCAAGGTGTGTGCCCCCAAGAAGGTGGGCACAATGTCGAGCGGGTGGCTCTGGTCTAGCTGGGCGATAGCGGCCAGCATGTTTAGCTCGGTGACGAGGTCTAAACCATAGCCCGTTTTGATTTCGACGGTGGTGGTTCCCAAAGCGAGCAGGGTGTCGAGACGCGGCCGTGTTTGGCCGACCAGTTTGGCAACATTGGCGTGGCGCGTATGGTGCATGGTGCTGAGAATGCCCCCGCCAGCGGCCAAAATCTCTAAATAGCTGGCTCCCGCTAGCTTTTGCCCAAATTCGTCTACGCGGCTCCCTGCGTAAACGAGATGGGTGTGGCTGTCTATAAAGCCGGGGCAAATGACGCGGTTACTAGCGTCGAGTACGTAATGGGCGGTGCGCGGGGGATGCTGTTCTAGGACATCGCGGGTGTGTCCAGCGGCGAGTACACGGCCGTGGTCAATCGCCACCGCGCCATTGGCAAACAGGGCAACCTCGCCCATTTCCGCGCCCCGCCGTGCGCCACGTATGCCCGGCGGGGTGGTAATGAGCTGGGCGGCATGAGTGATGAGTAGGTCAATCATGTGGGGGTATGGGTTGCTGGTCTAACCATTGCTCAAATGCCTCTACGCTTTCAGAAAGGGCAGCCTGTACGTTGATATGGGTTAACGAATCCAAATCATATATTTCTTCCAAAATATCCTCTACTGGTTCAGGAACGCGGCCAAACTTGCCTTGCAATACTCTATACACACCTTGGCGCACTCTATAGGCACTTTCTACCCGCTCTTCAACACGCCCTTCTTCACGACCTTCTTCACGGCCTTCTTCACGAAAAACTTCAGCGATTGTTTGCATCACTTTCTCTCCTTGCGCGTCTTGCAACGCCAATGTTTCCTGCAATGTCTCGGGCGATATTTTATCCGTCGCCACGGTAAAATAGTACAAAATTAACTCGAGTAAACGCAAGCCACGCTCATCTTCGCTTATGCGGAAAATAGTGCCGATGAATGTCTCAAAATGGTCGGGCAAATTACGGTCGAGGATGCGGCGCAAAGCGAGTAGCACGGCTTGCAGGCGGAGCAATCCCCGTATCTCTTCGCTGGAGCCAGCCGAAAAATCTTTGACCACGGCCGTGAATCTCGGCAAATAATCACCCCACACGTCCCCTTCTACAAAATAATCCGCAAACTGGTCTCCATACGGCCACACCACTTCCCCATGATAAATCAAAATCGGCAAAATAGGACGCAACTGCTTCGCGCCCGCGTCCACCTCCTGTTGCCACAGCTTGAGCATGTAGCGCAAAAGCTGGAGCAACGCCCATCTATCAGGATAGCTTTTGTGTTCAATCAGGATGTACACAAACACCTTCTCCGCACTACCCGAAATATCCACTTCATAGAGCGTGTCGCTTTGGTGCTGAGCTAGCTCCTCGTCCACCAAAATGGTGTCGCTTTTGTGCAGGGTGCTCAAGTCCAGCTTATCCCGTAGGGCGGGCGGTAGATACTCCTTGAGAAATTCGGCCGCTAGTTCCACATCCCCGAAGGTGCGGCGAAAAAAGCGATCGTGTGGATTTTGCACGTTAATGGTCATTTGCGTTTACCCTTTACCCTTCATCGCTCAGCACTTCTTCGACTGCCTCTTTCAGCGTGCCGTCGGCGACGAGTTGGCGCACCGCTTCCATGTAGGGCGACAGCGGCACATCTTCCTCTAAAAAGGGCACTTGCTCCCGGATGAGCGCGTAAACCACGGCCGTGCCTCGACCCATTTGCACCCCCTCCCCCAACACCTGCCGCCGAAAATCCACCCCCTGCGCCGCCGCCAAAAGCTCAATCGCCACAATCGTCTCCACATGGTCGAGAACTTTTGCAGTATGCCGCACGGCCGTGGCCCCCATACTGACATGATCCTCCACATTGGCACTACTCGGAATCGTGTCCGCACTGGCGGGATGCGCCAGCACCTTATTCTCCGAGGCCAAGGCGGCGGCCGTGTACTGCACCATCATCAAGCCACTCTGCAAGCCCCCCTGCGGCGTCAAAAACATCGGCAACACCCCCCCGTTGCTGTCCGCATCCACCAGCCGTGCCGTGCGCCGCTCGCTCATATTGCCCAACTCCGTCACCGCCAGCTTCATATAATCCATGGCGATAGCAATCGGCTCCCCGTGAAAATTACCCGCCGAAACGACATCAATATGCCCCGTCTCCTCGTCCACAAAAATGAGCGGATTATCGTTGGCCGAATTTAGCTCGATGTTAATCACCCATTGGGCATAGGCGATGGCGTCCCGCGCCGCGCCGTGGACTTGGGGCACACAGCGCAGGGTGTACGCATCCTGCACATTGTTGGGGTCGTCGTCACGCAGAAAGTGACTCCCCTGTAGCAGGCCGCGCAAAAAGGCGGCGCACTGGATTTGGCGGGGATGGGGTCGCACGGCGTGAACGCGGGCATCATAGGCGCGGGCGGTGCCGTGCAACGCCTCGAGCGACAGCGCGGCCGCCGCATCTGCCGTCAGGGCGAGGTTGATGGCGCGACGCACCAGCAACGCCCCCTGCCCCACCATGAAGGTCGTGCCGTTGAGCAGAGCTAACCCTTCTTTGGCGGCCAGCTCGAGCGGCTGGAGTCCCGCTTCGTGCAACGCTTGACGGCCGGGCAAGCGACGACCATCCCCCAAGTTGGCCTCTCCTTCCCCCATCACCACCAGAGCTAGATGCGCCAGTGGGGCTAAATCCCCGCTCGCGCCGAGCGAGCCTTGGGCGGGGATGCAAGGGTGTACCCCTTTGTTGAGCATGTCGAGCAAGAGCTGGATGAGCGCCACGCGCACGCCGGAGTAACCCATGGCGAGGGTGTTGGCGCGGACGAGGAGCATCGCCCGCACGGTTAATTTGTCGAGCAAGGGGCCGACCCCCACGGCGTGGCTCCGCACCAGATTGCGCTGGAGGTCGCTGGTTTGGTCGGGGGTGATGAGTTTGTCTTTGAAGCGACCAAAGCCGGTGGTGATGCCGTAGGCGATTTGCCCTTCGGCCACGAGTTTTTCCACGGCCGTGCGCGCCCTCTCTATCTTGGGTAAAGCAGAAGGGTCAAGATGGACAGAAACACGGCCGTGGGCCACCGCTACCACCTCATCCTGCGTCAAATTTTGTCCAGAAATCAGCAATTTACTCATGAGTTTTTCTCCAAGAAAGTAACGAGCGATGGATGAGTGCTGAGTAAGGAGCGATGAGTGCTGAGTGCCGTTAACGAATCTTGTCCCCTGCGGGCAAGCACGAGCATCAAAACCCACTCAGCACTCGTTACTCATCGCTCAGCACTGTTTTAACCCTGCGGGCAAGCATGAGCATCAAAATCCACTCACTCCTCGTTACTCATCGCTCAGCACTGTTTTAAACCTACGGGCAAGCATGAGCATCAAAACCCACTCAGCACTCGTTACTCATCGCTCAGCACTGAGTGCCCTGAAAAAAGAGGTATTTTTGCAAAATCTACCAGAGGTGGATTTCCGCGAAAAGGGGCTTTTTTCAGTAGGCTCAGCACTGTTTAACGCATCATCGGAATAGAAACGCCCCGCTCTTTCGCCACGGCTATCGCTTCCTCATACCCCGCATCTACGTGGCGAACCACGCCCATGCCAGGGTCAACGGTCAGGACACGCTCGAGGCGAGCCGCCGCCTCGGGTGTGCCGTCAGCCACGATAACCTGCCCCGCGTGGAGGCTGTAGCCAATGCCGACCCCTCCCCCGTGATGAAAACTCACCCACGTCGCCCCCGCGGCCGTGTTGATAAGTGCGTTGAGAATCGCCCAATCCGCAATGGCGTCCGAGCCATCCTTCATGCTTTCCGTTTCCCGATTGGGACTCGCCACCGACCCCGCGTCGAGATGGTCACGGCCGATAACGATAGGCGCACTCACCTTGCCCGAGGCGACCAGTTCATTGAATTTCAGCCCTGCTTTGGCCCGTTCGCCGTAGCCCAGCCAGCAAATGCGGGCGGGCAACCCCTGAAAATCAATCTCTTTTTGCGCTTTGCGAATCCAGCGGGCGAGATGTTCATCTTCGGGAAATAGCTCCAAAATCGCCTCATCCGTGGCGTAAATATCGGCGGGGTCGCCCGAGAGCGCAACCCAGCGGAATGGCCCTTTCCCTTCGCAAAATAATGGCCGAATATAAGCGGGCACAAAGCCCGGATAATTAAACGCTTCTTTGAGACCGTGGTCAAAAGCGCGTTGGCGCAAATTGTTGCCGTAATCAAAGACAATCGCCCCTTTGGCTTGAAAATCGAGCAGGGCCTGCACATGCTGGGTCATCGAATCGTACACCCGCGCCAGATACGCTTCTGAGTCATTTTGGCGCAACTCAGCCGCTTCTTCCAGCGTCAGACCAGCGGGAATATAGCCGTAGAGTGGGTCATGTGCCGAGGTTTGGTCGGTGACCACGTCGGGCAGGATGCCGAGGGTGTGCAGGCGGGGCAAAATCTCGGCCGCGTTGCCAACCAAGGCTACCGAAAGGGGTGTTTCCGCGTTGACCGCCTCCTCTACCCAGCTCATCGCCTCTTCGAGGTCGTCGCTGATGCGGTCTATTTGGCGCAGGCGCAGACGGCGTTCTGCCCGCCAGCGGTCTACTTCGACAAAGAGGCCGACGCCGTCGTTCATGGTCACGGCAAGCGGTTGCGCTCCGCCCATTTCCCCTAACCCGGCCGTGAGGACAAATTTGCCGCGCAGGCTAGGCCAGCCGTTTTGCCGCGCCAGCGAGCCGAGCGTCTCATACGTCCCTTGCAAAATGCCCTGCGTGCCGATGTAAATCCAGCTTCCAGCGGTCATTTGGCCGTACATGATGAGGCCCTCTTTTTCCCATTTCTCGAAGTTTTCTTGGGTGGCCCAGGCGGGCACGATGTTGGAGTTGGCCAGCAGGACGCGGGGGGCGTCGGTGTGGGTGCGGAAGACGGCCACAGGTTTGCCGGATTGGATGAGCAGGGTTTCGTCTGGTTTTAGCTGGCGCAAGCTCTCGAGAATGGCGTCGAAGGCGGGCCAGTTACGCGCCGCTTTGCCCCGGCCGCCATAGACGATGAGGTTGTCGGGGTCGAAGGCGACGTCGGGGTCGAGGTTGTTTTGGAGCATGCGGTAGGCGGCTTCGATGAGCCAGTTGGCGCAGGTGAGGTCTGTGCCGCGTGGGGCGCGGATGGGTCGGGGGTGGGTCATGGGTGGGGTCTCCTTGGGTGAGCAGTGGGAAGTAAAACGTGAAAAGTTGAGTAGGGTAAAGGCATGCCTTTACCCTACTAGAAGTTGAACTTCTTGAGCGTGATTGTAGCAAAGAATGGACCAATCTTGGAGATTAGTCCATTCTGGGGGAAAAACGGCTGAAGCCGTTACTACGAGCGGTGTGCCCCTACGCACTGACCTTCCCCGGCACTTTCCGAGTGCCAGGGAAATGCCACCAGAACCCGTAGTCCCCACCAATACCGTCAGACATTCTTTCTTTTTGCCCACCACAAACGTTTGTCGTGCCCAACCTTCTCTGGACTTCCCCGGCACTTTTGGAAGTGCCGGGGAAATGAGACGGGGCGTGTAGTTTGGCGCGCTACGTGCGAACAGGAGGCAGTGGGCCAGGATGAGATAGGGGACGACGCAGGACGCGCACCACCCGCAAACCGACATTGGTGCCACGGTAGCTAGGACGGACGTTGACACGATACGCCACGCGAGCGTCGTCTTGAGGGTCGTTCCAGGAACCGCCGCGCAACACGCGCCGCGCTAGGCTCTCATTCACGGCCATGACCTCTGGCTCTTCATATTTATTCTGACACCATTCCCACACGTTGCCGCTCATATCATATAAATCCAGTTCGGGTTGGCGACCAGTGGGATAGAGTCCCACGGCCGTGGTTTGCCCCACAGTTTTGTCTACATTCAATTTGGTTTGGTCAAACACATCTGACCCCCACGGGTATACCTTACCGTGCCCATACCGCGCCGCCACCTCCCACTCATGCTCATGCGGCAAGCGCACTTCATAGCCCAGCTTATCGCTCAACCAGCGACAAAACGCCACCGCCTGACACCAAATCACATCGGTGCGAGGATGGTTGCCATACAGCCACGTCGAATCATCAAATTTCTTTGTACAGCCTAACAAACCTGCCCACCAGTCCGCCTTATACACATCTGGCGCATTCACAAAGGCGGCAAATTGGGTGTTAGTGATAGGGTACTTGGCTAATTGATAGGCCTCTTTAATCGGCACTTGTCGGATTTGGCCGTTATATTCACCAATCCCTCCAATCGTATATGTGCCCACGGGCACCGGGCTACCCCATGCAATATCAGGCACACCATCTCGCAACACTCCCACCCCTGGCCTCGGGTCACCCAACTGCCCAAGGGCTATGCCCAGCCCCAAGCGAGTTGCGGGTAGTAATGGAAGTGTAGTCAGTTGCCCCCACCAGCGTTGCCAGCTTGATTTTTGCGCCAGTTCTACATCTTCCGCCAGCAAAGCGAGCAAGCGGTCAAGCAGTGCTTGGCGCAAGTGGGGCGGGGCATCCCGCCATTCATAGAGCGCGGTAGCCGCCAAAGAAGCGGCGTGCCAGCGCAAATTGCGGAAACCCGTGGACAACTCCCCCCCATCTAACCCCGCCAAATAGTTGATAACAGCCTCGGCGCGGGAAGGCCCTTTGACAGCCACGCAGTAGCCGGGCAGGAGCAGGAGCGGTTCCCGCCACCAGCTATCTTGCAGTTTGTCGCCCAACACGTCGGGCAAGGAATGCTGGCGCAGTAACACCTCATCCATGTAGCGGGCGGCCAATAGCTCCTGAAAGCCGAGATGAATGAAGCGGTAGGTTTCTCCTATCGTTTCCATGACAGTGCCCCGCTGACGGGTGAGGCTCAGAAAGGTGTCGGTTAAATCGGCGCAGGTGGGGTGGTTGCGGAGGAGGGTTTCCAGTTCCCGTTCGGTGATTTCGCGTCCTTGTTGTTGCCCACGGCCGTGCATCTGGTAAGCGATGTATTGCACCATCTCCAACGCCCGTTCCCCCCCAATCATGCGGCCAATATCCTGCTGAACATTGACATCCCGAGCATAGGTTGGCTCCAACAGATTTTCCGTCGCCCTCAGATACAGTTCCGCCCGCTGGTCGGGCAATTTGCGTTCACTAATATGCACAATGAGCATCATGCGCACCAGCAACGGGGAGCTAATTAACCGTTCCGCTCGTTCGCCTAGCCTTTGCTGGCGTTCCGCTTCTAGCTGGCGAATGCCCGTCAACAAATCCGCCGTTTGCGCCAGTTGTCGCTCGGGGCTACCCGCATAAACGTACCGGTACGCATTGGTCACGAGGTGGCTGATATGCTCCTCGGTTAGCAGTTGCACCCGAACTTCACGAAACTGGTCAATGCCCCGATACGCGGCCGTGCGGCAGGTCACGACGACGCGCAACTGCTCATGCCCGCGCACCAAATCCTGCACCGCTTGCACCACCTGCTCCCGCTCCGCCTCGCTCGACACCTCATCCAACCCATCCAAGAGCAAGATGACGTGTGTCCCTTGCGCCAACAGTTGGCGGAAAAAGTCGGCGGGTAGTTCCAAAGAGCTTTGCCGCTCGATGAGGTATTGGGAGATAAAGGCGGCCAAGGTGCGTTGCCGCCGTTCTATGGGCGCAAATTGGCGCAAATGATCTGCATAACGGTTGATGGGCAGGAAGATGGGGATAGGGAGCGGCGGGGTTAGCTGTAATTTTTCCTGCGCCAACGTCGCATCGTTGTTACCCAAGGCGGTCGCCAATGTCCAGGGGGTGCATTGGCAAAATATGACATCGTAATGGTAGACGGTCGAGTTCATGTTTTTGACAAAGCTGGCTGAAATAATTCAACATCTAAACACTTTGCAAGGTTTAATAAGGCACGTGCCGATTGCCGAATGACATTTTTTAGAAAAATAGACCAACGGCCTGAAATCAATTGGGACCGCAAAAATAGAAAATGCTCGGCTGTTTCTCGTTTCCAAAATGTGCCCGCTGACTTAAGTCGTAAATTGATGACACGGCGTATAGCACTCTCAACACAGCCACTACCGCATGGGATACAGGCTGTTTTGAATGTTTCGTATTGCATACGGTGAGCGTTTTTTTCAAAGTAAGTGCGCCATTTTTTCAGTGCACTTGTCTCTTTTCTACCTGTCAAAACACGGCTAATCTCTGCTTGTAGGGCATCAATATCACCTTGCCACAGGAGTGTTTGCCACTTGGTGGCAATTTTTTCTTTCTCTTGTACTTTCTTGGAAACTAGATCGATAATGTCCTGTAAATTCTGTTTGGCGTGAGTGTAATCTAATACTTGGTAAACGGAACAGCATTCAGGCAAGTTCAACTGACGGCACAACGCTTCCACACCAGACCATATCCAAGGGGCACCATCACCACAAAAAACGAGACGTGACGCCTCTGCTACTGGCAAAGCGGAGAGATAACGATTCAATAGAGTAAACAGTTCTTCATGGTTGCCCATGGTGGCGTCGTGTACAGGTTTGAATGCTTTAGCAGTTTCTCCTTGTTCATCCAGTAGATACATCGTGAACAACTTGGGTTCACGCCATTCACCGTTATAACCTTGCCGCTTTTGCCCCTTCTTTTTGCGACCTCGTTTACGACATCTTTCTCGTAAACGACCGCCATCAATCCCAATAACAAGCGTATACCCTTGTAAATTTTCCTGTTCAGTTAGCGAGACCTGTCCTCGGAAACGAATACCATCGGTAGCCAATTGACGACAAAAGCGACTTATGGTGCTGACATCAAGGTCTATGCCTCGGTCGGTTAACATATCTTGGGCTATGGTTAGTGAAGGGCATAACATAGCCATCTTAACGACTTCACTGACCAGAATGGAACTACTTCGCCCTATCAAACCTAAAACCCGGAACCCCAAATGGGAACCTCGGCCATTCGGCCCTAGTTTTTTCCGTCCTCGTTTGGGTTTAGCTTTAACGAAATATGGTGTGGATATTTTGACAGTTTTACCCGTCGCCAAAAAAACTGTCACCGTGCGATATTCTTTGAAGCGCATCCCTTTACGAGCCGCTAATTGCTTTAACAGGGCTAAATATTCAGGTGAGGTCATTATTTCTGTCAGCACAATAGCTATAAGTAAGGTGCTGACTTGGCTCATCACTTCAAGGATTTCTTGTTCAAAAGTCGCAAAATCATATGTCTCATTCAATTCTTGAGTTAATTCTGCAACTCTTTTATTGACAAAGACAAGTATAATTTGTAAAAACAGTCCAGTGTTCATCAAAATCTCCTTGTTGCTTTTGGTAGGGTGGCAAGGAGATTTTGACTTCATTTTTACATTTTGTCAGATGTCACATTATTCAATTGCACCCA
>JBGTIZ010000009.1:0-9698 GCA_041745395.1 Promineifilaceae bacterium (SeqCode) | reverse complement strand
TTTACGTCACATCGCTACTAGCCTGCTTAAACAGGAGAAAAGTGCGAAGTGCGGTATTGCCAATAAACGCTTGAAAGCGGCTTGGGACGAAGCCTATTTGCTTAAGGTGCTACAGCCAAGTTAGTATGCAATCGCCCTACTCCCCCACTTGAATTTGTTGCACAAAAATTATGTTGTGTTATTGTTAAAAGCGTCCAAAAAATGTCCTAATTTTGCCTGCCAGAAACAATTTTTTGAAGCCCACCCTACCACCATATCAACACAATTATGAGCCAACGGTCTAAAATACTTGCCGTCAACGATGTTCGCTTGAGTTTTGGAGCGGCTGTCGCCTTAAAAGATGTCAGCTTTGATGTCTATGAGGGAGAAATTCGAGCCATCATCGGCCCCAACGGTGCGGGTAAAACATCCATGCTCAACTGCATGAGCGGCTTTTATCGGCCCCAAAAAGGCACCATCCTTTTTGATAATAGTCACGAGATGACCAAGACCCCTCCCCACAAAATCGCTTCACTCGGCATGGCGCGAACCTTCCAAAATATCGCGCTTTATACGGGTCTCAGCACGCTCGACAACCTCATGGCCGCCCGCCATGTACACATGAAGCAAAATATGGTGCAGAGTATGATGTTTTGGGGTGCGGCTCAGCGAGAAGAAGTGCATAACCGCGCCGTGGTTGAGGAAATCATTGATTTTCTGGAGATAGAGCATATCCGTAAATCTATCGTGGGGGCGTTGCCGTATGGCTTGCGCAAACGGGTTGAACTCGGCCGTGCGCTCGCCCTAGAGCCAAAATTGCTTCTTTTAGATGAACCGATGGCGGGCATGAACAACGAAGAAAAAGAGGACATGGCTCGCTTTATCCTCGACATTCATGAGCGGCGGGGCATTACCATCGTCCTGATTGAGCATGACATGGGTTTGGTCATGGATATTTCTGACCGCATTGTTGTGCTTGATTTTGGTTCCAAAATTGGTGATGGCACCCCAGATGAAGTCAAGAATGACCACCATGTGATTCAAGCTTACCTAGGCGAGGCATCTTAGTTTAAGGCAAGAGTGGAGAAGGGCGTAGAGAAAAGGCTTGCTTAACTTAGGCAACTTCTGCTTGTTGAAGCAAGCTATAAAAACCACGCCCTCCTATTCACCTCACCACCCCCACTAACCTATGAGCAAACCGCAGACAATCCCTCAACACTTTTTACAAAAAGTACAGCAGTATGGCTCTGACAAAGTGGCTCTGCGCCAAAAGGAGCTAGGCATTTGGCGTGAGTATAGCTGGCAAGAATCATACGAAATCGTGCGTGATTTTGCGCTGGGCATGATGGTGCTGGGGCTTCAGCGGGGCGATAACGTCGCCACCATGGGCGACAATGATCGTCATTATCTGTGGGCTTATATTGCCTTACAGGCGGTGGGCGCGGCTCAGGTGGGCATTTTTACGGACGCGGGGCCAAACGAAGTGGCCTATGCGGCTAGCTATAGTGATGCCGCCTTTGTTTTAGCCAAAGACCAAGAGCAGTGCGATAAATTTTTAGAAGTTCGGGCACAAATCCCGCACGTGAAGCGGGTCGTTTATTGGGATGAACAGGGGTTGTGGAGTTATAACGACCCGTGGCTTATTTCTTATGATGAAGTGCTGGCCCACGGCCGTGGACTGGCCACCAAAGAACCCTCCCGCTTCGACACCGAAGTAGCTATCGGACGTGGCGAAGACACCGCCGTCATGTGTTTTACCTCAGGCACGACGGGGTTGCCCAAGGCGGCCGTGTTAACCCACGACGCCCTCCTAGCCTCCTCCGACTACCTCGACGACCTCGACCCCCGTCACGACACCGACAACCACGTTAGCCTCCTCCCCCTCGGCTGGATTGCCGAGCACGTTCTTGGCGTTGCCGCCCACGTCACCAACGGCGTCATCATGAACTTCCCCGAAGCCCCCGAAACGGTGCGCGAAAACGTGCGCGAAATCGCTCCCGAAGGCATCTTATATAACTCGCGCCTCTGGGACAACCTCGTCAGCACGGTACAGGTACGCATGAACGAAGCCACTTGGGTTAATCGCAAACTGTACGACACCTTTTTACCCATCGGCTACCAAGTGGCTGACAGAAAAATGCGTAATGAACCCATTGCGGGTGCGCTCAAAGCCCAGTACGCCTTAGGTGATTTGCTCGTTTTTGCCCCCTTGCGTGACAAATTAGGCATGTCCAAAATTCGCTCCGCCTACACGGCCGGGTCAGCCCTTAGCCCTGACGCCATGCGCTTCTTTCATGCGTTGGGCATCAATCTTAAGCAAATTTACGGCTCCACCGAAGTAGCGGGCGGTGTCGCCATGCACCGCGACGGCGACATTAAATTCGCCAGCGTCGGCCAGCCTGTGCCTGGCGCAGAAGTGCGCATCTCGCCTGAAGGGGAAATTCAGATTAGAAGCGCGGCCACTTTCAAAGAGTATTATAAAAACCCCGAGGCTACGGAAGATGCGTTTAGCGTAGACGCCGACGGCACGCGCTGGTTCAGAACGGGCGACGCTGGTTATATCGACGAAGATGGGCACATCATTTATCTGGATCGTCTTAAAGATATGATTACGCTGGCGAATGGGGAAAAATATTCTCCGCAATTCATCGAAGGGCGGCTGAAATTTAACCCGTACATTCAGGATGTGATGGCCGTCGGTGAAGAGACACGCGAGTTTGTTATTGCCCTGATTATCATGAATTTTGATAACGTGGGGCAGTGGGCAGAGCGACGGGCAATTGGGTACACCACCTTTTTGGACTTATCGCAAAGGCCGGAAGTCTACAGTCTCATCAAGGAAGCGGTGCAGGATGTAAACAACAATCTCCCTCCTTCTGGTCGGGTGCGCCGCTTTGTGCTGATGCACAAAGAATTTGACGCCGACGAGGCCGAGATGACGCGCACGCGCAAGCTACGCCGCAATTTTTTGTATGAACGTTATCATGACATGATTGAGGCGATTTATGCAGGTCAAGAAACGATTCTTGTTCGCGCTCAAGTCCAATACCAAGACGGTAGCGAAGGCTTTATCGAAACCAACGTCCACGTCATGAAGCTCGACGAAGAAGCATAACGTCAGGTCAACTTCTCACTTCTCACTTCTCACTTCTCACTTCTTACTTTTTACTTGTTGGCCTAATCCCCACCCTGCGGAGAAATAGTTATGGAAGTCAATCTCATTAACTGGGTGCTTGTGCCCCAACAATTTGTCAATGGTTTCTTAAACGGGGGCACGCTCGCCCTTATTGCCCTTGGCATTGTCCTCATCTACAAATCATCCGAGGTATTCAACTTTGCTCAAGGGCAAATGGTGATGATTGGGGCTTACATGACCTGGTTCTTCTCGGTGGGCATGTGGGATGGTCAACAAGGGATGCCCATCTGGCTAGCCATTATTTTAGCCTCTGGGGTTGCTGTTTTGCTGGGTCTCGCCATCGAGCGATTTGCCTTACGCCCTATGACCGGCCAGCCCTTGCTCTCGATTGTGCTGATGACCCTTGGCTTGGCGCAACTCATGGATGGGCTTGTCACCGTCTTTTTTGGCACCGAGCCAAAATCAAACTTTCCTTCTCCCTTCTCACCCACCGATGTGTTGATTATACCGTTCGCTGGTGCGGGGCTAAATGACGAAATCCGGGTCACCTATGCTCGTATTGCCACCTTTGTTGTCGCTTTGGTGGCGGCGGGGTTGCTCATCCTCTTCTTTAACAAGACCCGCACCGGCCTTTCGATGCGCGCCACCTCAGAAAACCATGAGCTAGCCCAAAGTGTAGGTATTCGCATCTCTCGCGTTTTTGGTCTTTCGTGGGCTATTGCGGGGATTATCGCCGCGCTGGGGGGGGTGCTTTTAGCGACGCTCTCGGGCGTAAGTATTAACATTGCGACTGTGGCTCTGATTGCGTTTCCCGCTATTTTGCTGGGTGGTTTGGAGTCGTTCCCCGGCGCGATTGTGGGCGGGATTGCGGTGGGGCTGGTGCAGGCTTTGGTGCAAGCTTCTGGCGTGCCAGAAATTCGCCAATCAGCCGAGATTGCGCCCTACGTTTTATTACTGATTGTGCTGGTTATTCGGCCTGAAGGGTTGTTTGGACAGAAACGCATCGAGCGAATATAGCAGGTTTCAAGGGTCATGGTGCAAGGCACATGACTTTTGAAACGTGAAACGTGAAACTTGATACTTAAAGTAGAACAGTAGACTCTATCTAACCCATTACCTACCTACTTCCCAGACCGCGAGTGAATTATGGCTTTACGTCCTGCTGGTGATTTTGACCGTACTTATGAACAAGATATGACTGTCTTGCGCCAACCGTGGCAGGTGTGGCTGACGATTATCTGTATCTTGCTCCTGTTTCTGGTGCCGCTACTCGGCCAGTTCTTGCCCGCCACCATGCAAAGCTCCCATGCTTTTGTGGTTTCGACGATTAACCGCATTGCATATACGGTTATTGCGCTACAAGGCTTGAATATTTTGACTGGCTACACGGGGCAAATCTCGTTGGGGCAAGCGGCGTTTATGCTGGTGGGTGGCTATATCGCCGCTATATGCATGATTCATCTGGGCATTCCTTTTCCGTTGGCGATCCCTATCGCGGCCGTGGGGACAGGGCTGTTTGGACTGATTTTTGGGTTGCCCTCCTTGCGGGTCAAAGGGTTTTATCTGGCGATGGCGACGCTGGCGGCGCAATTTATCATTCCGTGGATGACCCGCAACACCTTCAAAGATTATTTGGGCGGCACGCGCGGCTCTATTACGATTCCCGTGCCAACTTTTTTGGGGGATGCCGTTAATTTTGCCGAGATCAATAACTTTGTTTATATCTCTTTGGTAACATTATTGGTTACAACTCTGCTGACGATTAATATTTCGCGCACGCGGCTGGGTCGGGCGTTTGTTTCGGTGCGTGATAATGACCTAGCGGCGGAGTTGTTGGGTATCAACTTGTTTAATTTCAAGCTCAAGGCGTTTTTTCTGGCGGCGATGCTGGCGGGTGCGGCGGGGGCACTCAAAGCGACCAGCCAGCGCGGGGTGGGCACGGAGTTTGGCTATGGGCTGAATGAGTCTATTATTTTCTTAGGCATGTTGGTGATTGGGGGGCTGGGCACGAATTTGGGGCCTTATTTGGGCGCGATTTTTATTATTTTGCTGGATGATGTCGCTATTTGGATGGGGGCGCAGTTGGCTCTAGTGTTTCCTGACCAAGCGGCTAGTTTATTGACGTCGTTCCGTCCGATTTTCTTTGGTCTAATGTTGGTTTTGTTCCTTATCTTTGAGCCGCGCGGTCTGGCGCATCGCTGGAATTTGTTTAAGGCGTCGTGGCGCTTGCGACCGTTTGCGCGTTGACCGGTGTGCTGGTTGACGAAGGAGGTGATTGGACGAGAATGTTTGTTAGTTTACTTAAGCGGTTGTGGATTTTCACACGGCCGTGTTCTTTTTCTGAGCCGATAGTCACCAATTAAACGACTGTTACTCTTATTACCTGAGGAGATAAACGATGAAGAAACAACTTTACTTTCTATTCACGGCCGTGGTCATGATCCTCTTTTTGGCCGCCTGCTCCCCCGAACAAGCACAGCAGGTTTCTCAACAAGCGGAAGCCATCGCCACCGAAAACGCTGACCAAATCAACGCCGCCGCTACCCAAGCAGTGGCTATTGCCACCGAAAACGCCGACACGGTCAACGCCGCCGCTACCCAAGTGGTGGCCATGGCTACCGAAAACGCTGACGAAATCAACGCCGCCGCTACCCAAGCGGCTGAAGCCGTTGACGAAGCTATGGCGGAAGCCACCAGTGAACCAGTGGCTGAAGCCACTAGCGAACCCATGACCGAAGAGCCTGACGCAGAAATGAGCGAAGCCGCCATTCTGCTTGGTGGCGAAGCTTGTGAAGTGGACTTAACCGGCGAACAAATCGTCATTTACCAACAAGCTGGTCGTGAAGGCCCCTTGGCCGCTATTCTAGGCAGTGGTTTTGCCTATGCGACCGAAGACGCCGTGCGCGTTATCAATGACAACGGCGGCATCTGTGGGGCAATGGTGCGCGTCGAATTTGGCGAAACCAACTATGCGGTTGAGCAAGAAATTGCCGTCTACGAACGCTTCCGCGTGGCAACCCCCAAACCAGTCTTCCTGCTTTCCTACGGCAGTGGTGCGACCCTTGCCTTAACTGAGCGCGTCTTTGAAGACGAAATCGTCCACCTTGTCGCCGGGCTAGAAGCGGACGCTATTTATAATCCCGTTAGTGGCTACACCGTAGCCGCCGCGCCTATTTACTCTGACCAGTTCGCGGGTTTCCTCGAATGGCTGAGCAACAATTGGGATGAATACCGTCCCGAAGGTGCGGGTGACGACATCGTTGTTGGCGTCGTTGGCTGGCCCAATGCGTTTGGGGCTGGCGCCACCACGCCTGCCGCTATTGCTTACGCCGAAGAGCTAGGCATTACCGTCTTGCCTCTCGAAGAAGCGGCTCTCTCACCTGATGCTGACGTGAGCGGCGCGTTGCAGAACCTCGTTCTGAGCGGCGCAAATGTTATCTGGAATCAGAGCCTCTCCTTTACGCCTGCCCAAGTTGTCGGTACGGCGCATGCCCTCGGCATTTGGGACCAAATCGTCATGAGTGGCGTCAACTGGTCTATGCACAACGATGTGCCCACCTTCTTGGGTGAAAACCAAGCCCTGATTGATGGGTATCTGGGGCCATTGCCTTACGCTTACTGGAGCGACACCGATGTTCCTGGCGTCCAACTGGCTCTTATGGCCTTTGAAGAAGCAGGCCGTCCTGATTCTGACCGCTCTACCACCTACCTGACCACGTTTGCCCAGTTCTTGGCGATTCGCACCGCTTATATCCACGCTGTCAATATGCAGGGCGGACTTGAGGGCGTGACCGGCGCAACCATGCTGGAAGCGATGGAGGATTTAGGCGAAATTGACGGCGGCGGTATTTCCGTTTACGTTGTGGGCGATACTGACCGCTCTCCTAATACAACCAGTATTCGGCGCGTGACGTGGGATGGCGAAAAGGTTGTCTACGAAATCTTGGATGATAACGTGGAACTACCCGACACACGGCCGAGTGGCGAATAATACTAATAGAGAAAACAGAATTGGTGAGAAAACCCCTCACTCCAGCCCTCTCCCGAAGGGAGAGGGGTTGGGGGTGAGGGTCGTTTGTCCAAGCTTTAACTAATTTCTCTATAAGTAACCCTGATTGACCCTATTCAGGCATGAGGGGAAGAGGGAAAGGCAGACAGTCGTTCTGACTTCTCACTTCCCTCTCTCCCCTCGGCCTGTCACACAATCCTATGCTTCTCAAAGTCAACAACATCGAAGTCGTCTATAGTGACGTGATTCTGGTTCTGCGCGGCGTCTCTCTTGAGGTCGAAGAGGGGCAGGTCGTTTCCCTTTTGGGCGCAAACGGGGCGGGAAAATCCACAACGCTCAAGGCTCTTTCGGGTCTGCTTGTTTCCCAACGGGGACAAGTGACGCGCGGCAACATCGAATTTGACGGCCAGCGCATTGACAACCTCACGGCCGATGACATTGTGCGGCTGGGGATTGTGCAAGTGTTGGAAGGGCGGCCGCTGTTCCAGCATCTGACCGTGGAAGAAAATCTAATAACGGGCGCGTTGTTTCGCGGGGCGTCTAACGCCGTGCTCAAGCGGGATATAGATGAGGTGTATCATTATTTCCCTCGCCTGCGTGAGATGCGTCAGCGCACCAGCGGTTATCTCTCTGGCGGTGAACAGCAGATGGTGGTGATTGGCCGCGCCCTGATGGCTAAACCGCGCTTGATGCTGTTGGATGAGCCATCGCTTGGCCTGGCGCCCCTGCTCGTGCGCGACATTTTTGATATTATTGGGCGCATTAACAAAGAAGCGGGCGTCTCTTTGCTGATTGTGGAGCAGAATGCGAATGTGGCTCTGAAACAGGCGGATTATGCGTATGTGATGGAGAATGGGCGGGTGGTGCTGGACGGCACGGGCGAGCAGTTGTCGCAAAATGCGGATATCAAAGAGTTTTACTTGGGCCTCACGGCCGTGGGTGAGCGTAAGAGCTACCGCGATGTAAAGCATTATAAACGACGGAAACGCTGGTTAGGTTAGGTGAGCCGTAGCCGTAAGCCGTAAGTTTTAAGCTGTTTAACGTTACCGAGAGGATTATTTTTTATGACCGAAAAGATTGATGCAAAATTAGCCACGGCCGTGCAACACGCTTATGATCATGCCACGGCCGTGCGAAAACGCTTCGAGCAAGCTGGCCTCACCCCCGCCGACATCCAAACCATCGCCGACCTTCCCCAACTTCCCGTTCTCCCCAAAGACAGTCTAGTCGAACTCCAGCAAAGCGACCCACCTTTTGGCGGCATGTTGGCCGTGCCCATGAGCCAAATCCGCCACATCTTTATGTCCCCTGGCCCCATTTACGAACCAGACGGCGGCGAAGATAACTGGGCATCGGCTGTTTTAGCCTTCCAGCGGGCAGGCTTCACGGCCGATGATATTGTGATAAACACGCTTTCTTACCATCTCGTCCCCGCTGGTCTGGCTCTCGATAATGCCCTGACCAGCCTTGGCACGACCGTCGTGCCCACGGGCGTGGGCAACACCGACCTGCAAATCAAAATATGCGTTGATTTAGGCGTCACCGGTTACGTCGGCACGCCCAGCTTCCTCATGAAGCTCATCCAGCGGGCGGAAGAAATGGGGCTAAAAATCGGGGAGCAGGTCAAAATCAACAAAGCCCTGACCTCAGCCGAGCCGTTGCCCCCCAGCTTGCGCCATACGCTGGTCAATAAATACGGTATCAGCGTCTTGAACGCTTACGCCACGGCCGAGTTAGGCGTTCTCGCCGTCAACGATGATGGCGGCATGGCTATGGACTTAATGCCCGAACCCATTATCGAAATTGTCAACCCTGACACAGGTCAGCCCGTTGGCTCAGGCGAAGCGGGGGAAGTGGTCGTGACCAATTTTAGCCACGTTTACCCGCTCATTCGGCTGGGCACGGGGGATTTAGCCCTCAATATGGATCCCGCCCCGGGGCAAAGCCAGCAGACAGAGCGTAAGCTTATGCTCGTTGGCCGCACGGGTGAGGCTCTGAAAGTGCGCGGCATGTTTGTGCATCCCAATCAGCTTCGTTTTGCGGCTATGCAGGCGGCGGGCATGATGGGTTTGGCCGCGCCCCCAGTGCAAGGCATCGTCTCGCGCCCCGAGCAACGGGATATGCTGACGGTGCGGGTGGCGGGTGTGCCCGTGGATAAACAAGAGAAGCTACGGGAGCCGCTGGGGCAGGCGTTTCAGCAGGCGTGTCGGGTGCGAGCGGATGAGATTTTGTTTGTGGAGGAGATTGACCCCGAGGAGCGGGGCATGGTGGATGCGAGGGAGTGGGCGTGAGTGTTGGGAAGTGAAAAACTGAGGGGTTTGCCCCAATTGGGTTTACGGGAACTATGAACAACGAACACCCACATGACCAGCGGGGTTTGCTGGAGACGTTAATTGGTGATGGCCGCCCCTTGCTCTTTTTCACTGGACTTAGTTCAGCAATTCCCGTAGCTAACGAATTTTCCGCATAAATTAAAGAAATGATGGTGTTGTTTTCAGCAATTTTGGTTTCCTCAAAGAGAAAACGAAGCCATAAAATAGACCCAAAATCGGCTTGTTACTACCTATAGGCAGG
>JBGTIZ010000008.1:0-5489 GCA_041745395.1 Promineifilaceae bacterium (SeqCode) | reverse complement strand
CATCACCAGCGGCTTTGTGGAAGGGATGAATAACAAGATCAGAGTTATCAAACGCATTGCCTTTGGTCTCCCCAACTTTGCTCATTTCCGTGCGAGAATTCTTTGGGCTTGCGGTTGACCACACAATTCCTCAGAGAGCCTTCACAACTAAGAACCAACTAAACTCGGTAGGGTCTTTGGCGCGGCTGGTGCTACTCTCTGCCTCATGTCTGCTTTTCACGATTATGCGCAGGAAACACGCCAGCAGGTTCACCGCTGGGCATGGCTGATCATGCTTGTGGGGGGCGTGTTGGCCTTGGGTGTAGCTTTTCTGGTAGGTTGGCCCACGGCCGTGACCGCCATTGATATGCGCCAAGACCGACTCGACACCGCCCTGCCCGCCCCCCAAAACGAGCAAGCCATCACCCAAACCTTTGTGCCCCGCCACAATGGCCTGACCGAAATCAAGCTGATTTTGGTCAAATATGAGCTGGATGACGGTTCCGAACCAAACGGGGCGTTGACGCTGACTCTGCGGGACGAGCAGGCGCGTGTTGTGGCGACGCAAACTTGGCGGATGCGGCAGGTGCGCCATAATCAGGAGCTGTTTTTACGCTTTCCCCCGGAGCCAGCGTCGGCAGGGCAGGCGTACGCGCTGACTCTGCACGGCACGGCCGATAATTGGGGATCGGTGTGGGGGTATCGGCTGAATGTGCTGGACACGGCCGTGTTGACCACCAGTACCCACGCCACCGCCGCCCACATCCTCAACTTCACCACCCGCTACCAACTTTTACCCCTCGATGCGCTAAACCAGCTCGGCCGTGATGCTTTGCGCTACGGTGGGCTGATGCTCCTCAGTTTGCTCCTCATTTTTAGCCCCAGCGCATGGCTGGTGGTGCATCCCCGCCTGGCCGCGTGGGAGGTGAACAGCCGCTGGGGGCTGGCTTTGGCCGTTGGCCTGAGCGCGTGGGCGTTGCTCTGGCTGTGGCCTGGCTTGCTGGGCTGGCGTTGGGCGTGGTGGTTGCTGTGGCCGCTCCTGCTGGGGGGCTGGGGAGTGGCTATTGGGATGGCTGGGCGATATGGCACACGGCCGTGGGGGCGCGGCGTGGATTGGCTCCTGCCCGTTCTGCTCCTGTTTAGCTTGGCTCTGCGCCTGATAGCCATTCGGGACTTGACCTTTTTGCCGTGGGTGGACGCCAGTCGCCACGCCCTTATCACGGCCGTGATGCGGCACAGCGGCCAAACCATCTGGGATTACGTCCCTTTTCTCGAAGTCAGTCGCCCCATTTATCATTACGGCTTTCATGCCCTGCCCGCCAGCCTGCAAATCATGACCGCCGACTTTTGGCCGCTAGAAACGACCCTGTTGGTGATGATGCAACTGCTGGGTGCGCTCGTGCCGCTGGCCGTTTATAGCGGCGGCTGGTTGCTGACGCGGCGGCGAGGGGTGGCGCTGATGGCCGCCTTGTGGGTGGCCGTACCCTTTTATTTTCCCGCCTACTATGTTTCGTGGGGACGACTGACCCAACTGACGGGTGTACTCATTTTGCCGCTTTTGCTGGCGGTGAGCTACGCGCTGGGGCAAGCAGAGGAGCGGCGGCGGAGCGAATGGGGCGCGTGGGCAGGGTTGCTGGCGGTGCTGGGCGCGGGGCTGTTTTTGGTGCATTTTCGGGTGTTTGTTTTTTATCTGACGCTGGCTCTGCTGGTCGGGGGAGGGTTATTGGTCAGGCGTCAGGGTGGGGCGGTGGCGGCGTTGCTCGGTGGGGGCATGCTCACGGCCGTGTTGGTCTCCCCCCGTCTGTGGCAATTAGCGACCCAAGCCAATCTGAACACGGCCGTGCCCGCTGAAGTGAGCAGTTATTACCAGTTCCCCTTTAACTATGTGACCATTGGTTGGGAACAATATTACTGGTACGCCACGGCCGTGTTGCTCGGCTTGCTCCTACTGGCCGCCCTGCGCCGCTACATCCCCGTGCGCCAGCTTGTTGTGCCGCTCCTGCTCGCCGCGTGGCTGGGGCTGACGCTACTGCTCGCTCCGGGGGATATTTTCCCGTGGCGGGGCGTGTTGCCCGCCGTCAATCTGAACAGCCTGTACATCATCTTTTTTGTGCCGCAGAGCCTCTTTTTAGCCACGGCCGTGCTGGTTTTATGGCCTGTCCTCGGCCGTGTGAACTGGGTCGCCCAAGTTTTGCTGTATGCCGCTGGCGGCGCCCTGCTGGTCGCCCTGCTCCTGTTTGGCGTGCGCCAGCAAATCAATATTCTCAATGAGGCGACGCGGCTCACGTGGCCGCAGGATCAAGCGGGTATCGCTTGGGTGCGGGAAAATGTGCCGCCCGAAGCCAAAATCGCGGTGAATAGCTGGCTCTGGTTGCCGAATGCGTGGGCGAGCAGTGACGGGGGGGGCTGGCTGTTGCCGTTGACGCAACGCGCCACCACCACGCCGCCGGTTGATTATACGTTTGAGGCGGAGTTAGTCTGGGCGGTGATCGCCTTTAATGAGGAGGCGCAGGCGATTGAGGGCTGGCACACGGCCGTGGCGACCGACTTTTTGCGTGAGCAGGGCGTCACCCACGTTTTTGTCGGCCAAAAAGGGGGCTTCCTCGACCCAGCGGAGCTAAGCCAAAACGATGATTTAACGTTGCTCTATCAGCAGGACGGGGTGTTTGTCTTTGTCCTGAACCCCTAACGCGCACTTTTCGCTTCCCTAGTGCGGTGCGGCCAACGCCGTGCGTCGCTTCTGCCGCTCGCGTAGCCCTTCGCCTGAGTAAATAGCGAGGGCAATCCAGATAAGGCTGAAGCCGATGAACTGTTGCCCGCTGAAGGGTTCTTGGTAGATGAAGACGCCTATCAAGAATTGGAGGGTGGGGGCGGTGTATTGAATAAGGCCGAGCAGGGAGAGGGGGATGCGCTGGGCGGCGGCGGCAAAAAAGAGCAGGGGCACGGCCGTGACAACGCCCGTCATCACCAGTAAAAAATTGACATAAAGCGGCGCGGTGAGGCCAAACACGGCCGTGCCAGTCATCTCCAAAAAGAGTAAATAACCCAGCGCGGGCAAAAAGAGCAGAGCCGTCTCCAAAAACAGCCCTTCTTGGGCGGGCAAGGGCGCCTTTTTCTTGAGCAGGCCATAAAAGCCAAACGAGAAAGCGAGCGTGAGGGCAATCCACGGCAAACGGCCATAGCTGTAGGTGAGGTAGAGAACCCCGGCCGTGGCTAGGGCAATGGCGATCCATTGCCCCCGCCGCATCCGCTCCCCAAAAAAGATAACCCCCAGCACCACATTGACCAGCGGGTTAATAAAATAGCCCAGACTCGTCTCCACGATGAAGCCCGCGTTCACGCCCCAGATATAGACAAACCAGTTGACTGCCAGCAAACTGCCCGCCGCAAAATAAATCGCCAAGGTGCGTTTGTCCCGCAGGCGGGGGCGCAGGGCGGGCCATTTTTTGCCCACCCACAGCAGGAAGCCCACAAACAGGAGCGACCAAATCATGCGATGCACTAAAATCTCGCTGGCGGAGACCATTCCCAGCGTTTTCCAGTAAATGGGCAAAAAGCCCCACAGCGCATAGGCCGCGAAGGCGGAGAGAATACCTTTTTTCATCATGGGTTGTCCGAGAGTAGTAGTCCGACAATATTGTTCTGGTAAATAATTACTTGAGGTAGAACCCGTCAAAACTTGTCTGTTAAACCAGTAGAAGGAAAAGGGAAGAAGGTAGAGGGAAGAGGAGCAACCAGCTACGGGTCAAGCACAAGCTCTTCTTTGCCAGCGAGGCGGGCTTGGATATGGTTGACGACGGTGTCGAGGTGGTCTGGATTGCGCACAAAGTCCAGATTGCCGCTGTGTATGGTCAGCACAGGGCAGAGGTCAAAGGTAGCGAGCCACTCTTCGTAGAATTGGTCGAGCAGGTTCAAGTAGTCGGCCGTGATGCCGCTTTCGATACCACGGCCGCGTTGTTGAATGCGCTCGAGTAAAACGGGCACAGGGGTTTTCAGATGGAGCAGTAAGTCGGGACGGGGCAAGGTGTCGGTCACAAGCTGGTACACCTCACGATAGGCCATATAATCCCGCTCATCCAAGTTGTGCAGATGGTGCAGGGCGCGGGCAAAGATGTGCGCGTCTTCGTAGATACTGCGGTCAGCAATGGCGGATTGCGGCGTTTGGGCGAGCTGGCGATGCTGTTGGGCGCGGTGTCCCAGAAAGAAGATTTGTAGATGGAACGACCATTGGCGCATGTCGGCGTAAAAATCGGGCAGGTAGGGGTTGTCGGCTACGGATTCGTAGCCTGTTTGCCAGCCCAGCCGTGTCCCGACGCGTTCGGTGAGGGAGGTTTTGCCGGAGCCGATGTTGCCGGCGACGAGGATGAATTTTTTGCTCATGGGGATGGGGTTATTGTTCGGTGGTGGCGGGGGAAGAAGGGGTTAACACGGCCGTGTTGCCGTCCCCCTCAACAAGGGGGTTGGGTACAGCATCATGCGTAAAATGGGGAATCAACTGCCAATCCTCTGGCGGCCAATACACCAGCCACGCTCGCCCAATCAAATCTTCACGCGGCAGATAAGACCAACTGCGTGAATCACTCGAGTTAGGGCGGTTATCGCCCACCACAAAAAAGCTATCCAGCGGCACTTGCCACGTATTATTATTGTTGGGTGGGGCACTGATGTACGGCTCATCTAAGCGGATGCCATTGACGAACACCTGTTGGTCACGAATCTCGACCGTGTCCCCCGGCAGGCCGATAATGCGCTTGATAAAGTCCCGGCTACGGTCGTTGGGATAATGCAAAACGACAATATCCCCCCGTTCTGGCTCTTCGAGACTGTAAATCAGCTTGTTAATAATCAGGTATTGCCCTTCATGAAGCGTGGGCAACATGCTCGCGCCCTCGATGCGAAAATTTTGCGTGCCCGCTTTTACCAACCATACAATAAAAAAGGTGAAGAGCAACGTCTCCAAAATTTCGCGGACTAGCACGCTGTTGGGTTGTTTAATTTGGCGCGGCACGGCCGTGTGGGCCACTTTTTTTTCTAGCTCGATGGCTGGTGGCAATTGATATGGTTCAGAGCTTTTACTTGCACTGCTTTCAATAGTGGTCATAGGGCTGTATGTGGTAGTCATAGCTGACGGGCACAATGGTGCATTATACAGGTCGGCTGACAGCCCTGCCAAGCGTGGCTGATGGAAGGCTTAGATTGGGAGGGGCGTGAGGGAGTGAGAGGGAGTAAGGGAGAAAGTGAGAAAGAGAGGAAGGGAGGCGGGTTAAGAGAAAAGCCACCTGACACATGACACGTGAAACATGACACGCCTATTTAACTGCGTTTGAGAGCGTTTTTCACGGCCGTGGTGCGTACCAATAACAGCAGACTAATGACCACCCCAAAGAAAATCGGCCACGTATAATTTTCTTTGACCAGCCAAAAATAATGCAGAACGGCCAGCACCGCCACCACATAAACCAGCCTGTGCAGTCGTTTCCAATTTTTGCCACCCAGTTTGCGCTGTGCCC
>JBGTIZ010000007.1:0-7392 GCA_041745395.1 Promineifilaceae bacterium (SeqCode) | reverse complement strand
TGACCGCCCCACGCATTCCGCCCCAAAACTGCTATAATATCCCCATGATAAAAACAAACATTCTCGAGCGTAAAGGCAAACTAAGCGAGATGGATCGTTCCTTTGACCTGCAATTTTGGCAAGCGCAACCATCGGCCGTGCGCTTTCAGGCGTCTTGGGAATTGGTTGTTCATTATGGCAGGGTAAAAGGTTTAGATGTTCATCAACTTCGACTTCAGCGATCTGTTGAAAATTTTCAGAGACAACAACGTTAAATATCTCGTTATTGGCGGCTATGCCGTTGTACAACACGCTACTCCTTGCCCCCTGAACCTTGTACCCCGAACCCTACTCTATGAACCATCCTCCTGGCCCCGAAAAAGGCATTCCCCTCAGCGAAGCGCGTGAAGTTCAGCAAGATACGCTGGGCTATATCATGAAAGCGGCTGACAAATATGGCGACATTGTGCGCTATCCCATTGGCTTCTGGAACATCTACTTTCTCAATCATCCTGACTATATTCAGCACGTCATGCTGGATAATTGGCAAAATTATGGGCGAAATACGTTCCAGTACAATAATTTTCGCTATGTGACGGGTGACGGCCTACTGACCACGGACGGCGACTTTTGGCTTCGCCATCGCCGTTTGGCGCAACCGAGCTTTCATCGGCAGAGGCTGGTGGGGTTGGTGGACAAAATGGTGGTGGTTATCGAGCGCACGATGCATCGCTGGGCCGATTTAGAGCAGGCGGGGAAGTCGCTCGATATTGATGAAGAGATGATGCGCGTTGCGCTGGAGATTGTGGGGCAGGCGTTGTTCAGCATTGACCTGACGGACGATGCGCATGATTTGGCGCACGATATGCTGGAATTGCTGGATTACGTCGTGTTTCGAGCGAAGATGCTGATTGCCCCGCCGCCGTTTGTACCCACGCCGCGCAATTTGCGCTTCAAGCGCAACCTGAAGCAGTTTGACAACCTGATTTATGGACTGATTAAACAGCGTCGCGCCGAGCCGACCGAGGATGATGATTTGCTCAACATGCTCCTGCACAGCATTTATACGGACGGCTCGCAGATGAATAACCAAGAAGTGCGGGATGAGTGCCTGACGATGCTCATCGCGGGGTATGAGACGGTCGCGGCGGGGCTGACGTGGTCGTTTTACCTGCTCAGCCAGCATCCCGAGGTGCAGACTAGGTTGGAAGCGGAGTCGGACGGGCTATGCCGTGTGCCCGTCGGTGAAGATGTTCCCCGCTTGACATATGCGGGGCAGGTATTTAATGAAGCTCTGCGGCTGTATCCGCCGAATTGGATTATTACGCGCCAATCTAGCGAGCCAGATGTGATTGGGGGGTATGATATTCCGGCGAAGGCGTTGGTGGTGATTAGTTCGTATGCGGTACACCATAACACGGCCGTGTGGCCCTCCCCCCACACCTTCGACCCCGACCGCTTCACCCCTGAGAAAGTCCAAGACCGCTCCAAATTTGCCCACCTAGCCTTCGGCGGTGGCCCTCATATCTGCATCGGCAAAGAGTTCGCCCTTGTCGAAGCAAAGCTGATTTTGGCGACCGTCGCCCAAAAATATCGGCTCGAAGTGGCGAAAGGGGTACAGGTCGAGCCATTGCCCCAAGTGACCATTCGCCCCAAGTATGGCTTGCGAATGAATCTCGTTCGGCGGTAAAGTAGGGGGAGAATGCTTGCCGTGGTTTACTCATTCAGTCCAGTGAGGTAAGAGATGCAACTTCAGCTAGAAATTAGCCAACAGTTACTTGAGAAAGCGCAGGGGCTTGAGGCCGGCAGTGACCTTGACCTGCAAATGCTCATTGAAAATGCCCTGCGTGAATACATTGACCAGCACGCTTTGCAGGCACAGGTGATTCTGTCTGACAAGAAAAAATTGCAAGCTGAAATGGTGCAACTTTTGCATAATCTCGGTGTGGATGCAATGCGCAAGGCGGTGCCGATTGAGCAGGTACAACAGAAAATGCATGAGGCTGGTTTAGGGCCTTATACGCTTAGTGAAGCGATTGTCGCCGCTCGTGAGGAATAGATGTTTGTCTACTTTGATGCGAGTGCGCTCAGCAAACGGTATGCTTCTGAAGTGGGTACAGAGGTGGTCAATGCAGTTTTTGACCTTGTGCCTAGAGAAAAAATGACTTGTTCTAATGTAGGCTTACTCGAAGTGGTCTCTGTTTTAGTGCGCAAACGGAACCGAAATGAATTACCTACAGCAACCCTTAACGAAGTTCTGCTAAAGCTGTATGAAGAAATCGTTTTGGATAATGATTTTCAGTTGATTGCTGTTGCTGATAGTCTTGTCTATCGGGCTATTGATTTAATCCTGCGCCATAACATCAACGCAACCGATGCGATTATTTTGCGCTCCTGCTTGGATTTGCGTGCTACAGAGATACCACAACTTGTTTTATGGAGTTGTGACAAACGGCTTGTGCGTGCCGCAAATCATGAGGGACTAGCTGTTTTTGACCCTGAATTTCAAACTGTAGACGCTTTGCGTAGTTGGTTAGCAGGTTAGGGGGATGATGATGTTGCCGAGATTTGTTAAGGGTATTATTTTGCGGGGGGCTTTGTTGCTGGGGGGCGTCGCCTTGGTGAACAAGGCGGTGCGTCGTCAGCGGGCTGTGCCCCTGCGGGGGAGTTTGGCGGTAGTGACGGGGGCTTCGTCGGGGATTGGCACGGCCGTGTCCCAACTCCTTGCCGCCCACGGTTCCCGTGTCGTTCTGCTCGCCCGCAACCAAACCAAACTCAACAAAGCGGTAGACGACATCCGCGCCGCAGGGGGCATGGCTCGCGCCTACAGCGTAGACCTCAGCGACCCCGCCCAAGTCGCCCAAACGGCGCAACGCCTGCTCCGCGAAAACGGCGTACCCGTCATTGTGGTGCATTGCGCGGGGGCGGGTCGCTGGCTGGACGTGGCCGAAACGAGCGCGGCTGAGGTGCGGCAAATGATGGACGCGCCCTTTTTGGCCGCTTTTGATTTGACGCGAGAGCTATTGCCCGCGATGCAAAAACACGGCCGTGGGCACATCCTCACCATTAACTCACCCGTTGCCTACGCCGCGTGGCCCCACGCCACCGGCTACGCCGCCAGCCGCTGGGCCTTACGCGGCTTCACCCAAGGGCTACGAGGCGAAGTCGCCCCGTATGGCCTGCACGTCAGCCACATCACCGCTGGCCTGACCGACACCAACTACTTTACCACCCACCCCGGCACACTCGACCGTCTGCCCGGCCTCGCCCGCTTCATCCCCACCCACACCCCCACCCAAGTCGCCCAAACCGTCAACCGCACCAACCACTGGAACCAGCCCGAAGTCACCACCCCGTGGCAACTCCACGCCCTCATCACCACCGCCCGCTTCCTCCCCGCCACCGCCGAAGCCCTCTTACGAATACGATAGCCCTTGTTCATTGCTCCTTGCTCATTGAAACACTACGCCCTTTACTCATTATTCCTTACTCATTACTAATTCCCCCCCATGACTCGTTTACTCGCCATCGAAACCTCCTGTGATGAAACCGCCGCCGCCGTTATCGAAAACGGCACGCGCATTCTTAGCAATGTCGTCGCCAGCCAAGAAGAAATCCACGCCAAATATGGCGGCGTTTTTCCCGAAGTGGCCTCCCGCCGCCACATCGAAGTCATCTACCCCATCGTGACCGAAGCGATGAGCAAGGCGCACATCGGCTACGACGACCTCGACGGCATCGCCGTGACCAAAGGGCCGGGGCTGGTCGGCTCCCTGCTGGTCGGTCTAAACGTGGCCAAGGGGTTGGCTCTCGGCCGTCAATTGCCTCTGCTGGGCGTCAATCACATCGAAGGGCACATCTATTCGCTGTGGCTGACCGAAGCGGAGCCAGAAATCAAGTTTCCCGTGCTGACCCTCGTGGTCAGCGGCGGCCACACCGAGCTGTATCTGATGACCGACCATTGCACCTATCAGCATCTGGGCGGCACGATGGACGACGCGGCGGGGGAGGCGTTTGACAAGGTGGGGCGTCTGCTTAATTTGCCCTATCCCGGTGGTCCAGCCATTGACCAAGCGGCACAGAGCGGCAACCCACACGCCGTGCAGTTCCCGCGAGCGGTGATGAATGAGGGGTATGATTTTAGCTTTAGTGGGCTGAAAACGGCCGTGATGCGTACCGTGCGCCGTTATAATGACGAGACGATGCCCGTGAATGACTTGGCGGCTAGTTTTCAGGCGGCGGTGGTGGATGCGCTGGTGACGAAGACTGTACGGGCGGCGGAGGAGTATGGAACCACGGCCGTGCATATCGTCGGTGGTGTATCAGCCAATACCGCCCTCAAAGCAGAAATGACCCGCCGCCTCTCCCCCCTCCCCGTGCGCACCCCACCCCTCGCCCTCTGCACCGACAACGCGGCCATGATAGGTGCGGCCGCCCACTTCCGCTTCATCCGTGGCGAGCGGGACGGCCTCGACCTTGATGCTTACCCCAGCCTCAGCCTGTTCTGAAATTGAGTTGGGTCGTGTGCTTAATTTATGCCCATTTTGTAATCAGGCTATGGCTGGCAGAAACATTAACCTGGCCCTTCGCCCACTCATTAGGAATAGGATGATTGCATTTAGACGTTTGACGCCAGATTTGGGATGGGGGGAGCCGTTGCCGGAGGGGTGGGTAAGACTTACGGCCGTGTCTTTGCTCATTTTCGTCGGTCTAACCGGGGTGGGCAAAAGCCGCACCGTGCAGGCCGTGACCGAGGCGGGGCTGGACTTCGAGCTACTGCCCAACCGTCGCGCCATCACCGACGAACTGATAATCGGCACGGTGCAGGCGGCGTGGGGCCAGCCCCGTCGGGCGATTATGGACAGGGTCGAGCGGTTTGCCTACACCCGCCACTATCGCCAACTGCATCCCGGCGGCATGGCGCACGCCCTCAGCCAGTTGGCCGTGAATCTGGTGGGCACGGGCGACCCTGCTTGGTGGCTTTTTGACGGCCTGCGCGGCGCGGATGAGGTCACGGCCGCGGTGGGGTTATTCCCGCAGGCGCGGTTTGTGGTGCTTCAGGCGCGGGACGAGACGCGCATTGAGCGGTTGCTGGGGCGGGGGGATAGTTTTGACCAGCTTGGCTCTGTGCCGCAGGGGGAGGCGGGGGAGACGTTTCGGCTGGGGGAATTGGGTGATTTTTTGCCCCCCACGGCCGTGGCCCATCTCGAACACCTCGTACAAACAGGCCAAATCCCACCCGACGAGATGCTCGCCAAAGTGAAAATCGTGCGCACGGAGCGGGAGAATTATGACCCAGACACGGCCGTGTTTGCCCTGCAAACCCTCGCCCCCGACCGGACGCTCGTCCTGAATACGGAAGAGTTATCGCCTGAAGAAATTGGAGTGAAAATAGTGCTGAGCGATGAGCGATGAGTGGGGTTGAGCGATAACAACGATGAGCGAAAATGAGCCACAAACCCTTGCACCCTGAACCCTGCACCATGAACCCTATTCCCAAAATCACCTCTATCACCACCACCCCCTTCCGCCTGCCGCTGTACGCGCCATTGCGGTGGGGAAAAAGCTATGTGATGGGGGATGTGCATCATGTGCTGGTGCGGGTGCGGCTGAGCGATGGGAGCGAGGGCACGGCCGAGGCGTTGCCCCGTCTCAACATTTATGGGGAGACGGTGGCGACCGTGACCCACATCATCAACGAGGTGCTGGCTCCCGCTCTGCAAGGCGCGGCGGTGGATGATTATTTCCCCCGCTTGTGGCCCATTAAAAACAACCACACGGCCAAGGCGTCCGTGGATATGGCGATTCAGGCGGCGTGGGCGCAGAGCAAGGGGGTGTCGCTGGCGGCGCATCTCGGCTGTACGCAAGAGCGGATGCGGGTCAGCTATATTTTGGGCATCGGGGAACTGGATGATGTGTTGGCGGATGCGCGGCGGGTGTATGCGGCGGGGGTGCGCGTGCTGAAGGTGAAGGTGGGGCGGGATTGGGTGGCTGATGTGCGTCAAATTGAGGCGTTGCAGGGGGAATTTGGGGAGGAGGTCGCTCTCTATGCGGATGCGAATGAATGTTTCACGGCCGTGGACGCCCCTTATCGGCTGGATGCGTTGCGAGAGATGGGCTTGCTCTACTGTGAAGAGCCTCTCCCTGTGGAGTTGGTGCATGAGCGCACGGCCGTGCGGGCGGGTGAACATCTGCCCCTGATTGGGGACGATAGCTGTTTTACCCAGCGGGATTTAACCCGCGAGCTGGCTCTGAACACCTTCGACATTTTGAACATCAAGACGGCGCGGACGGGCTACACGGAGAGCTTGGCCATGTTAGAAATGGCGCGGCAAGCGGGCAAAGGGGTTATGCTCGGGTCGCAGGCGGCGTCCGCTCTGGGCGCGGCGCGGACGGGCATGATGGCCGCCCAAACTGGCGTTAATCATCCGTCGGAGTTAAGCTTTTTCCTGAAGCTGAAAGAGGATATTGTGACCAGCCGACCAGAAATTGTGGATGGGTTTGTGTCGCTAGAATCGCTCACGGCCGTGGAAATAGACGAAGATTTACTCAAAAAGAGTGCTGAGTAACGAGCGATGGGCGATGAGTGAGGTTGGTCGCTGGAGATGAACTGTTACCTTAGTCAGGAGAAAATTGCGAAAGTGGGAGAGTTGGAATGCGTGAATTGACAAATCAGCAAAGAAGAGATTTAACCAACAAAATAAAAGATGGTTATAACTTGCAGGAAATGAGGTTGCTTTGTGACAACTTGGGCGTTGATTGGGAGAATGTCGTTGGGTCAGGAGCCACAAGAGAGATGTTTGCTGAAGAACTCGTTAAATACTTAACCGTCGTGGCTTGTTAGATGAACTTATTGAGCAAGTGAGGCAAGACAGGCCAAGATTATTTGACGATGAATCAATTATCGAAGCAAATAATTTTGATTATGATCAATCTGGCCAGACCGCTTATAGTAGTAATAGTACTTCTTCTGGTGGTATAAGTTGGGGTTCCTTTTTGTTGGGGTTTTTGGTTGTAATATTTCTAGGGTATCAATTGTACCAATGGTACGAAAGTGATAGACAGCGAGATCCACAGACATTTATAGTAACTTACCACGAACTACTGCAATCGAATCGATTTTCACGAGCATGGGAACTTACTTCGGGAGACTATCGTATTAGCAAATATCCACAAGGCCAGAGTGCATATGCCGACTATTATGGGAATTGGACAAAAATTGAGGTTGTGACAAGTGAAATTCTAGAACAAGTAGATAATACTGCAACTGTATCAATACCTTCGCCAATTTATGGGTCTACAGGGGCATGAATTCCACCGAGAGTCATAATTTTGGCAAAAAATTGGTCGATTAATAATTCGTTCGGCGATTCTGGCAACAATTTTAATAGCTCAGCGCCATATTTGCGGCCT
>JBGTIZ010000006.1:0-6686 GCA_041745395.1 Promineifilaceae bacterium (SeqCode) | reverse complement strand
GTGGTTATGGCGGATACGGGTCACTCGCCGTTTGTGGAGAAGCTCGAGGAATTTAATCACCATTTTCACGCGCTTTTGGGTTAATAATAAAGTGCGAGGGGCGAGGGGCGAAGCGGTTGGGGGACTGCTTCGCCCTTTTTTGTATGACCCATGTGTTCGCTTCATGCTTGGGCACACGGCCGTGGTTTTTTTCACGCTCTTCCCCCTCTCCCCGCCTTTTCCCTTCTTACCCCTATCGTGTATCATTGAAGGCATGAGCGAAGCGCACAACCATGAACCTTACATCGAAGAACTTGTTGCTTATTTGCGCTGTCTGACACCAGAGCAGGTGTCGCCGCTGAGTGTGCCCCCGTTGCCACCTGAGAACCCTTATGCGTCTGTTTTTACAGAGGTGGGGCGGGCGCAGAAGGCGATGAATGAGTACGCGGCCGAAAAACGACTAACCACGGCCGTGGTGGCGAAAATCAACGCGCTGATGGGGCACTTAGCCGACCCCAACGTGCATGAGATGGCTCGGGAGCAATTTCTGGAAATCATTACCCAAGCGGCTGGTTATCGTTACGCTCTGCTGGCTGAACAAGACGGCCCGCCACACGCCGACCAAATGCGACTCACGGCCGTGTACGGCCCCTCCACCATTCGCCAACGCCTGCACCGTGTACTGGGACAACCCCTCAAAGGGTATCGCTTCACCAATGATTTGAGCCAAGCGTTGCAGACGCCCCCTGTTGAAGTATTGCATCATATTTCAGACATGCACCCCGCCATTCCGCGACCGATGGGCACGGCCGTGGGTAAATTCCTCAACTTGGGCGAAATCGTCATCATTCGCCAAACCAGCGGCGACAAATACCTCGGAGCCGTCACCTTTTTCAGTACCGAAGAAGACCAGCCCAACCAATCCCTGCTCATTAGCCTGTGCAACAACTACCTCGTTTATGCCCTGCGCCTGCTCCAAGAGCAAGAAAGCCTGACCACGCTCTACAAAAGCTACACCGCCCGCCTAGAAAAAGAAGTGAGCAAACGCACGGCCGCGCTCGAAACTTCGCTCAAACAAGCCCGCGCCGCCGAACGCCGCCGCCAAGAAGCGGAAGAGCGCACCCGCGAACTCAACGTCGCTCTGCGCCAAGAGCGAGACACGCTGGAAGCCCGCGTGGTCGAGCGCACCCGCGAGATTCAGTCGCTGGCTCGGTTTCCCGAAGAAGATCCCAGCCCCGTGCTTCGCGTCGACGAACACGGCCGTATTCTTTATCGCAACGCCGCGTCTGACTCGTTGAACAACTTGTTCCAAGCGTTGGCCGAGCCAGGCTTTGTGCCCCCCGACTGGCAAAAAGTGGTCCCCCGCATCTTAGAAGAACAGACCTCGTTTGAGCTAGATTATCAGTTTGAAGGGCAAATTTTGTGGTGCAAATTTTCCCCCGTTTTGCAAGAGCGATACGTCAATATTTACAGCCAAGACGTCACCGAACGCACCCGGGCAGAGCAGGCCTTACGCGCCAGTGAAGAGCGGCTGAGCCTCATTGTGGATAACGCCCTCGATGCGGTTATCACGATGGATGCCCACGGCCGTATCGCTAGCTGGAACAAACAGGCGGAGCTAACGTTTGGCTGGACGCATCACGCCGTGATTGGGCGGCAACTGTCAGAGGTGATTGTGCCACCCCAGCACCGCGAGGCGCATGAAAAGGGGTTGCGCCGCTTTTTGCAAACGGGGCAACCGGGCAAAATGCTCAATCGGCGCACCGAAACCACAGCCGTGGACGAGACTGGGCGCGAGTTTCCCATTGAGATTGCCATCACGGCCGTGGATCTCGAAGGCACGACCATGTTCAACGCCTTTGTACGCGACATCACCAGCAGAGTGCAGGCCAGTAGCGCGCTCAAACAGGCCAAAGAGGAAGCCGAAGCGGCCGCCCAAGCCAAAAGCCTTTTCCTGGCCAATATGAGCCACGAAATCCGCACCCCGCTCAACGCCATCGTCGGCCTTTCTGACCTCCTGCTAGACACCGATTTAAATCCCCAACAGCAGGAACATCTCTATATGGTGCGCCGCAGTGGCGACGCCCTGCTCAGCATCATCAACGATATTCTCGACTTTTCCAAAATTGATGCAGGCAAAATGGAGCTAGAGCAGTCTGACTTTTATTTGCGCTCGGTGCTGGAGGACGCCACGGGAATTTTGCGCCAAAAAGCGCAGATGAAGGGGCTAGAATTGAGCTATGAAATTGACCCGCTGGTTCCCAATCGGCTGGTGGGGGATATGACCCGTTTGCGGCAGGTGTTGGTCAATTTGGTCAACAATGGCATTAAGTTTACGGAGACGGGTCAGGTCATGGTCGCGGTCACGGCCGTGGACGAAAAAAAGGGCGAGACGAATACGCCCGCCAACCAAATCGAGCTACATTTTCGCGTGACCGATACCGGTATCGGCATTCCGCCCGACCGCTTAGACCGCTTGTTTCAATCCTTTAGCCAAGTAGATGCCTCGACCACCCGTCGCTTTGGGGGCACAGGGCTGGGTTTAGCCATTAGCAAGCGGCTGGTCGAACTGATGGACGGCACGATGTGGGTCGAGAGTGAAGTGGGACGCGGCTCGGCGTTCCAATTCACGGTTTGGCTGGAGGTCGCCCTCAAACCAGATACGGCTCTCCTCTCGCGGGTCTGGATGAAGCTCGACTTTGCCCATATTTTTATAGTGACCACGCACCAGACCACCTATGAGTTTCTAGCCAAATATGCGGAGGCGTGGCACATGAGCTTTTTCCATGCGCGGACGCTGGTGGGCGCGGAGCGTCAGCTTCAGATGCAAGAAGAACTGCCCACGGCCGTGCTTATAGACCTCGACGGCTTGGCGGATGACCCCTATGAGCTAACGCTAGCCCTGCGCCAGCGTCTGTCCGGCATTCCGTTCATTAGCCTAAGCAAACAGCAAGCCACCCTCACCCCTGTGCTTCGCGTTTTGTACGATGGGCACATCTATAAACCGCTCCATCCCTCTCGCCTGTACAACATGCTGGCCGCCCTCACGGCCGATGAAGAAACGTTGCGAGCGGCCAAAGCGGGACGCACGGCCGTGCCTAACATCACTAACGAGGCGGAAATGGGTGTCAATCATCCCTTACGCATTCTCCTTGCCGAAGACAACCAGATTAACCAGCAGGTGGCTCTCTCCATGCTCAAGCGGCTCGGTTACAAAGCCGATGTGGCCAACAATGGTCTCGAGGCGTTGCAATACCTGCACGCCCAAAGCTACGATGTGGTGCTGATGGATGTGCAGATGCCGCATATGGATGGCGTGACCACCACCCAACGCATCCGCGCCGAATTCCCCGCCGACCAACAGCCGTGGATTATCGCCATGACGGCCAACGCCCTCAAAGGCGACCGCGAAACCTATTTGGCGAACGGCATGAATGATTATATAAGCAAGCCCGTGCGGTTAGCTGAATTGGCGCAATTGTTGGGCAACGCGCCTACGCCACTCGCCATTGCCGACGAGACCTTAACGACTGCTGACGCTAAAGTTAGTGATGAAGCTCCGCCCGTTGACCTTGACGCTTTTTTCCAAATGCTGGGCGTGGAGGATTGGCAACTGCTCATGGAGATTTTGCCCGCGTTTGCCAAAGAGGCGCGGCATCAAATCGCCTATATGTACACGGCCGTGGAGGAGCAAGACCCCGACTTGTTAGAACGCGCTTCCCACATGCTCAAAGGGAGCGCGGCCAGCGTCGGCGCGGTCACTTTTGCCCAGATGGCCGCCCGTCTCAACAAAATGGCGCGGGAGGGAGAAGTGCCCACCGACACGGCCGTGTTAATCCCCCTAGAGCAAGAACTCACCCGCATCGAACAGCAAAACGACCAAATCCAGCAAAAACATGGGGATTAGGGTGTAAGACTCCTCCCTGACTCCTGTACTCTCTTACGCTCCCTTACTCCCCCCCCATGGCTCCCAACCCCGAAACCAACGCCCTACGCCTTAACCTCGATGACCTGCGGGCGCAACTCGTGGTTCAGCTCGGTCTGCTGACCATCGTCATTGCCCAGACGATGATCATCTTCTTCGACGCGCCGCCCGAGAGCCACCTGGGGCTGTTTTTTTACTGGCTGGCCTTCACGGCCGTGGGTGGGGTCGCCCTTTACTGGTCTGGCCAGCGGCTGGCCTTGGCGCGGCATGTGCTGGTGTGGGGCCACACCGCTCTCTTGCTTGGGGCGATGTGGCTCTTTCCCGCCGTGTGGGTGCCTTTTATGGGCGCCGTCTTGATTTTCAGCAGTGCCATGCTTGTTAACCGCACCGAATTTATTACCGCGCTGGTGGTGGCGGCCACGGCCGTGTGGGCCGTGCAAAGCGGCTGGCGCGACTATCCACTCAACGGCCTGCTCACCACCCTGCTCATCAGCCTGATTACCGCGTGGCTCGCCCTGCGCACCCTCTATACCGCCCTCATGTGGGTCTGGAACGCCCATCGCCAAGCGGAAGAACTTCTGCGGCACAACAGTGCCCAGCAGGCCGAACTGCGCCGCGCGGTGAAATCGCTCCAGCTTGCCAACACCATTCGGGAAGACACCGAGCGGGAGCTACGGCTGGCGCAACGGCAGGCCAGCGAGGCGCAACGCGCCAAAGAGCAATTTGCGGCCAATATTAGCCATGAGCTACGCACCCCGCTCAGCATCATTCTTGGCTTTAGCGAGGTAATGTACCTCTCGCCCGAGGTGTACGGCGACATGGCTTGGTCACCCAAACTGTATCGGGACATCAGCCAAATTTATCGCAACAGCCGTCACCTGCTAGGCATGATTGACGATATTCTGTTGCTCTCTAATTTTGAAATGACGGGCTTCACCCTGCACCGTGAACAAACGCCCCTGTTTTCGCTCATTACCGATTCGGCGGGCATTGTCTCTAATCTGTTTCAGGGCACGGCCGTGTCTTTGGTCTTAGACCTGCCCCCTCAATTGCCCACGCTCAACCTCGACCCCACCCGCATCCGCCAAGTGATTCTCAACTTGCTCAACAATGCGCGTCGTTTTACGACCAGCGGCACGGTCACGATTTCGGCCACGACCACGGCCGTGAGCGGCTACGTGCAAATTAGCGTGCGGGACACCGGCCCGGGTATTGCTATGGATAAACAAGCGCACCTGTTTGAAGAGTTTTTTCAGGTAGATCATTCGCTGGCGCGAGGCTACACGGGGGCGGGGCTGGGTTTAGCCATTTGCCGCCGCTTTGTCGAGGCGCACCACGGCCGTGTGTGGGTTGAAAGCGAGCCGGGGCGCGGCTCGACCTTCTCCTTTACCCTGCCCCTGCCCGAAACAGAAAATCGACCCATGCGCCTGACCCGCACCCGCGAGATTGAGCCAGGGCGGGCACAAACGCCGCCTCGTCTGCTCGTGGTAGATGCAGACCAGCATGTGGCGACCATTATTGGAAATAGCTTGGCTGATTTTGCCGTGGTGTCGGTGGAGAGTGGGGCGCAGTTACCCACGGCCGTGCAAACGCATCATCCCACGGCCGTGGTGTGGAACGTGCCCCCCGGCCACCTGCCCGACCCCGTCGCGCTGGCTGACTTGCCGCCCCAGTTGCCCCTCTTTTTCTGCTCCCTGCCCAGCCACGCTTGGCTGGCGCAAACCCTCGGCGTCGTGGCCAGCCTGCGCAAGCCGCTCAACTTTGAACGGCTGTGGCACATTTTGAACGACCTGCCGTCCGTGGCCGAAGTGCTGGTCATTGATGACAACGTGGGCATGTGCCAACTGGTCGAGCGCGGCCTAAATGCTGGTTCACATCCGCTTCGCGTGCGCGTCGCCTATGACGGCGAAAGCGGCCTGCTAGCCATGCGTGAGCAACAGCCAGACGCCGTTATTCTCGATTTGATGATGCCCGGCCTCGACGGCTTTGGCGTGCTAAACGCCATGCAAGATGACCCGCAGTTACAGGCTGTGCCCGTGATTTTGCTCACGGCCACCAGCTACAGTGAAGACCGCGTGACCCAGCAGGCGACCCAGCTTGTTTTCCACCGCACCCAGCCGTGGACACCCGCCGAAGTGTTGCGTTTGTTGCAGGCCACCACGGCCGTGTTGAAGTAGACAGTTCGTTAGCCAGCGATGAGCCTACTGGAAAAAGTGCTGAGCGATGAGCGATGAGTGCTGAGTGGCCTCTGGACACATCGACATTTGTCACTCTTCATTCGTCCTTTTTTCAAGGGACTCTCGCTAAGATGCAGAGAAGCAAAGAGAAGACCCGCTCATTTTCTTCCTTCTTCCCTCTTCCTTCATCCTTTTGTCAGGTCGCTCAGCAATAGTGAACCGAGAGGCTTCATTCACAATTCACAATTCACAATTTACCATTTACAATTCCCCATGACCCCAGCTTCCTTACCCCCCGAATTCACCAACGACGTCAAGCAAGTGCTCGAGCATTTGTACGACTTTTCCTACCTGCAAACCCATCCCCTCGCCGCCCGCCTCGCGCCCACCAAGCAGAGAGCCAGCGACACCGACGGCCATCATCTGCGGCGCGAGATCATCAAAAGCATCGAATCGCTCAGCCCCGGGCCAGACGTTTCCCTGCAAACGGCAGACGCCCGTTTATATAGCCTGTTGCAGTTGCATTACGTCGAGGGGCTGACCGTGAAAGAGGTCGGTTTGCGGCTAGGGCTGTCCACGCGCCAGACCCATCGCTCCCTGCGCCG
>JBGTIZ010000005.1:0-6321 GCA_041745395.1 Promineifilaceae bacterium (SeqCode) | reverse complement strand
GGCTCACCACCGCCACCACCAGCAAAACCACCACATACCCCACCGCATACCACACCATCAAATCACTCGGCTCCGACGTGACCACAAACGGCCCCGCAAAATCCAGATTGGTGAGCATCTGCGGCTGGAAAAGCACGGCCGCCTTTTTCCACAACGCCTCGATGGGCATGATTAAGCTCGAGAGTATGCCCAAATTCACGGCCGTTTCGTTCCGAAAAGCAGAGCCAATCGTCTCCACCCAGCCGCCGATAAAGGCCAGCCCGTATAGCATAAAAGCCAGCACCCCATTTGCCAACGTCGAAAGGCGCGTCCCCCCCGCTATCGAAACGGTCATAATGGTCACCGCACTCAGGCTGATGAGGCCAATGCCGCTCAGCACATCATCCGTCTGCCACCCCGTGCGCAGGTAGCTAATGAGCATGACGCCGCCCGCCAGCCAGAATGTATAAACCACAATCATGACCGCAAACCCGAGCCATTTACCCAGCACAATATCGGCGCGGCGCACCGGTTTAGTAACCATCGTGTCCATGACGTGGGTGTCAATTTCTTGGGAGATGGAACCCACAGAGATAAGCACGGCCATGATGACCACCAAAAAGTTGACCACGTACAGCCCCGCCATGGTCAAAAGGTTGGCGGGCACGTCGAGTTGCTCGCGCATAAAGGTCGCATCTTCAAATTGGACAAAAATATAGTGCAGACCGAGACCAAAAAGGAGCAAAAAGAGGGTACTCATAATCAGAGCCATGCGCACGATAAGCCGCCGCTGGCCTTCACGAATCGTTAGTTGGGCAATAGTTAACATAAAGAATGGGTAATGAGTAATGAATAATGAGTAAATGGATTGGTGGCTGAGGATGGATGCGCGGCGCAATCATTAACAATTAGCAATCGACAATTAACAATTGACAATTAATCAGGTCATATCGCCAGACTGGGTGCCGATGACTTGCAGGAAGCGTTCTTCCAATGTTTGGCGATGGGGGGTGAATTCGTAGAGGGCGTGGCCTTGGCTGACAATCCAGTGAGCCAGCGCGGGCAGATGTTTTTCGTGGGAGAGGCTGAGATGCACACGGCCGTGGACCTCGTGAATTTGTAGCCCGTGACCAAACTGAGCCAAGCCGTGCAAAAACGCCTCATCTGGCTGGCCGACGCGCAGGGTCACTTGGACTGTCTCCTGCGTTAGCTCTTCCATGAGAATCGTTTCCAGCACACGGCCGTCGCGGATAAAAGCCACCCGGTCACACGTTTGCTCCACCTCGCTCAGCAAGTGCGAATTGAGAAAAACGGTTGTGCCTTCGCTCTTCAGCCCGTGAATAATGTCCCGCACGAGGCGGCGACCGAGCGGGTCTAGGCCAGAGGTGGGTTCGTCTAAAAAGACGAGCGCGGGGTCGTTCATAAGGGCTTGCGCCAAACCGATGCGTTGCATCATCCCTTTGGAGAACGCTTCCAGCCGAGTGTGGGCACGTTTATCGAGGCCAACGAGGGCGAGCAGGTCGGGAATCACGGCCGTGATGCGCTTTTTGTCCATGCCATACAGCCGCCCATTTAGCTCCAAAAATTCGGTGGCCGTCAGCCATTCGTGGAAGCGAAAATGTTCGGGCAGGTAGCCCACACGGCCGCGTGTCTCTTTCTGGCCCAGCGGGTCGCCGAGCAGTCGCCCTTCCCCAGCCGTTGGTTTCACCAAGCTCAACAACATCTTGATAGAGGTCGTTTTGCCCGCTCCGTTTGGCCCGAGAAAGCCAAAAACCTCCCCCTGCGGTACTTGCAGGGAGAGGTCAGCCACGGCGACTTTTTCGCCAAATTCTTTTCGTAAATGATGCGTTTCGATGGCAAAGATAGTCATAGGGAAGAATGAATTACGAAGGATGAATTACGAGGTACGAAGGATGAAACTTGCACTCTTTCGTCATTCGTAATTCGTGCCTCGTACTTCTATTGCACGCTCTCCGCCGCGTCGAGCAGGGCGTTGTCGCTGAGTGAGGTGCTGGTTAAGAAGTAGAGCGAGCCGTCGGTTTGCCACATGACGGCCGCTTCGGGGCCATCAATGCCGCGTAGGAAGAGGCCGGGTTGACCGTTGATGCTCACCTCGGTGAAGGTCGCCATGGTGCTGGGCACGGGCACAATCAGGGTGGATGTCCAATCAATGCTCTGCGAGAGAGCCGTCGCTTCCGCTTCGCTCAGGCCCACAAATTGGAGCAGGGCTTGGCCGATGGGCGCGGGGTCGAACCCAGCGGGGTAGGCGACTTCGGGCGCAGGGCTTTGCGTGAAGTGTAGCTCATTCCCCCAATTTTGCATGACGCTGGGGTAGGTGGTGACGCTGATGTCTTGCCCGTCGAGGCTGTCGGGCAGGAGGGTGGGGTCAATGCCCGCGATTTCGAGAATGGTGCGGGCGTTGATGAGGTCGATGGTCAGGATGCCTGCCCCGCCGCCCGTAACCATGATGTCGTCGGAGTCGCCGAAGCTGGGAAGGGTTTTGGGGGTGTAGCCCACGCTGTTGGCCGCTTGCGAGAGGCTGTCCACGGCCGTGGGTTCAGTCGGCTCGGCCAACATGGTCAATTCACCGGGGAACAACCCCTCTAGGTCTAAATCTTCCAGCCGTTCTAGCTGGGCGGGGTCAATCGAGATGGCCGCGAACTTTTGCACGCGGAACAGGCCGAGAAAGTCGCTCGCTAGGGCGCGGGCGGCGGGCATAGAAAAAACGGCGATAAACAGGGCGACGATGACGCCCAGCATAGCCCAACGGGGGGCGTATTGTTTCTGAAACATGGTTTGTATTCTCCATTTTAGATGGGTTAGCTGTTGAATGAGAAAGGACGGCTGAGGGGCGGCCTGCGCTTGGAGCCTGGTGAACGCTTCGGCGGCGGGGGTGGGTTGATCCACGGCCGTGGGTTCCAGCAGGCGCAACTGTTGCAAAACGTCCTGTAATTCTTGTTCTTCAGTCATGATGTTTCTCTCGAGGTATAGTTTTCGCCACGAATGACACGAATGAACACGAAGGAAAATCTAATTCGTGACAAAAATGCTTGCGCTAACGACATTGACTCAGCACTCATCGCTCGTCGCTCAGCACTTATACAGCTCTTTGAAGGCGCGAGCGGCGCGGGCTAGCAAGGTACCGACCGAGTTGGGATTGATTTCGCAGATGGCCGCGATTTCCGCATAGCTAAAGTCCATCTGGCGTAGGAGCAAAAGCTGGCCGTCACGGGGCGGCAATTGGGCGAGGGTATGGCGCACGGCCGTGACTTCTTCCTGTGCCGCCACCTGTTGTGCGGGGTCACCCTGCGGGTCTTGCTCTGGGGGAACCAGCACCGTGTTGCGTTGCCACTGCCTTTGCCGACCGCGAATGGCGTTGTAGCCCATGTTGGTCGCCACGCGATAGAGCCACGCGCTCAGGTTGTGTTCGTCCCGCTGATGGTTGCCCGTGGGAGGGCGTTGGTAAAGCTGGAGAAACACCTCTTGCGTGATGTCTTCCGCCTCGGCGCGGTTGCCCAGTAGCCGAAAGAGCAGGCCATAGACGCGCTCATAATGACGCTGAAAAAGGGCCTCGAAGGAGGCCATGTCGCCAGCGGTGGCCTGCTGGAGCAGGTGCTGGTCGTCGGTTGTCGGTTTGGCTATGCAAATTGTCGCTGAGTGTGGTCATAAAGGGTTAGCCGGCTTTCTACTCTATTAAACACCGCCCACGGCCTTGTTGTGACACAAAGCCAACGTTTGGCTACGCTTAAAAGTGTGTTACTACAAATCCTGTCGAGTACAGGCGGAGATTTTAAAATTTGCAAATATTATTTTCCTGTTTATAATCTGCCACCCTTCGATGACAACAAGATAACAACCTTATCTAGTAGTAGCAAACAATTTAGCAAATATACTCATCTGACAAAGGTAACTCCCCCGCCAGAAGCTCAACTTTTCTCTGGTATATTAAGCCATTGAAGGCCACAAGTTGAACTTCTTCATGAGAAAGTATGACTTGGCTCAGCGTACCTGCGATGCCAATATGACTCGCACGGCTCTTTCGTTTACCTGTGATGAGCATACGCCGCTGTAGCGTATCACCTTCGCTTGTTTTAATCCCCCATACATGGCCTACTAGTAGGCGCAAAAACTACATATACATGAAAGGAGAAGACTCTTATCGAGTAAATCGACATATTTCCCCACCTTGTGTCCGTTGTTATCTATACAAACTGTTTATCCCTGTTCAAACTAAAAACGAGGAGTATCGTAGAAAAATGAAATCAACTGCTAAGTTTATCGTGCTAACCTTATCCATTTTGTTGATAACTGTACTTACTTTTGCTTTTTCCCAGCCGACAACGGCCGCTCCGGAAAAAAGCCGCGTTATGATTGAATTTGTTCCTGGACAAAAATCGGCCGTTAGCCAAAGTGTCAATCGCGCTGGTGGTGTTGTGCATTACGAATTCGACAACCTCAACACGCTCGCCATTTCTTTGCCGACAGCCGCTTTGGAAGGCATCAGCCGTAACCCCAATGTCGTTTTCGTTGAAGAAGATGTCCTACGTTACCCGGCCAGCCAAACCACTCCCTATGGTATCAACAGCGTACAAGCCCCACAGGTTTGGGCTGGTGATGGCAGTGGTAACGGCCCTACAGGGGCAGGCGTTACCGTTTGTGTCATTGACTCTGGTCTGATGACTGACCATGAAGATTTTGCGGGCATCAATGTCATTGGTGGATTCCCCGCAGGTTGGAATAATGACAGTTGCGGACATGGAACGCATGTAGCTGGCACAATCGCCGCCGCTAATAACAATTTGGGAGTTGTCGGTGTGGCTCCTGATGTTTCCCTTTACATTGTCAAAGTTTTTGATGGTGATAGCTGTGGTTGGTCTTATAGTTCTTCGCTTATTGACGCGGCTAATCGTTGCGCCAGTGCTGGGGCACAAGTTATCAACATGAGTCTGGGTGGCGGTCGCTCTTCTAGGACAGAACTCAATGGCTTCAATAATCTATACAACCAAGGGATTCTTTCAATTGCCGCCGCTGGTAACGATGGCAGTACAAGCAAGAGCTATCCTGCTTCTTACGATTCCGTCGTTTCTGTTGCCGCTTTGGATAGTAACAATTTAGTTGCTGATTTCTCCCAGAAAAACAACGCTGTTGAATTAGCAGCACCTGGCGTCGCTGTGTTGAGCAGTGTGCCATGGGATGCGCGTAATGAATTGACAGTCGCTGGTGTAACTTATAGCGGTAGCCAGATTGAGTTCGCGGCACTGGGTACGGCCGATGGTGCGTTAGCCAATGGTGGCCGCTGTACCGCTACCAATGCGGCGTGGAGTGGCAAGGTTGTTCTCTGCGAACGGGGCGATATTAGCTTCTACGATAAAGTAGTCAATGTGCAAAATAGCGGCGGCACCACGGCCGTGCTCTATAACAATGAGCCAGGCCCCTTCTCTGGGACGCTAGGTGCGGGCAATAGCTCCACCATTCCGGCTATCAGCCTGAGTCAAGAAGATGGACAATATCTGGTTGCTAATCAAATAGGGCAAGCTGGCACTGTTGTGAGCATCTCCGCGAAACCTGCTAGTGGCTATGAGGCTTGGAATGGTACGTCCATGGCGACCCCCCATGTGGCTGGTGTGGCCGCTTTGATTTGGAGTTCAGATGCAAGTTTGAGCAATGTGGACATTCGCAATGCGCTAACTAGCACGGCTCTCGATTTGGGCGCGGCTGGCCGTGACAACTCCTATGGCTTTGGCCTCGTACAATCTTATGCCGCTTGGCAAGCTATTGGTGGCGGTGCTGGTGGTCCTGTCGACCCAGGTGACCCGAGCAACCCTGGTGACCCTGTCGACCCAGAACCTGGTGTTGGCCCAGTAATCAGCAATGTGTCGGCGCAACAGGTGCATCGCAATGGCCGTTTCAGCATTAGTTGGAACACCGATGTACCCGCTAGCAGTGAAGTCGTTTTGACCTGCTGTGGCAGTTACACCAGCGCCACGCTGACCACTAGCCATAGCATGACCTTCAATGGTTCTAAGGGTGCAGTTTACGAATATTACGTCACATCCGTTGACGCTAATGGGAATAGCACAACCGAAGGCCCCTTCACGCATCAAAACTAGATAAACAGCTAGATGCAAGTTCGTAGTGGCGGCTTTTGCGGGTTAAAAAATTAGTTGGGTTTATGACCGAACGGAATTGCTTAAAGTCCAATCAGCAATTCCCGTAGCTAACGAATTTTCCGCATAAATTAAAGAAATGATGGTGTTGTTTTCAGCAATTTTGGTTTCCTCAAAGAGAAAACGAAGCCATAAAATAGACCCAAAATCGGCTTGTTACTACCTATAGGCAGGC
>JBGTIZ010000004.1:0-21304 GCA_041745395.1 Promineifilaceae bacterium (SeqCode) | reverse complement strand
GAGTCGTGACCACTACAAGATTGGTCTTTTGGTGCAGGCGGGGGTTCTAATTGTGCTGACTTAAGTAGATTACGGTCGTTTGAGCATAATCGCCGACCACGGCCGTGTTGGTTATACTTTGGCTACGCTGTGATAACTTTCACAAGCAAGTCTACGTAGCAGGCATAACCATGAAACCGACCACCCATTTTATTATCCTTCTCCTTGCCCTTTTCGCCCTAGCGGCGTGCAGTCCAACCCCACTGGTGACCCCCACGGCCGTGTCCACCGCGCCTGACCAGACCGCAGAACAGCCTCTTTCCACGGTTGATGGCACTGACGATAGTGACGATACCAGCGGCGGCTTCCAACTCGCCAGCCAGCCCACGGCCACGTCTACCCCTATTCCCCCCACCGCGACCGCCACGTTTACCCCCACGCCCGCGCCCACCGATACCCCCGTGCCCACACCCACCGCCACCCGTCCCCCCGCCGTGATGGCGACCTTCACGGCCGTGGAACAACCCCCCTACGCCGCCAGCGACTGTAGCGACAAATACCCCTGCAACGAAGATCTGCCCGCCTGGGAAGAGCGCGTGCAGGTTCCTGACGGCTTCTCCGTGCAAGCCGTGACTCGCCTCGTTGACGAACAGCTTACCAGCCTCGCCTTTGGCCCGGACGGCCAGCTTTACGTCGCCGCGCAGGGCGGCACGATTTTTGTCGTGGATGAAGATGGGCAGTATGAGCCATTTTTTACCGGGCTAACCGCGCCCACGGGCATCACTTGGCGTCCTGGCACCGAGCAACTGTTTGTCTCTAGCCGCCTCTTTGAGGACAATGCCAACGGGGAAGCGCAGGTGGGCATTATCGAAAATGGCCGCCTCCGTACGCTTATAGATGGCTTGCCCTGCTGTTACGCTTTCATGCACGGTCCGCACGCCATCGTTTTTGACCAAGCGGGCATGGGCTATGTCGGCGTCGGCGCCAAAGCCGACCATGGCGAAATCCTGGGGTCAGGCAATCAACAAGCAGAACCGCATCCTTATGAAGCGGGCATTTTGAAATTTGACCCCGATACGGGGCAAGTCGAACGCTTTGCCGACGGTTTGCGCAACCCCTACGGCGTGGGCATTGATTCCCAAGATAACCTTTACGCGACGGATAACGGGCCTGATTTTGGGCCGCCCGATGAGTTCCACGCTATTGTGCCCGGCGGTCATCACGGCTACCCTTATTATGATTGTGCCGTCTGTTTTCCCAAGCCAGAAGGGCTAGAACTAATTCCAACCACCTTTGAGTTTCCGCCGCATAGCTCACCGACAGGCATGACCGTTTACCTGGCTGACCAATTTCCCGACTTTTACGACAATATGTTTGCCACCCTCTGGAGTGCCTTCGCCGACGCCCAGCGCATTGTCCACTTTGGCCCGAACGGCACGGGCGGCACAACGTTTGCCACAGGCTTCGCCGCGCCCATAGATGTGACCGTCAGCCCCGCTGGTGACCTGTACGTCGCCGACTGGGCGACGGGCATTGTTTTCAAAATTAGCTATGATGCGAATGAGTGACCTGAAAAAAGGACGAAGGAAGAGGGAAGAAGGAAGAAAATGGGCGGGCCTTCTCGAAAAATCTCCGCGCTCTCCGCGTCCTCTGCGGTGAAATTGCCCTTTTTAGAGTAGACTCAGTAATGAGTAATGGGCGGGTGCAAGATGTAAACTTTCCTTGCACCATGCACCATGCACCATGCACCTTGCACCCCTAGCCTATGATTGCTAACCGTTTGACCCAAGTTCAAGACCGACTGAACCGCGCCTGTGACCGGGCGGGGCGTGACCCCGCTGAGGTGACGCTGGTGGCGGTTACCAAAACGTGGCCGCTGGAGACGCTCCTCGAGGCGTATGCGGCTGGTTTGCGCCATTTTGGCGAAAATCGCACCCATGAAATTGAAGCAAAGCGGCCTCAGTTAGAGGCGGAGTTGGGCTTAGAAAATGGGGTAGTGTGGCACTATATCGCCGATTTGCAGAGCCGCCAGACGGCTACGGTGGCGGATTTGGCCGACTGTTTTCACGCGCTGGATAGGCTGAAAGTGGCGCGGCGGTTGGATGCGCGTCTGGCGGAAAACGACCGCGCTCCGCTCTCTGTTTTGCTTCAGGTGAATGTTTCGGGGGAGACGAGCAAGGCGGGGGTTAATTGCCAAAATTGGGAAACGGCCGTGTCTGAGCGTGAAAAAATAGAGGGTTTGACCACGGCCGTGTTAACCCTGCCTCACCTCCAGCTAGACGGCCTCATGACCATGGCCCCGTGGCACGCGCCTGAGGCGGAAATCCGCGAACTATTTGCCCGCACCCGCGCACTGCGCGACTGGCTAGCCGAAGCTAGCCATCACCCCCTGCCCATCCTCAGCATGGGCATGACCGACGATTTTGAGCTAGCCATTGAGGCAGGCGCGACCCATATTCGCGTCGGCCGCGCACTCTTCGGCGAACGCACCTAACCGCCCTAATACCTGACCCCCATTCATTCAAAGGAACCCCACTACCATGATTTTAGTTGCCCAAATTATCAGCGTTATCTTCAACTTCCTGACCCTGCTCGTTCTTATCCGCGCCATTTTGTCTTGGATCCCGATAGACCCCTACAGCCGCTTCTATGGCTTTCAACGTTTCATCCACAATCTGACTGAACCGATGCTGGAGCCTATCCGTCGCATTTTGCCCCCCACGGGCGGTCTCGACTGGAGTCCCATTGTCTTACTGCTAGGCTTAATGCTTATCGAGCGGCTCCTCTTTTCCATGATGTTTTGAAGGGCTGGCGCGAGAAGCTAAACGGGGATAATTTGCCCCTCGGTGGCGCGGATGAGGCGGTCGCGCAGAGCCAGACCTAAGCCTTCGTCGCTAAAGAGGCGGGTGAGAACGATGTCCACGTCGGCACGTTCGAGCTGGCGCAGGTGGGCAAAGAGGGTGCGAGCCATTTCGGACAGGTCATTTAGCGAGCCAAGCTGGGCGATGTACACGGCCGTGCTCTCAAAATGCGCCACATCCTCTGCGGCAATGAGCAAGCCAACCCGCTGACCGCTGGCCGTTAACACGGCCGTGTCCCTCTTCATTTGTGCTAAAACAGTCGCCGTTTCTCCTTTATACAGCCGCAAAGCGACATTGGGCGCGTAATGCTTTAGATGGGTTCCTGGCGACGGAGACGCGGCTTTTGTCTCAACTAAATTCGTGTAGCGTGGTGTATAGGTAATATGCGGCAACACGGCCGTGAGTGCTTCACGCGGCAAACCCCCAGGGCGCAAAATAACGGGCGGCTCTTGAGTCAAATCCAAAACCGTAGACTCCACCCCAATCGTAGCCGAGCCGCCGTCCAAAATAAGCGGCAAACGGCCGCCGAGGTCGTCCAAGACGTGCTGGGCGGTGGTTGGGCTGGGGCGGGTGAACAGGTTGGCGCTGGGGGCGGCCACGGCCAAGTCGCCCAGCTTAAAGAGGGCGTGGGGGATTTTGTGATTGGGCATGCGCACCGCCACCGTGTCTAGCCCAGACGAGACGCTGGGCGGAATATTTGTGGGGTGGCGGGGCAGGATAAGGGTGAGGGGGCCGGGCCAGAAGCGGTGCGCCAGCTCCCAAGCAAGGGGGGGCACGCTGGCGGTGATTTGGTCGAGTTGGGCGAGGCTGTAGATGTGGACAATAAGGGGGTCGGCTGAGGGGCGTTCTTTGGCGGCGAAGATTTTGGCCACGGCCGTGGCGTCAAACGCATTCGCGCCCAGTCCGTAGACCGTTTCGGTGGGAAAGGCGACCAGTTCGCCTGCGTTGAGCAGGTCGGCCGCTTCTTGCAGGTCGGTTAGGTTGGGGTTTTCGGGGTCAATGGGTTGGATTTTGGTGTGCATGGCCTTAAGCATAACGAAGGCTACACGGCCGTGCTACTTTCCATAGGCTATAGAGGCCACAGGCCAACCCATGCGCTACACCACGACCGCTACCGAAGCGTCTAGCGCATACGATTGCACCAGTACCTCAGCTGGAATCCCCAACCCTTTACTCAGCGCACGAATCATCGGCAAGGTGAGCGGCCGCTTGCGGTTAAGAATTTCCGACACGCGCGCCCGCGACCCAATAAATGGTTCCAAATCTTTGCGCGACAAGCCACGGCTCTCCATATGATATTGAATCGCCGCAATTGGGTCTGGCCACGGAATCGCAAAATGCTCATCTTCGTAACGCTCCACCAGCATCACTAAAACATCTAGTTTATCTGCCTCTGGCGTATGCGGTTCCACTTCAAACAGACGCTCAATCTCGACCAAGGCCGCTTCATAATCTGCTTCACTGTGTATGGGTTTGATTTCGTTCATATGCACCTGTTTGAAATTTAACGCGCTCCTATGAGATGATTCACATACCCAAAGTTTAACATGCTCCCCTTGCAAGAGTAAATTATTTAGGCTCTTTGGGAATTCGCGGGGTCAATTAGTGACTATCTTGCCTAAACAGGCCGCGTCCAGAGAAAAAGTACATGACACATGACACGTGAAACATGACACCATTGAAAATTCCACGAAATCCGAAAGACCCATTATTTGTTTGAGCAGATGCGCGGAACATTTGCCTCTCCTCCCGCTTTACCCGACAATGGGCACATTAAATCAACCAACACACCACAGGACAATCAATACATATGAGCGACGACAAAAAAATTATCTTCTCCATGTTGCGGGTCGCCAAAATCTACCCGCCTAACAAAGAAGTTATCAAAGACATTTCCCTTTCCTTCTTTTATGGCGCGAAAATCGGCATCATTGGGCCGAATGGCTCGGGTAAATCCACCTTGCTCAAAATCATGGCAGGGTTGGATGAGGATTATATTGGCGAAGTTATGCGCCTGCCGGGCTATAAGTTTGGCTATTTATCGCAGGAGCCGTTGCAGAACGAAACGCGCACTGTTATCGAAGTGGTGCGGGAGGGGGTGCAAGAAGTAGCCGATTTGATGGCCGAATTTGATGCCATCAACGCCAAGTTTGCCGAGCCGATGGACGACGACGAGATGATGGCCGTCATCGAGCGGCAGGGGCAGGTGCAGGATGAGTTGGATCGGCTTAATGCGTGGGATTTGGACAGCCAGCTTGAGCTAGCGATGGAAGCGTTGCGCTGTCCACCAGGGGATACGCCTGTGGACGTGATTTCGGGCGGGGAGCGGCGGCGCGTCGCTTTGGTGCGCCTGCTGTTGCAAAAGCCAGAGGTGCTATTGCTGGACGAACCGACCAACCATCTGGACGCGGAATCTATCGCTTGGCTGGAGAAGCATTTGCAGGAGTATGCGGGCACGGTCATTTTGGTCACGCATGACCGTTACTTCTTGGACAACGTGACGGGCTGGATTTTAGAGCTGGATCGCGGCCGTGGGGTTCCGTGGCGCGGCAACTACTCGACGTGGCTAGACCAAAAAGGCCAGCAGTTGAATAAAGAGGGCAAGGAGGCCTCTTTGCGCCAAAAGACGCTGGAACAAGAGCTAGAATGGATTCGCATGTCGCCGAAGGGGCGTCGCGCCAAGAACAAGGCGCGTATTAAATCTTATGACCAACTGCTCAATCAGGACACGCCCGAACGGCTCAACAAGCAAGAGATTTACATTCCGCCAGGCCCTCGCTTGGGGGATATTGTCATTCGGGCGGAAGATGTGGAGAAGTCGCTAGGGGATAAGCTCCTGCTAGATAAGGCTACGTTTGAAGTGCCGCCGGGCGCGGTTGTGGGCGTAATTGGGCCGAATGGGGCGGGTAAAACGACATTGTTCCGCATGATTACGGGGCAAACGGAGCCAGATGACGGCGAAATTGAGGTGGGGCAGTCGGTTGTTATGGCGTATGTGGACCAAAATCGAGACGTGCTGGACGGGGAGAAGACGGTTTATCAGGAGATTTCGGGCGGGCAGGACGAGATTGATTTGGGCAATCGCAAGATGAATGCGCGGGCGTATGTGTCCCGCTTTAATTTCTCGGGCAGTGACCAGCAAACATTGGTGAAGGAGCTTTCAGGCGGGGAGCGAAATCGGGTGTTGCTGGCCACGATGCTCAAGAGTGGCGCGAATTTGCTCTTGCTGGACGAACCGACGAATGACCTCGATGTGGCGACGCTCCGCGCTTTGGAAGAGGGGATTAACAATTTTGGCGGCTCGGCCGTGATTATTTCCCATGATCGGTGGTTTTTGGACCGGGTAGCGACCCATATTTTGGCGTTTGAGGGTGATAGTCAGGTCTATTTTTATTACGGGACGTATAGTGAGTATGAGGAAGACAAGCGGGAGCGGCTGGGCAAAGCGGCGGAGATTCCGAAGCGGGTGACGTATCGGAAACTGACGAGATAGAGCGGGGTTCAGGGTGCAAGGTGCAGGGGCTTCGACAAGTTTAGCCAGCGTGTCATGCCTAACGAACCTTGCACCTTGCACCTTGTACCTTGTACCTTGAAAGGAAATATGATGACTGCTGTTGAGAATGTTATTTTGGATATGGATGGGGTGTTGTGGCGGGGGAACACGGCCGTGCCCAACCTCCCCGCTTTTTTTGCACAACTAGAGGCACACGGCCGTGCGTTTATGCTGGCGACCAATAATTCGATGAAAACCCCTGCGCAGTATGTCGAAAAATTACGTGGGGTGGGGGTCACGGCCGTGGAAAAACAGATCATGACCTCCGCCCTCGCCACCGCCGCCTATCTGGGCCACGAATACACGGCATCAGAGACCACCGTTTACCTCATCGGCCAAGACGGCATCCGCCACGCCCTCCAAGTGCAAGGCTTTCGCCTGCTCGAACCGCTCGACCTCGCCACTCCCGCCGATTTAGTTGTGGTGGGGCTAGACCGCTCCGTTTGCTATCCAGACCTCGAAACGGCTACTCTGCACATACGGCGCGGGGCTAAATTTATTGGCACAAACGGCGACAAAACCTTTCCCAGCGAGCAAGGACAACTGCCGGGTAACGGCTCCCTGCTGGCCTTGCTCGAAACCGCCACGGAGCAACAGCCGCTCATCGTCGGCAAACCAGAGCCAATCATGTTCCAAGAATGTTTGCGGCGGCTGGGGGAAACGGCGACGACGGCCAACAGTATCATGGTGGGGGATAGGCTCGAAACAGACATTTTGGGCGGGCAAAACGCAGGTCTGCGCACTGCGCTGGTGCTGACGGGCGTCACCCGTTGGGCGGATTTGGCAGAGAGCGAGATTCAGCCCGATTTTGTATTTCACAGCATTACCGAGCTAGGCGACTGGCTGATAACATCTTGACTGAAAGACTGATTGACCGAGAGACTCCCCCTATGACCAATCTTTACGACCTAACCTACGATGAACTTGTTTCCTTATTCCAAAGCTGGGGGCAACCCAAGTATCGCGCCCAGCAGGTGTGGACATGGCTCTATAAACAGTACGCCCAGAGCTATGAGGAGATGAGCAACGTGCCCCAAACATTGCGCGACCGGCTCACGGCCGAGACTGAGCTCGCCCTGCCCGAACCTGTTTTTAGCCAATTTTCGGGTGATGGCTTCACCAAAAAGGTGCTGTTCAAATTGCCCGACGGGCAACTGATTGAGACGGTGCTGATGCGTTACGACAAACGCAACACGATTTGCATGAGTAGCCAAGCGGGATGCGCCATGGGGTGCGTTTTTTGCGCGACGGGGCAGATGGGCTTTTTTCGCAATTTGAGCGTGGCGGAGATGGTGGGACAGTACACTTATTTTGGGCGGGAGCTGGCGCAGGACGGGGAGCGGATTAGTAATGTGGTGATGATGGGCATGGGGGAGCCGTTGCACAATTATGAAAGCACACTCACGGCCGTGGACAGGCTCATAGACAGCACGGGCATTGATTTAGGGGCGCGAAAAATCACGATTTCGACCGTGGGCCTCGTGCCTGCTATCAGAAGATACGCTGATGAACAGCGACAAACGCCGCTGGCTGTTTCGCTTCATGCCGCCACCAACGAAGAGCGGGACAAACTCATCCCCATCAACCGCAAATGGCCAGTTGAGGAGCTGATAGAGGCGTGTCATTATTACATCGAAAAAACGGGGCGGCGGTTGACCTTTGAGTGGGCGTTGATTCGGGGCGAGAATGACACGGTGGAGCAGGCGGAAAAGCTGGGGGCGTTGGTGCAGGGCATGTTGTGTCATGTGAATCTGATTCCGCTTAATCCCACCAAAGGGTACGGCGGGGAGCCAAGCGACCCCGGTCGGGTGCAGGCGTTTATCGACAAATTGGCCGAGTATGGCGTGAGCAGTACGGTGCGCGTGCGGCGCGGCATTGATATTCAGGCGGGCTGTGGGCAGTTGCGGGATAGGGTTGTGAATGACGAAACCGAGTGACATATCAGCAAACAAATCTATACCCTTAAAAGAGTTGGAAGAGCAGATGCACGCCTTTGTGGCGGGCAAGGGGTGGTATGAACCAGATAGCGTGAAGCCACAAACGCCGCGTAATTTGGCGATTTCGCTGGTTTTGGAGGCGAGCGAGGTGTTGGAGCATTTTCAGTGGCGGGCGGAGGCGCGGGATAAGCAGGCGTTGGCGGGGGAACTGGCGGATGTGGCGTTGTATTTGTTACAAATTGCCAGCGTGTCGGGGATTGATTTGGAGCAGGCGATTGTGGCGAAACTGGCGGTGAATGCGGAGCGGGAGTGGCCTGACCCGTGAAAATTTTGGCGGTGAGTGATGAAGTGTTGGATATGTTGTATTCGCCTGCGGTGCGGGAGCGGTATCCGGGGGTGGATTTGCTGATTGGGTGTGGGGATTTGCCGTATTATTATTTGGATTATTTGACGTCGGCGTTGGATGCGCCGATGATGTATGTGCTGGGGAATCATGATCATGGGCCGCAGTATACGGTCGATGGGCAGATTTTAACGGGGGTGCGGGGCGGGCTGAATATCCACGGCCGTGTGGTGCGTGAGCAGGGATTGCTGATAGCGGGGCTGGAGGGGTCGATGCGCTATCGGCCGCAAGCGTCGCTGATGTATACGGAGGCGGAGATGCGCTGTCAAATTTTGCGGCTTATGCCGCAGTTGCTGTGGCTAAAGATGAGACACGGCCGTGGGTTGGACATTTTAGTGACCCATTCCCCCCCCTTCGAGATACATGACCGCACAGATTTGGCCCATCGCGGCTTCCAATCCTTTCGCATATTGCTGGAGCGGTTTCAGCCGCGCTACATGCTCCACGGACATATTCACCTCTTTCAACGCGGCTCGCAGGTGACGCGCTACCATGAGACGACGATTATCAATGTATATCCGTTGCATTTGCTCATGTTGAAGCAGGAGGATGAGTAGGGGGCGGGCAGGAGAAAAAGTTGAACTTCTCGTGCGAGGTTGGGAAAAAGGGGAAAAACGTCCTCTTTTAATTAAGCACTCTAGCCATTATAATTGAGGCACCTATACTTATTTATTGTTTTGATTTATGGTATCCATAAAGGAGTGTCTTATGTTTTTCCTACCGAATGAAGCAGGCCAAGGGTTAATGGAATATGCGTTAATCCTCGTGTTGGTTTCTGTGGTGGCCGTAGCGACGTTGATGTTTATTGCTAGCTCCACTGGCGACGAATTTGAACGGCTAGGGACGGTTCTAAATACGGGTGCAAACCCATAATTAGGCGCGTCCGTTTAATATAGCGGGTGGGAGCGAGCCACTCTTCCCCTATTTTAGAAAAGTTGCCCCAACTTATTATCGCTAGTATCATCACCCTGCTTTAACCTCGGCAAGGTGATGATTGTTTTTACGTGCCTTTGCGGAGGATTTTTTTATGCAGGAGAGTTGTGCGTGAGTGATTATCAACAGCCGCCAATGGGCGGGATGTATGAAGAGATAGATTTACGACCCTATATTCAGGCTCTAATCGAAAAATGGCCGTGGATTGTTGGGGCTGGTTTGATTGCTGGGTTGCTCGCATTTTTAGTCGTTTCTCTGGTGCCCGTTCAATATGAGGCGACCGCGCTGGTTGCTACGACTGACCCCCGTTTTAACATTCGCTTTGACCCCCGTCTGGAAACAACTGAGCGCACGCCTGTTAGCTCGTTGGTTTATGCAGAGCTGGCCTTGAGTGATGGTATTGTGCAAGCTCTGTACGAGGACTTGGCTGTTTTGCCAGAAGGAGTCGAAACGCCGTTTGATTTGCGGGAGTTGCTCTTGGCTGAATCGGGAGCCGAGGCGAGTTTGTTGCGCTTGACGGCCGTCCATACAAATCCGCAAACGGCGGCTAATTTGGCAAACCAATGGGCAGATATTTTCCTCGGCCGCGCGGCTGAAATATATGGCGGTCAGGGGGAGGCACCATTGGCTTTCTTGGAAGGGCAATTGTCGTCTTCTACGCTTGAATTGGAGCAGGCTGAGCAGGCGTTAATTTTGTTCCAAGAGGAGAATCAAAGCCGCGTTTATAGCAGTCAATTGCGTGGCTATGAGACGGCGTTGACCAACTTGGTGGATGAGCAACAGCAGGCGCGAGCCACGAGGCAGGAGGTGCTGGCCTTGCGGGAGCAGTTGGCGGGGCAACCGAGTAATGTGGTGTCGTTGGCGGAAGAACTCACGGCCGTGTTGTTGCAGTTAAAAAGTTATGGTCTCTATGAACAAAACATCCAGTTGCTCATTACTAATGAGACAGCTTTGATGAACATGGCGCGTCCAGCACAGATTGCGTTTCTTGATGATTTGGCGGAGACCTTGGCGGCGAAAGAGGAGAATGTAGCTGAGCAGATTGCCCGGCTGGAGCCAGAGATTCGACTGGTGCAGAGGCAGTTGCAGGAGGCGGAAGCGCAGTCGAATCAGTTGACATCGGGGCGGAATATTGCGCAGGAGACGTTGACGACGTTGGCTCGGTCGGTGGCAGAGGCGAGGATTGGGTCGCAGGATACGACGGGGCAGATTCAGTTGGCGAGTCGGGCGGCGGTGCCGGTGGAGCCGGAGAGTCAGGGTAGGGTGTTAACCACGGCCGTGGCTCTGTTTTTGGGAGCAATGCTGATGAGTGTTTTTGTGCTCGGCCGTGTGTGGTGGCAGGCTGGGCAAACTACCAATGATTAGGTGATGATACACGGCCGTGTGTCATCAATAAAAATGCAACCTTGATAGACAGATGAACCAGATGAAAAGCCACGTTATGGGCAACCTATAGTTGGAGAAGAGAATAATGGCAGAAGTAAATTGGTTGGGACAGACACTTGGTGGGCGGTATCAAATCAGAGAGCTACTAGGACATGGGGGCATGTCCTCCGTGTACAAAGCCTTTGACCCTAATTTGCGCCGCGAAGTCGCTATCAAAATCATTCATTCCCATTTAACGGGACAAGTAGACTTCATCGAGCGGTTTGAGCGGGAAGCCGCATCTGTAGCGCAACTGCGCCATCCAAATATTATTCAGGTGCATGATTTCAGCCGTGAGGGGAGTGCCTATTATATTGTGTTTGAGTATGTGGCTGGGGAAACCTTGCAAGAGCGTTTACGTCGTCTGAGCGAGACAAATCAATTTATGTCCATCTCAGAGGTGAAGCAGATTACAATCGCGCTTTCTAACGCCATTGAGTATGCCCATAGTAAAGGCATTATTCACCGCGACATCAAGCCAGCTAACGTCATTCTGAACAGCAACAACGAGCCGATTTTGATGGATTTTGGCATCACCAAAATTCTTGGCGGTGGCAAACATACGGCTACAGGGATTACCGTAGGCACTGTGCAGTACATGTCGCCTGAGCAAATCAAAGGGGAGGATGTTGATGCACGGACGGATATTTATGCGCTAGGCATCACGCTCTATGAAATGCTAGGCGGCCGTGCGCCCTTTGAAGCAAATTCAACGATGGCTCTGATGATGATGCACGTGCAAAACGAAGCTCCTGACCCACGTTCGCTTCGAGCAGACATCCCCTCGGCTTTTGTGGATGTGGTGCAACGAGCGATTGCTAAAGAGCCGCGCCGCCGTTATCAGCGGGCGGCAGATTTGGCGCGTGATGTGTCGTGGATAAAGGTGGATACAGGCGGTTTACAGACGGTGGTTGATTATGCCGACCCGTTTGAGACGATGATGGATGTGCCACCACAATCTGCACCTCGTTACCAACCTAACCCTGCACCTGCATCAAAACCTTACAATTATCAGGCAACGGATGTCGTTCAAATTGTTCCGCCCCCACTACCATCGGTCGCTCCTAGCGGTCAAAAACGTAACAAAAAGATGGGCGTTTTGCTAGGGATTGCCGCGCTTGTACTGTTGAGCGTGATTTTGGCAGGAGCATCTTTTTTCTTCTTATCTTGGCCAAATGTAGAAACGCTTTTAGCGGAAGCGCGGCTGTTAAATGAGCAAGGGGATTACAATGGTGCGATTGCTATTTATGACCAAATTTTAGCGGATGTGGAACCTAACAACGTGATTGCGCGGCAGGAATTAGTGGATGTTTTGGCTAATCGTGCTGAGCAATCGCTTGAGTCGGCTGATTATGCTGGAGCTGAAGCTGATTTGGAGCAGGCGCGAAGGATAAACGGGGGACACGGCCGTGTCAACTTTCTCACTGCCCAACTGTACAGTGCACAAGAACGCTATACGGAAAGCATTCCTTATTATGAAAATGCTTTAGACACAATAGGTATTAGCCGCGAGCCAGTCTTAGCAGGCCTAGGTCATACATATTCCCAATTAGAAAATTACAATAAAGCTTTGGAAACCTATACTGAGTTAGTAGCAATAGCACCAAACAATGCCCTTGCCCATCAAGGGCAAGCAAGGGCATATTACGCTTTAGAATGGTATCAAGATGCTATCAAACCTGCACAAACATGGTCAGAACTAAGACCCAGTGATGCAGAAGCCTATAGAATATTGGGAATTTCTTCCCGCAATTTGGGAATGTATGAAGAAGCAATTCCCCATTACCGTCGTTGGCGACAGCTATCCACAAGCGAGACAGATATAGTAGAGTCAGAATTTAGATTGGCAAGTGCCTTGAGTGAACTGAGCCAGCATGAAGAAGCTGTTGGTTTGTTTGAGCAAGTAACTTCAACTGAGCCTACAAAGGTCGAGGCTTGGGTTGGATTAGGCTACTCATTGCGCCAATTAGGCCGGTACGAAAATGCTCTAGACGTTTACCAAACCGCAATTACTAACAACCCAAATCAAGCCGCTCTTTTTTATGGCTTGGGAGAGTCACATCGTCAATTAAGAGACATCCCGTCTGCCATAACAGCTTATGAAAATGCAATAAGTATTAACGCAACTGCCCCTCAATATTTTGAGCGTGTTGGTCAACTGTACTATCAAGTAGAGCAGTATGATCATGCAACAGAAGCCTTGCTTCAAGCCATCGAATTAGGGTTAGATAACCTTGATATTTTAGTTACTCTTGCCCGATCTTATACGGCTTTGGGCAATTATCAACAAGCTATTACTTTTTTCCAGCGGGCAATTGACCAAGACCCCAATGACGCTAGCTTTTTCTATGCCTTGGGAGAATCCAATCGATTTTTGGAAAATTACCCCCAAGCGGTAGTGGCTTACGATAGAGCAATCGCCCTCAATGATAGTGTGCCACAATATTATCTTCGTCGAGGCATAGCTTTAAGCCGTTTGGGAGACTGTCAGCAAGCTATTGCTGATTTTACGAGAATTATTACCTTAGATAGCACCAATCAAGTTGCTAAAGATGAACTTGCCGTTTGTCAGGAGCAAACCCCTTGAATTCACATAATGTTGCTAATATTAAGCCAGTGCGTGATTCGTATCTAGTCTTCGGTTCGCCCATTATCGGCGAGCCAGAAATAGCTGAAGTAGTAGATTCCCTGCGGTCTGGTTGGCTGGGAACAGGGCCAAAAGTGGCTAAGTTTGAGCAGATGTTCCGCGAATATGTTGGGGCTGAGTATGCGATGGCCGTCAACTCTTGCACGGCCGGGCTACACCTTTCCTTGCTCGTCATTGGCCTTCAGCCAGGGGACGAGGTCATTACCACCCCCATGACCTTTGCCGCCACCGTGAATACCATTATTCATGCAGGGGCTACGCCTGTCTTGGTAGATTGCGACCGAGAAACCCAATTGATAGACCCCCAAAAAATTGAAGAGGCCATTACTCCACGCACTCGTGCCATTGTGCCTGTCCATTTGTGTGGTCGGCCGTGTGATATGGACGCTATAGCCGACATAGCCCAGCGGCACAACCTTGTTGTTATCGAAGATGCCGCACACGCTATCGAATCCGTCTACAAAGGGTGCAAAGTAGGTAATATCAGCACCCTCACTTGCTTTAGCTTTTATGTCACAAAAAACATTGTCACAGGTGAAGGGGGAATGGTGACCACCAACAACCCTGAGTACGCTGACAAGGTGAAGATGTATGGTTTGCACGGCCTGAGCCGCGACGCATGGAAACGCTTCTCGGACAGCGGCTATAAACATTATCAGGTTCTATTCCCTGGCTTCAAATACAACATGATGGATTTGCAAGCGGCTATTGGTTTGCACCAAATGACTCATGTAGATGAGTGGCTCCAGCGGCGTAATCAGGTGTGGGCTGTTTACAACGAGGCTTTTGCAGGACTAGGAGTAGGGTTGCCTGCGGCCGATGAGCCAAATACCACCCACGCCCGCCACCTCTACACGCTCATGATAGATAAGGAACGAACTGGGTTAACGCGAGACGAGTTCATGGCTAAGTTGCACACCCAAAACATTGGGACAGGGGTGCATTACATGGGGGTTCATCTCCATCCCTACTACCGCGAAACATTTGGCTATCGCCCCGAGGATTTCCCCAATGCTACGTGGATTAGTGAGCGGACGGTTTCTCTTCCGTTTTCGCCCAAGCTGACTAATCAAGATGTGGAAGATGTAATAAGCGCGGTTCAAGCGATATTAGAGGCGTAAAAAATATGAAATCGTACTTTGGGGGTGAAAGCACTCGGTTGACTGGTTTGGGGGGCAAAATTAAAAGGCGTCTTCGCTCTTGGACACAACTTAATTTAGGGCAAGTTTATTTTCAACTTGATGGTATGAATAATCTTCTACCCCTAAGAAATATTTCGCCGTTATATATTGTAGAAATGCAACCAAACCAGCCATCACACGTTGAATCTTGGTTAAATATTGTTAATCAAGCTTTTTCGCGGGAATGGATCCAAAAACAATTTGATGAAGCCATTCTTAATCACCCTTACTATGATGTAACGCATACCTATCTCCTTATGGATGAGCAAAAATGCATCGGTGTTGTTTCCGAAGCGGTTTTTGCCCAAAATAAACAGATTGGTGTCACTCACTATCTGGGTCTTGACCAGAAATATCTAGGCAAAGGCCTCGGAAAATATTTGATACTGTACACATTGCATCAAATGCACAGACACGGCCTCTCCCGATGTGAGGGGGAAAGCACTCTTAGGCATTCTGAGTCTTTGCTTATTCATTTTTCTCTTGGGTTTTCTCCCAAGCCAAAACCTGATTACTGGAATACGCCAAATCGTGTCTCGCCATTAACTAAATTGGTTACAAATGCTAAATACCAACAATTTTATGACCAATGGGTCAATAGGAAAAAGGCAAACGAAAGGAAGGTAGCGAAGTGACTGACAATATGATGAGTGGCAATTGGTTATCAAAAAATTGGCTTGTCCACCATATCCATGATACCGCCCTAGAGATTGCGGTTCGCCAATATGCTAAGGGTGTTTTATTGGATATTGGTTGTGGCGAGAAGCCATATTACATGCTAACAAAAAATTATGTTACTGAACATATTGGCCTTGACCATCTAGGATCCGATCATGATAAATCGCAAGTAGATATCTTTGCGACAGCATATGAAACTGGTGTTGTGGGTAACTCGATTAATACAGTACTTTCTACGGCTGTATTAGAGCACTTAGAGCGTCCTCAGGATGCGATTAATGAAATGTATCGCATTCTAAAGCCTGATGGTCATGCGATCCTTTCAGTTCCTTTTTTTTGGCATTTGCATGAAGAGCCTCGTGATTTTTATCGCTATACAAAATATGGACTTAACCATTTGTTTGTAACAGCAGGTTTTGAAATTGTAGAGATCAAACCGCTTTCTGGGTTTGTGGTTACTTTTAGCCAAGAACTTGTTTATTTTATCGGCCATTTGCAACGAGGACTATTGCGCTACCCTATCGCAATATTGCAATGGTTGATTCAGAAAATAGCATTTTGGCTGAATCGATGGGACAAATCTTACGGTTATACATGGGCCTATATGGTGGTAGCTCGCAAGAAAGGGGCGGGGCTTGAATAACGAAGTTGTCACAGCCAATTCCTCTCTGCGCCAACAGGCTGTGCGAGGTATTGGTTGGACGGCTACCGCTCAATTCGGCCGTCAGCTTGTCCAGTTCATTATATTGGCTTTGCTTGGCCGTTTGCTCACTACTGCTGATTTTGGTTTGCTGGGTATGACCGCCGTGTTTGTTGGCTTTGCTAACTTGTTTGGGGAGATGGGCTTCACGGCCGCTCTTATCCAGCGCCAAGAGCTTGACCATCGACACCTTACCTCTGTTTTCTGGCTCAATCTTGCGGGGGGGGTGCTCATGGCACTGTTGATGGCACTCGGCGCACCTCTCATTTCTCTGCTTTATCAGGAGCCACGCCTCACCTCCATTACTTTACTCATATCTCTCACTTTCCCCATCAGTGCGCTCGGCCTCGTTCACCGTGCCATTTTGACCCGTGAGATGCGTTTTCGCGCCTTGGGGATGGCGGAATTAGTGGCCGTGTTTGGCTCTGGCTTGGTGGCCTTGGGGTTAGCCCTCAACCAGTTTGGTGTGTGGAGTTTGGTCTGGCAAACCATCACCCTCACCTTATTGACGACACTATTGCTCTGGGGGATGACCCGTTGGCGGCCGACGGGTGGTTTTAGCTGGGAGGCCGTTCAAGAATTGTGGGGGTATAGCTCTAATTTATTGGGGTTTCAAGCTTTCAATTATTGGGCGCGTAATGGGGATAATTTTTTGGTGGGCCGTTTTTTAGGGGCAGATGCCCTTGGTCTATACACTCGTGCCTACATTACCATGTTGTTGCCTGTTAATCAGGTGGTGGGTATTCTCGGCCGTGTCCTTTTCCCCACTTTAGCCAAAGTGCAAAATGACCCCCAGCGGGTCAAGCGCATCTATTTGCAGACGTTAGCCTCTATTGCCCTTATTGCCTTCCCCATGATGCTTGGCCTTATTGTGGTGACGTATAATTTTGTATTGGTTGTATTTGGGGCACAGTGGTTGCCTATGGTGCGAACGTTACAGATTTTGTCGGGGGTTGGCTTACTCCAGTCAGTGGGGGCAACCACGGGTTGGCTCTATCAATCGCAAGGACGCACCGATTTGATGTTTAAGTGGGGTATTGCGGCTGGGTCAGCTTCGTTAGTGAGCTTTGCGTTAGGGACATATCTTGGCTCTATTGAGATGGTCGCTCTGTGCTACGCCATTGTGATATTGCCTTTGTTTTATTGGGGATTTGCCATTCCGGGGCGGCTCATTCAGCTTTCAGTGACAGAAGTACTCGTCACATTGGCTCCCGTATTCGCTTTGTCATGTATTATGGCACTGGTAACGGCCGTAGCTACCTATTTCTTGCCCCCCACATGGCCTGCTTGGCTCCAACTTATCGTACAAACAGCCGTGGGTTGTTTTACCTACCTCTTTCTCATTCTCATCACACAGCCGACTGCCTACCGTCATCTACGCCAAGTCCTTCTCCTGCAATGGCACGACCAAAATCCAAAACCCCAAATCTGAAATCTTTACTATGCCTATTCCTGTTGCCCATACCTGCTACCGTTGGCTCTCTCTTACTGAAGGCTGGCTTTATCGTCAAATTCAATCTCTGCCACCTAAACAGATAGAGGCTCATATTATTTGTGAAGATACGTTGAACTTGGATGTATTTGCCTGGCCGCGTATTTACGCTCTTCCCGCCCGCTCATGGCAAGGTGAACTACTTAAGCTGTTGCGGAAACTTGGTATTCCCCGTTGTTTTCCACATGCCAAACAGGCAATTCAAGAACAACACATTCAAATACTGCATTCCCATTTTGGCAATTATGGATGGCTTGATTTAAATCTTGCGCGGCAGGCAGGTATCAAACATGTCGTCACTTTTTATGGGTGGGATGTCAATCATTTGCCACGTAAGCGGCCTGTTTGGCGAACCCGTTACCGGGACATGTTTGCCCAAGTAGATCTTGTATTGTGTGAAGGCTCTCACATGCGGCAGAGTCTCGTTGAATTGGGGGCTAAGCCTACACAGACATATGTCCAGCATTTGGGCGTAGATGTGGATAATATTCACTTTCAAACACGTTCGCGTCAGTCAGATGAGCCATTAAAGATATTGATGGCGGCGACATTTACGGCCAAAAAAGGATTTCCTGATGGTGTAGAAGCTGTTGGGCGTTTGTATCATGAGCATGGCATACCCATTCAACTTACTATGATCGGAGATGCGCGGGCTACACAAAAAGATCAACAGGAAAAAGAGCGCATTCTAGCTACGTTGGATAAATGGAAGCTTCGTTCTTTTACGCGGCTTCTTGGCTATCAGCCTTATGACACTCTTTTTAAGGAGGCATATCAGCATCATATTTTTCTTTCACCCAGCCGAATGGCTCCTGATGGGGACACAGAAGGGGGCGCACCTGTGAGTTTGATTGATATGCAAGCTACGGGAATGCCTGTAGTGAGTACCACGCATTGTGATATTCCTGAAGTGGTGCAACACGGCCGTGCAGGCTTCCTTTCCCCTGAAGGTGATATAGATAGCCTCGTCCAAAACCTATACCAGCTTGCTCAGAATTCCCACCACTGGGCAGATATAGGTACAGCGGGTCGGCAACACATTGAGAAAGAATATAATACCCGTATTCAAGGGCAACGACTGGCGGCTATTTATGAGGAATTGGTCTAAATGATGCGTACGCTCTTCATATATGCCATATTGTTGCTAGGCATAGCCTTGAGCACGGGGACTATGCAAAAGGTCATAAATCATAATGCTCTGTTTGTATGGATAAACAAAACCTACACAACTGCCTCTTTGCAAACGACATATCTTACTCATGTGACCACCCTCATGGAACCCCATATGAGTAAGTGTCATATAACGTCCACGGCTAATTTTCCTCTTAATCAGTTTGAGGTGTGTTACACCAGCCAAACTCTGCCATTACATTTAGTTGGCCAATCCATAACACTCACAGCCGACACACTGCGTCATGGTAGTTCGCGTGCCGATGAAGCCACCGCTGAAATCGTCACTTTGTTTGGCCCGGGGTTTGTGCAAAGCCGCCTGTTTTTTGTAGCTGAGCAAACAAACAGTTGGCAAATTGCTGTTAATGCTAAACATGATGCGCCCGCCTCCGTTCTACTGGAAATTTGGCTGGGAACAGAACATCTGGGCACGTTATCATTTGATGAAGGAGACAATACTTGGGAAACTTTGTCTTTATCGGCTCCTATTGCACCTGGGTTTCATAATTTATACATTTGGTATAAAAATGACTTTTTTGACCCTGAATTGGGCTTAGACAGAAATGCCTATATTCAATCGTTGCAAATAATGCGCCAGGATTTTGCAGATGAGTAACTTACAACGCATTGTTTCTGCACCGCTCAATCATTTGCCGCATACAGGGGGAATTATTCTATGCGGGCTTATTATTGCCATGAGCGGTCTCGTGGCCTTGCTTTCCGCAGATTATGTCATTTTGATTGGGGTTTTAATGCTTGGGCTGCCTTTTGCCCTGTTGGTGTTCATTCCCCAAATTCGGCCGACGGCCGTTGTCCTTCTACTTATCTTTGTCCCCTTTACTAGCATCCTTAAAGCGATCACAGGCTCACGCTTTGCCCCTTTAACGTTTGACTTAGCCCTTTTGCTCGCTTTTGGCCTTTATATGGCTCATGGTTTTATACGGCATAAAATACGACTGGGCTGGCTTGACCTCTGTTTCTTCCTGTTCTTATTATTTGCTTGCCTGCAAATGTTTAACCCCAATGTCCCTAGCCTGCAAGCAGGGGCAGAGGGTCTAAGAAAATTTGCCTTTGCTACTATTCTGTTTTACGTTGGTCGCCATTTTTTCCGAGCCAAAGATATTGTTTTCTGGCAAAAAGCTTTAATCATAGCATCCGTTGCAATCGCTTTGTATGGGCTAAAGCAATTTTTCTACATGTCGGCCATTGATTATCGCATGATAGAATTGGCTTCTGCTAGCCCTATCACTTATTTAATGGGGGGCTGGATTCGGCCATTTTCAACCTTACCTGGTCCATTTCATTTGGGCTTGTATCTCATGGTTGTTAGCTTATTACTAATTACTCAACTTATGCTTAAACACGGCCGTGCAACAACCCGTCTCATCATCCCATTCATTCTGCTTTTACATTTAGTTGTCCTCTTTTTTACACGAACCAAAGGGAATTGGGTTGGCCTTTTCGCGGGGTTTATCGTGTTGCTTTTCTTGCAAACGCGGCAACCCATCAAATTTTTGTTCACACTATTTGGACTAGGCTTCGTTAGTTTATTATTCATAGCCATTATTTCAGCTATAGCACCCGCCAATTCGTTGGGTGTGTTAGAAGATGCAATTTCGGCTGTTACCAACCCCCTAGAAGCCCCCACTTTCATCTACCGTGTCCAATTATGGGAAGAAATTATGGTTCCTGCCTTGCAAGAAAACCCCTTATTTGGCTATGGAACCAGCAGTTCTGGTGAGGGATTATCTAATTTATATATAGGAACCAATTCTAAGCACTTTGCCAGCCATAATTTATACCTCAAAGTATTTTTAGAATTAGGCTTGGTAGGTTTAGCGATCTTCTTGGTGCTAGTTGGGGGCAGCTTGTGGAACGCGGGGCGTAACCTGCGACACGTATACGCCATACCATCTATGCGTCTTACCTATTTTTGGGGCATTGCCACTGTTATGGCATTTTTAGTAGCTGGCCTAGTCATTCCCACCCTAGATGCCAGTCCTGTCAACTATTATTTTTGGTTTTTACTTGGCCTTATTTCTAGTAAAGAACTTGCCCAAGTACCATACACAAATCCTACTACTATATGAATCTCGTTGTTATTCCCTTCCACGATTGGAAAAAATGTGAAGAAGAAGGCTTTCGTACCCGCGATGCCCATCTGATGCAGGAGTTTGCGAAGCATGCCACCATAGACAAACTACTTATCATTAACCGGCCCCTCTCATGGGCTGAAATGATTCTTAAGCGACGTCCACGATACCCACGACGAGGCAAGCTTCTATACCATCATAAAAATAGTTACCTATGCCAAGTTGATACAAAAACCTACACTTTAGATATAG
>JBGTIZ010000003.1:0-8256 GCA_041745395.1 Promineifilaceae bacterium (SeqCode) | reverse complement strand
ATGGGCAATACTATCGCTTATTTGCAGACTGGCCAAAAGACAATGGACCATATCTGTAAGCTGATATAAGCTTACCTTATGCCATAGATAAACTTATAGAATTTTCCTCATAATTTTGTGAGAACAACCACGAAAACTTGTGGATAGGGTTAAGAGTGAAAACAGATGAAAAAAGAAGCTTTTGGGGAACTGGTCTCTGTTTTACGGAAAGATTGTGGTTTTACACAAGCTGAATTAGCTGAAAAAACGCATCTTTCGCGGCGAACAATTGAGGAGTTGGAACGAGGAAAACTAGCAAAGCTAGAGTGGGATTTGCTAGCAAAGTTAGCGTTGGGCTTAGACTTAACTAATTTTGAACGCGAAGAATTTTTTGTTGCGGCAGTGGATGTGCCACAAACAAGTTTCAGTAACGCTGATTACGAGACTTTAGTAAGTGAACTTGAAAATATCCTCGGCAATGTTCGCCTACCTGCCTTTGTTGCTGACCATAACAGCGATATAGTTCTAACAAACAATTGCATATTGCATCTCTTTGATATTGGCACAGAACTACTTGCAGAAGGTCAACAAAACAAGATGTTTAATGTCATGTATGTTGTATTCCATGAACATTATGCGCGTATTATAAAAAACGCATTCCATCAAGTCGTTATCGATAATTTCCACCGATTCCGTAAAAATTCGTTGCGCTATCGTGCCACACCTCGCTTCAAAGAAATCATCGGCAGTTTAAATGCTAGGTATGGAAAAGATTTTACGCGCTATTGGGACTTTACAAGAGGTGGCCAAGATACAACATCTGTTTCTAGTATTTCCTATCGGTATCATCACCCTCAGTATGGTTATCTTGAATACCATTCCACTATCACGGAATACGTCACCAACAAAGGCGATCTTGATATGACCGTTTACGTACCACTTAGCATAGAAACAGCAATAGCTTTTGAAGAGATTGCCAAACAGGCTGGGAATAGCGTTCTGAGGCTTGTAGAGTAATGCTCAAGGAAGGCTCAAAATAATGGATTTGTTATTTTTGCAGTACACACCAGAACAACTGGAAGCGGAACGCGCCGCGTATGACGCTTTGTTGTGAAGCTTGGGTGATGCGCCTATGGCGGACATCCAGCAGACGTTGGCGGAGCGGGAAGTGGTCGCCCCAGAGGCTGACCTCGACCCTGAAGCAGTGGCTCACTGGCAACAATATCTTGCTGGGAGAGCGTAAATCAGGGCGTGAAAGGGGAACAAAAATGTTAGAGACAAATTTGCCATCACCATTACTGAGTGGCATCTCCACCACCATCTTGGAAAATTGGGGGCGTGAGCGTCTCGCCTTTCTGCAACGACAAATAACGTTGTTTGAACGGAAGTACAACTGCTCCTTGCCTGAGTTGGAGGCACGCTTGGCGCGGGGGGAAGGATCTGAACATCCCGACTGGGAAGATTCGATTGCGTGGCGCAATGCGCTTGAGATGAGCGGCATAGCTGGTATATAACTGGCATCATAATCATGGGTATGGAAAGGAATCATAGGAGAGCTATCCATCCGACGTAAAGCGGGGCGAACGCAAGGCGATTTCTGGCTCTGCCTGTGCGGTCACGCGGGCTAACCACACAAACTCAGTAGGATAACGGTCATCAATTCGCGCAAACAGAGCGGCTTCGTCTGGATCGGCATCCACCAATTGACCCTGATAAATAGCGACGAATTGGCCTGCATGTGTTTGTTGTAGGGTGGGCAAAAGGCGAATGTAGGCTAACCGTTCCTGCACCACGGCCGTGTCTGGTTCTGCGGGCGGAATGGGCAACGCCTCAAGCATAGGAACTGTTTGGCGCAAGTGTTCCGTAATCATCTCGGGCAACTCCTGCTCATGCAAAGTTGCCCAACGTTTCAGGTGATTGTAGGTTTCTGTTGGCAAAGAAATCGTAATCTCATTCATGATACCAAACTCGATTTTGCTAGTCGCTGGTCAAAACAACTTCACATTCAATCACAGTATAGATAGTAACAAACACCTCACTATCTGTCATCTGCACCACCTAGCCGAATTTTTGGAGGAGTTGGGAAAATGGCGATAAGGTAATACGACGTGTCAACAAAACACAATTCAAATCCACTCCGAAAGTGTGACAATGGTTTACCCGTCCGCACGGCCAGCTAGGTTTTCCAGCGCCTTGATGAGCGCGTGATTGCCTTCATGTCCCAACCCCTGCGCTTGCAGGGTGCGATACAGGTTGAAAACGAGGCTGGTGGTCAAGGCGGGAATGCCCATTTGGTCGGCCGCTTCTAGCACCAGCCGCAAATCTTTTTGTTGCAAATCAATTGTAAAACCGGGACGCCAGTCTCGCTGAACAACTTGGGGGCCACGATTGCTGAGCGTCCAACTGCCGGCCGCGCCGCCCGACACGGCCGTGAGCGTTTTCTCTAAATCCAGCCCACCTGCCTCCGCAAAAAGCAACGCCTCCGACAGAGACACCATCGTGCCAATCACCAAAATTTGGTTCACCAACTTAACCGTCTGCCCCGCGCCTTGGTCGCCGACATGGGTGATCGTTTTGCCCATCGCTTCCAGATAGGGCTGGGCGCGAGCGACCTGCTCTGCGTCGCCGCCAATCATGATGCTGAGCGTGCCCTTGGCCGCGCCTTCACTGCCGCCGCTGATGGGCGCGTCGAGCATGTAGACGCCTATATCGTTGAGTTGCAGGGCCATGGCGCGGGTCGCGTGGGGGCTGATGGTGCTGTGGTCTACAACGAGTGCGCCGGGCTGAACGCCGTGGATAACCCCGTTTTCACCTAAAATAACGGCCTCAACATCGGCCGTGTCGCTGACGCAGATGAAGATAATGTCGCACACCTCGGCTAGAGCGGCGGGGCTGTCGGCGGCGGTGGCGCCGGCTTCGATGAGGGGGGTCATTTTCACGGCCGTGCGATTCCAAATGGTCAGATCATAACCCGCCTTGAGCAAATTATGCGCCATACCCTGTCCCATAATGCCGAGACCGATAAAACCTATTTTTTCGTTCATACGGATTGATTCCTTGGGGTGATTTCTGGTTGGAGGGGTAACAAACCAGCTTACGGCTTACGGCTCACAGCTTATCAAAAAGCTCACTTAAGCGGCGGTGGCTGGCGAAACAGTGAAGCATTGAAAGATAAAAATTGGCTCAAAACCATGTCCATTTCGGTGTGTAAAAAGTTTAGGCGATTGAGCATGAGATAGAACTCATTGCGCTGTTGCATCAGTCGTTGCGCCAGCAAACCTTGTTGTGTCACATCAAAAACAGTGAGCAAAAGCGTATTTTGCTCAAAACGGTCAACTTTAAGGGTGAGGTATTGTATGGGTGGGGTTAAGTCAGGAATGATGCGGGCGGCCATCTCAATCCGAAGCTGGTTAAGTTGACCAGTACGCACGAGGTCTAGATCATCTTCCAAACCCACAAATTCATCAAACAGAAGCTCGAGCCTTTGCCCTTGCAAGTTGGTTGTGGCGATAAGTTTTAACGCTTCGGGCGTGGCAAAATGAGGTAGGATGGCACTGTAATAGGTAATTTCCCGCTCAGCGTTGCAAATAGCGTAAGCCATCTGCTCCGCTTGAGCAATGTGTTCAAGGATGCTGTTATCCATACGGTAGCTCAAAGCCTGAGGAGGTGCTTTGTGACGGGTGGCTGGTGGCTGGTGGTTAGACCAATAAGTCGGCTAAGTGACTGAACGCCTCTTCGACGTTTTCACCTGTTTTGGCACTGGTTAAAAAGTAGCGGGCGTCTAGGTGGGTGGTCATCGTTTGTAACTCGTCGAGATTGATACGTCGCTCCACGGTCAGGTCAGATTTATTGGCTAGCACGACCAGCTTGGCGGTGGGAGTCAACCTTTTTAGCTGGGTGGCATACCGCTCCAGCGAGGGGAGCGTTGCTTCGCGGGTCAGATCGCAGATGAGTAAGGCCCCCGCCGCCCCCCGCAGATAGCCAGATTCGGTGTCGTTGTATTCTTCGCTACCCGCTAAATCCCAGAGAAGCAGGTTGAGGTTGAACGTCGATTGGGCAATCGTTTTGCGTGATATTTTGACCCCGATGGTGCTGAGATAGCGGTCATCGAAGCGGTCTTCGACAAAACGACGCACGAGGCTGGTTTTGCCAACCGCAAAATCACCGAGCAAGCATACTTTCTTTTGAATAACCTTCATCGCTGTTTTTTCCCTGAGCATGGCGAGCTTCCTACTGTTACATCATTGTTGAATGGCGGCGGGGCATGCCCGACAAACAAAGAAAAGGAAAGGGGGGCTTGATTGTCCATGCTCTCAATATATCAGCTTTGTATTGTATTTTACCTTACATTTGGGGGTGGAATGAGTAGGATAAACGGGCTAGTTTAGGGAAAAGGCAAGCGTGAGAAGTGAGAAGCGGCACACTTCTCACTTCTCACTTTTAACTGCTTACTGGTTCTCTCGCCACGTGGTGGTTTGGTCGAGGCTTTCTTTTTCCACGGCCGTGAGTTGAATCGCACCACCCGCCAATGTATCTTCCAACTGCTGGACGCTGTTCGCACCGATAATGGCGGACGTGACGGCTGGATTGGCCAGTACCCAAGCGATGGCCGTTTGGGCAATAGTCGCGTCATGGTTTTGGCTGATTTCGTCCAATTTTTCCACGGCCGTGTACCCCTGCTCATTTGCATACCGATTTTTAATCCCTTCGGCTCGTTCCGAATCCGGCCACGGCTCATCCCGCCGATATTTGCCAGTCAGAAAGCCCCCTGCCAGCGGACTATACGGAATCACCCCCAACTTCTGATCGAGACAGAGCGGCTGTAGCTCTCGCTCAAACTCAGCGCGATGCACGAGGCTGTAATGGGGCTGAAGCGTCTCATAGCGCACCAAGTGGCGCACATCGCTCACCCAGAGCGACTTGGTTAGGAGCCATGCGGGATAATTGGAACAGCCAACATAGCGCACCAGCCCTTGGCGCACCAAATCGGTCAGAACGCCCAGCGTTTCATCTAAAGGCGTTTCTTCATCGGGCCAATGGACTTGATACAGGTCAATGTAATCGGTGCGCAGGCGGCGCAAACTGCTGTGAACGCTATTCATAATGTGGTGGCGGGATAACCCTTGGTCGGTGGGGGCGTCGCTCATTTTGCCGCGCACTTTGGTAGCGATAACCATATCTTCGCGTTTGGCATACCCTGTGGTCAGCCATTCGCCAATGATTTCTTCGCTTTTGCCAAAGTAGCTGTTTTCTGACCAGCCAGAATAAATGTCGGCCGTGTCGAAGAAGTTACAGCCGAGGTCTACTGCCTTGTTCATGATGGTGTGCGCGTCCACGGCCGTGGTTGTCCAGCCAAACTGCATCGTGCCCAGACAAATGTTGGAAACTTTTAGGCCAGTACGGCCGAGATGATTGTAATTCATGGGGAATCTCCTTGGGGTAATCTTTCAATTTTTTGGTTAATCGGTTGGGTTGGCAAAAACGGGGCGTGGGCTGACTTGCTCAAGCCCTTGGCATATTATTAACGTAATACGACTGAGATGCAAAGGAACAGGGGGACGGATTGTTTCATGCTAAAATAGGCGCAGTTGTCTATCATTCTACAGGAGCAATAATATGACCACATTATCATCGGTAACACCCCTATCAACTGTTGACAAAGTCCGCCTGCTGTCCCAAATTCGGGAAGAATTGGTCACAGGCGAGGTGGATCCTGCTTTGCAAGAAGCGTTACGCGCCCTGCTGACCCAGAACGGGCATGACGCGCCCGAGGCGTGGTATCTTGCCGCGCAGGTTTTTACGCAAGACCCGCTGGAAAAACGGCTGGCTTATTTGGCTAATGCGCTTGATTTGGATAACGATTATGAACCTGCACAGCGGCTCTTAAATCAGCTTCGGCCCGCGGGAGCTGACCTATCTCCCCCAGAGCGGAATCCGTCGCTCGATTTACCCGTGGCGGTGCGCCCGCAGGCGTACCAGCCGCCTGAAGACCCCACGGCCGTGGTTGACCTCGACGACCCCGCCCTTTATTTCAATATTGAGCTAGGCTGGCTCGATTTCAACTGGCGCGTCCTCTTCCAAGCCCTCGACGACCGGATTCCTTTATTAGAGCGGATTCGCTTTATAGCGATTACCGCCGGCAATTTGGACGAATTTGTGCAGAAGCGGGTCGGTGGTCTCAAGCGTCAGCAGGCCGCCCAAGTGCGCAGGCTGACGGCTGATGGGCGCACGCCCGAGAGCCAGATTGATTTGGTACGCACGGCCGTGCGTGACATGCACCGCCACATGACCGACCATTGGGAAACCGTCCTGCGCCCCGCCCTGCACCAAGCAACGAACGTGCAAATTTGCACCTACGACACCTTGCCCATCGAACTGCAAGAGCGCCTTGGCAATTATTTTCGCCAGCAAATTTACCCCATCCTGACCCCACTCGCCGACGACCCCGCCCGGCCGTTTCCCTTTATCTCTGGCCTCAGCCTGTCGCTGGCCGTCACTTTGCGCTTTCCTGACCACAGCACCCTTTATTTTGCGCGGGTCAAAGTGCCCAGCAACCTGCCCCGCTGGCTCCAACTCGAGCCAGAAACCGAGGGAGAGCCGTATCGGCTTCTGCCCGTGGAGGAGTTGATTAAGGCGCACATCAGCGAATTATTTCCCGGGATGGAGCTAGTCAGCGTGCATCCCTTCCGCGTCACGCGCAACGCCGACATACGCCACGACGAAGAGGAGGCAGATGATTTGCTTGAGCTAATTTCGGACGAACTGCGGGAGCGGCGGTTTGCTTCGGTGGTGCGGCTGGAGATAGATGAACACACGCCAGAATACGTGCTGGATTGGTTACGCTTACGACTTGATTTAGACCCCGAAGATATTTATGAGGTGAAAGGTCTGCTTGACCTGACCACGCTCTTTTATGTGGCTGAACTCGATTACCCCGAGCTGAAATATAGCAGTTGGACACCTCGTACCCCAGCCGCGTTGCGCTACCCTGGCTCCATCAAAGACGCGCCCAGCATCTTTTCGATTATTCGCCAAAATGATTTGCTGGTGCATCACCCTTATGACTCATTCGACACCACCGTTTTGCGCTTGGTGCAAGAGGCGGCACGTGACCGACGGGTCTTAGCCATCAAACAGACGCTCTATCGCACCTCGGCCAATTCCCCCATTGTGCAGGCGTTGGTGCAGGCGGCACAGGCGGGCAAACAGGTGGCCGTGCTGGTCGAGTTACGCGCTCGGTTTGATGAAGCCAACAACATTGGCTGGGCGCGCACGCTAGAGCGAGCGGGGGTACATGTCACCTATGGGCTGGTTGGCCTGAAAACACACACCAAAGTGACCCTGATTGTGCGCCAAGAGCGGGGTGATTTACGCGCCTATTGCCATATTGGCACGGGCAATTACAACGCCAAAACGGCGCAACTGTATACTGATTTGGGCTTGTTCACCAGCCGCCCCGTTTTGGGGGAAGATGTGGTGCGTTTGTTTCATTATTTGACGGGCTACGCGCCCGAGCAAAATTATGACGAGGTGCTGATTGCGCCCAAATATATGTCCAAAAAGTTTGTGTCCCTCATTCGACAGGAAATAGCGCATCAGCAGGCGCATGGGGATGGCCGCATTGTGGCTAAGATGAATGGGCTGGATGATATGGGCCTTATCAAAGAGCTATATAAAGCGTCGCAGGCAGGGGTGCAGATTGATTTGCTCATTCGCGGGCATTGTCGGCTCCGGCCGGGTTTGCCCGGAGTGAGTGACAATATTCGCGTGTATAGTCTGCTCGGCCGTTTTTTGGAGCATGACCGCATTTTTTACTTCCACAATCATGGAGATAGCGCGTTTTTTATCGGCAGTGCGGATTGGCGCGGCCGGAATTTACATGCGCGGGTGGAGTTGATTACGCCCGTGACGGACGAGGCGTTGCAAAAACGGCTGTGGCGTCTGCTCGACCTGGCTCTGCATGATAATCGCTTGCTGTGGGAGTTGGATGCGGACGGGCGATATGTGCAACGGCGTCCCGCGCCGGGGGAGCCAGTGCGTGATTTTCATGAGCAGTTGATGTTGCTGACGGTGGAGCAAACGAGACGGTGAGGCGTGTAAGAATTTCGGATTGGGGGCTTTGGCTGGCGGTGGTGCTGTGGTTGGGGGGATGTGTACCAGCGGTGGGGACTGAGGGGGCACAGCAAGCATCTTCACCCACGGCCGTGTCCTTATCTCTTCTTGCCCCCACCCCCGTGGGCGGCCAAGTGCGCCCTGTCGCCAGCCCGACCCCGCTCC
>JBGTIZ010000002.1:0-5622 GCA_041745395.1 Promineifilaceae bacterium (SeqCode) | reverse complement strand
CGTGCGTGCCCAAATAGCCGCCATTGTTAACAACGACTGGTCAGACGTGCCCCGCCTCAAGCTAGATGACCTTGCCCGTACCCTGCGGCGTGAAATGCCCCAATTGCGACAAAAATTAAACCCCGCAACGGTGCGCGAGCTAGACCGCTTGCGCCACGCCCCCATTTTGCTCAATATGGATCATCACCAGCATCACAGCGGTGATGAGCTAGCCGTCATCCGCCAAACCGAGCGGGGCGTGGGGAGCCACGCCATGACCATTATTGATACCGGCACAGGCTTTGTTTTTGACCAGTCACACATTTTTTTTGACGGTACTTGGGGGGCGGCTCTCTCTGAAATTATGACCAACGAAGCCTTAGCTTGGGGCGTTTACCTCCACAGCTTGCCCCCTATTCATCGCTTTGCACTTGACCCACGGCCGTTGCGCATCTCATGGTCAGCCGCTGAGAAAGAGGCCATAGCCAAAACATCCCGCGCTATGACCGAAGTATCGGCCGAAACCAGCATTGTCAACCTTGCGGGCTTACTTTCTCTGCGCCGTATCTTCAAATTGCGTAGTGACCTGATTCGTCTAACCGTTAATGACCTGCTCGTACTTTATCGAGCCATCCATGCCTTTCGATACGAACCCGATTCCTATATCGTGCAACGGCTGGAGCAACTGCTCGCCAAGCCGAACACGGCCGAGGCCGCCCTGCTCACCCTGCAATCTATCGAACCAGGACGAGCCAGCAACCCCTCTGTCCTGATTCCCGTTGATGCCAGCAAACAAAACCCGCGCGATCGTCTCCACCCCATGAGCTTTCAAGTGCCCATTCATGAACTCGATTTGCTCAACCTACACGATAATGTGGTCGCCGCACTAAAGGTGTATCATCAGACCCAAGGTGACCGCGACGAAGCTTACCAACAATTTGATGAGCTACAGCGAACCTATCTGGCCGCTTTGGCGGGGTGTGGTACCGTTTTTGCCCGAGCCAAAGAGATAGCCGAACTTGGCGAAAGTGCCAGCGTCGGTACAATTCGGCTCTTAGCTAAATTACCGACCGCTTTACAACGCTTCTTGGACAAAATTCCCAGCCGCTTTGAAGTATTAAATGATATTATCAAAGGGCGGGAAGTGTTTTCTAACGTGGGGGCGGTTGCCCAAACCAGTAGCTTGGTGCGATTCATGACCGCCAAGGATGATAACGAAGATAAAATTTTGGCTTGGGGTGTTCTGACCGACTCCGAAAGCATTATGCGCATTACATTACGAGATTTTCGCCCGCATGTTAGACCGTTAATCGAAATTGGTGAAACAGAATTAGCCCAGCGCATCGTGCATGATTATCTGGTGACATACGCCAGTGGCTTGAATGATTATGTAAAAGATTTGCGCCGGATTACGATGGCCAGCCGCGAAACGCGCATGGTTTCAGATATAGGTATCTTGGATGCACAACAAAGTCGTTGATGATCCGCTGGTCGGACAGCAACTAGCGAACTTCCGTTTAGAACGTGTCATCGGCCGTGGGGGGATGGCTACGGTTTACTATGGCATGGACGTTAAGCTGGAGCGGCCAGTGGCGGTCAAGGTAATTGACGCCCGCTACCGCAACAAGCCAGAATACGCTCAGCGGTTTATCCGTGAGTCGCGGGTGGTCGCTACCTGGCGGCATCCTAATGTCCTGCAAATTTATTACGCAGATGATGAAGACGACCTCTATTATTTTGTGATGGAGTACATTGATGGGCTGGATTTGCGTCAGCTCATTGATATGTATAACGACGATGGGCGAATGATGTCCTATGAGGATGTCCTGACAATTGGGGATGCGATTGCCGCATCGCTCGATTATGCGCATATGCAAGGCGTTATTCATCGTGACATTAAGCCCTCGAATGTTATGGTGGCGCATGATCAGCGGGTCTTGCTGACTGACTTTGGCCTCGCTTTGCAAATTACTGAGGGGTCAATGGGGGAGGTGTTTGGGACGCCGCACTATATGGCTCCTGAGCAGGCTAAACGCTCGGCGGATGCGGTTCCACAGTCTGATATTTATTCGTTAGGCGTGTTGCTCTATGAGATGTTAACGGGGGTTGTCCCTTTTAACGATGAGTCGCCAACAAGCGTCGCTTTGCAACACATTACCGAAGCACCGCCTTCCCCGTGTGAAGTGAATCCTGATTTGAGTGAAGCCACGGGTGCGATTTTGCTCAAAGCGTTAGAAAAGGAGCCGGCTGACCGCTTTGAATCGGCGCGAAAGCTAATGGACGCTTTGCGCGAAGCTCTGCTGGCTGAGTCGGAGCTAGACCCGCTGGCGCGAAATGAATTACCGCCGATTCCTGCTTCGATGCAGGCACAGCGGACGCCGGGGTCTTCACCTTATTTGTCTGTGGCGGAGAAGGTGGCGCTCTATTTGGAGACGCGGGCGGTGCCGCCCACGGAGTTTTATCCACCTTCAAGCGAGGCTGTGGAGGAGTTGCCCCCCACGGCCGTGGACAAATCCATCACGACTAACTCCAGCAACTCAATTCAAATGCAATGGATTGGGGGCTTGGCCGTTCTTTTGTTGATGCTGGCCTTGGGCGCGTGGGGGATGGGTTGGCTCCCCACCAATGCTTCGACTGCCATGACTCCGACGACTGACCCGCAGGCTTTGGCCGCGTTGCTGACGCCTTCAGTGATCCCTTCCGCCATGCCTACAGAGACGCCCACGCCGACCGTCACGCATACACTCACCCCCACGCCCACGTCTACACCGACGGTGATGTCTTCACCAACGGCGACGGCGACGCCGTCGCTAACGCCCTCGGTGACCCCCACCACGGCCGTGCCCACCAACCCCGCCTTCACCCTCAACGAACCAGAAGGCGACCCCGACCTTCTCCTCATTTACAATCTCACGGGTTTCTACGTACACAACCTAACTGACCGCACGCTCAATCTGTCCCCCCTCTCCTTTAATGCCATTACCAACGATCTTTACCCTACCAATCGCAATTTTAGCGTGATAGACGATTGGGGACGTTTTAACAGCATTGAACCCCGCTACTGTGGCGTCATTGAGATATTTGGCTCCAATAATGAGCGACCCTCGCAATGTGCAGGTATCAACGCGCAGACAACGCCCGGCCAAACAGCCCCCCAATATTTTTGGCAAACCCGCGAAAATGTTTCCCAATTCCGCGTGGTCTGGTTTGGCGACACGATTAAATTGTGCCAGATTGTGGATGGGTACTGTACCGTTACGCTTCCATGATTTTTAGTGCTGAGCGATGAGTGCGGGAGTGGCTCATCTAATCTCCCACTCCCTTCCTCTCTCCCTCTCCTAACGCCCCCACCCAGCGGCCACAAATGTCTTCACCATTTTCAACCGCTCACTGCTCCGCACCAGCGTTTCCCCCACCAAAATTGCACTGACGCCGATGTCCCGCATGTGGCGCACGTCGTCGGCTGTTTTCAGGCCGCTTTCGCTGACCACGACGATGTCAGCGGGGATTTTTTCGCGTAGGCGGGCGGTATTGCCAAAATCCACCTCGAAGGTTTGCAGATTGCGGTTGTTAATGCCGATGATGCGCGGCCGTGGGTCGAGGTTGAGCAGACGCGCTAACTCCTCTTCGGTGTGGGCTTCCACAAGGGCGTTCATGCCGAGTTGGTGGGTGAGTTTGAGCAGGGTGCTGAGTTCTTGGTCGCCTAACACGGCCGTGATGAGCAACACCGCATCTGCCCCCGCCGCCCGCGCCTCATACACCTGATACGGGTGAAAAACAAAGTCTTTGCGCAAGAGTGGCATTTGTGGCAACGTCTCGCGCACATCCCGCAAATCCTCTAGCGTGCCCTGAAAATGGCGCGTATCGGTCAGGATAGAAATCGCGCTCGCCCCTCCTTGGGCGTACTCCTTAGCCAGAGCCACCGCGTCATACTTTTTGGCAATCAGCCCTTTGCTGGGGGACGCTTTTTTGCATTCGGCGATGAGCCGCACGCCCGGTTGGGTCAGGGCGGCGTAGAAATCATTAGGGGGGGGAACCACGGCCGTGAACGCCCGCAAATCCTCCAGCGGTATCTCCCGCATCATCTTGGGCAACTGCTCCCGCTGGTAACGCATAATCTCATCGAGGATTTGTCCTCGTTCTTGCAAAAATTTAGGTACGCTCATAATTTTTTATCACTTTAGTCGTCATCATCATCATCGTCGTTACGTCGCCCTTTGTCATCTAGCGGCGGGTCTTGTCGAAACGTAATGCGCAAGCCATCCATGAAAGTCTGCTTTTGGGCGCGGGACAGATTCGCCTCGGGGTGCATCAGCAGATAATCAGACAGCGGCATCTCCCCCTCTTCTATCACGTCCAACACATCATCCAAATCACTCTCCTGTGGCGCGTCCCATTCCGAAAAATTGAGGTGGTCTCGCCCTTCGATGACGTGCATTGTCACCCGCCACGAGATAGGGGCAACGTTGTTGTACCACGGCCACACCGTTTCGTTGCTGTGGCAATCATAGCAGGCGGCTCGTGCTACCTGCTCGGTCTCGGGTGAATTCCAGGCAATGGTGCGGGTGACGGGCGGATTTTCGTTGGGCACGGGCACAAGCTGGATGAGCAGAAAAACGATCAGGAGCATGGCTCCCACTCCAAGCAACAGTTTGCGCCATGTCATAATGACCTTCTCCTAAGTTTTTCGGCGGTCATAAAGCCTCTTCCCCAAATATAGGGGGCGATTTCTCCCCCAACACTTTTTATCCAGAGCGAGTGGCTGACCCCCGCTGAGAGCCAAGGAAGCCATCCCTAACATTTGGGATGATACGACACAACCATAAAATGTGAAGGGTACTGCACTTTGCCCGAATGTGCTACCCATTTCAAAACTTGACAAAGGGAAGGGAGGCGGGTATACAGTTGCGCTCTGTTCACAAACATCTGAAACTAGCAGGGTGTAGAGATGGAGCCACATCGTCCCCCCATTAACCACAATTCCTCTCCTGTCTAACTGACGACCGCTTGCTTGGTGGGTCGTCGGCCGTGCTATGCCTTGTTTCCAGATGACATAATCATTTGCACATACACATACACATACACATACAGGAGCAAACAACCATGTTACATTCTCGCTGGCATAGCTTCATCTGGCCTTTGATATTCTTTGTTGCCATTTTTGGTCTGGGGATGGTCTCCATAACCAGTTGCATCGTCATCGGTCCGGGACCTAATTTCGATCCTGAAGCCTTAGATATTGAGCAAGGTGAAATGGAAATCGTTATACCCGCAGAACATAGTATTGAGATAGCACAAGTTTCACCTGACGGCGAATGGTTATATTATGCATATACCAATAAGGATGGTAAACCAGATATTGGTTTACTAGATATTTCAGAAAATATTTTGTACGAGAACTTCCCATTACCTCTGGGTAGTGCTTGGCTTGACGGGAATCATTTAGCTGGCACAAGTGGAAATGGGCTAATATGGCGGCTAAGTGATATGACTGTCATGCCCAGGCACGTTGTTCATGTGGAAAGTTTTGAGGAGGGCAGAGAGCTGTTGGCTGGCGCAACAGATTTGTTTTTCGTCCAACGTTCTAGCCGTATGGCGATTGAATCGACGAATCCAGACTTTCCCTACAGCATCCGCTTTAAG
>JBGTIZ010000001.1:0-3173 GCA_041745395.1 Promineifilaceae bacterium (SeqCode) | reverse complement strand
TTATCCAGACCAAATGCACTTTCAAGTCATATATCGTATGAGAACCTTTTCTATATCTTTGTTTGCTCATAGACCACAGTTTACTAAAAGTCTTGGGCTAAAGCCCATAGCTTCAACTAGCGCTTCGGAACAGTGAAAAGTGAAAAGTTAAGAAGTAAGGTTCTTCAGGAATTCAGGGGGTTGACATCAAATGATGCGCAAAACGCCATGTGCGTCCAGAGAGACCCGCGCATCACGTATTCCATTTCAGACCAAACCCCATGAGATCCCAAAGAGCCAGAAGTAATAAGTGAGTGCCGCTGAGTTGGAAGCCTTGCTTATTCAGTTTTGACTTGAATACAATGAGCGACCTCATCAAGGCCTTGCTATTCTTGGACGGTCACCTAACAAATATGCTAGGCGTCTTGAGGTTGCCTCTTGTGCTACTAATCCATGATTAATACAAAATCTTGGAGATTTGTCAATTCTTTCACATTGTTCCGAAAGGGTAACAGCATGATCCAAAATTTGCATCAGAAAGGTATGATTATTACGGGAGCGGCGAGTGGGATTGGTCGCGCCACGGCCGTGTTGTTGGCTGAGCGGGGCGCGAGGTTGGCGCTGTGGGACATGAACGAAGCGGGCTTAGCCGAGGTGGCGACGCTAACAGGTGGCTGCCGCAGGTGGTGGATATTAGTCAGCCAGAAGCGATGGTGACGGCCATGAACACGGCCGTGGCTCATCTGGGGTCACTTTCAGCCGTGATTCATGCGGCGGGGATTCTGGCTACGGGTTATTTTAGCGATATTCCTCTCGAGAAACATACGCACATCATCACCGTTAATTTGCTCGGTAGCACGGCCGTGGCCCACGCCGCCTTGCCCCATCTCGCGCCCACCCGTGGCTCACTCATCTTTTTGGCCTCCACCTCTGCTCTGCACGGCTCACCCGAATACGCCAGCTACAGCGCGACCAAAGCGGGCGTGCTGGCTTTGGCGCAAGCGTTACGGCTGGAGACGGCCGCGCAAGGGATACACATTGGGGCGGTTATCCCCAGCTTTGTGGATACGCCGATGAACAGTAATCATAACCCGGGCCGTAAGCTGTATGAGCGGTTTGGGGTGGCGCACACGGCCGTGGACGTGGCGCAGGCCATTGTGTCCCAAGGGTTAAACCAGCGGCGGTTTCACATTTGGCCCAGCGTTCAGCCCCGTTTGCTCTACTTGCTAGGTTGGGTCGCACGGCCGTGGGGTCATCAGCTTATGCGCCTTTTTTGGCGATAATCTGCTTGTCAAAACATTGGCGTTTTTTACTTCTCGCCCCTCTTGCGCTAAGCTCGTGCCTTATCCCACACACGAGGTGTTTTTGCTTTGTCACACCCATACCAGACCTACCACAACCGACTCAACCAGCTAGAACGTGACGGACTCAGCCGTTTCCTGCGCGGCGGGTACAAAGGGTTAGAAAAAGAGAGCCTGCGCGTCAGCCCCAACGGCTTCATCGCCCAAACGGATCATCCTCAGCCGCTGGGAGCCGCGCTCACCCACCCGTACATCACCACCGATTACTCTGAGGCTCTGCTCGAATTTGTCTCGCCCCCGTATGTGGACGCCCTCGAGGCGAACCAATTTTTGTACCAAATCCATCAATTTGTGTTTGAAAATCTTCAGTATGATGAGATGCTGTGGGCGACCAGTATGCCCTGCGCCGTGCGCGGCGACGAGAGCGTGCGCATCGCGCAGTATGGCACGAGCAACGCGGCGCAGTTCAAAGAGGTGTATCGGCGGGGGCTGGGGCATCGGTATGGGCGCGTGATGCAGACGATTTCAGGGGTGCATTTTAATTATTCGGTGCCGGCTCGCTTTTGGCCGATTTATCAGTTTGTGGAGCAGAATGATGAGCGGCCGTCTGATTTTCGCACGGCCGTGTACATGGGTCTCGTGCGCAACGTGCTACGCTACGATTGGCTCCTCTTTTACCTCTTCGGCAGTTCCCCCGCCGTCTGTCACACCTTCCTCAAAGGGCGCGACCACTCTTTCGACTGGTTTGATAAGGGGCAAACCCTCTACAAACCATACGCTACCACCCTGCGCATGAGCGATATTGGCTACCAAAACAAACTGCCCCCCCACTTCGTGGTGTCGCTCAATAGCCTGACCGAATACGTTGCGGGGCTGACCTACGCCATCGAAACGCCTTACCCTCCTTACCAAGAGTTTGGGGTACTGGTTGAAGGAGAATATCAGCAGTTAAACGACCATTTTCTGCAAATCGAGAATGAGTATTACAGCGCGATGCGTCCCAAGCAGATCGTTCACGCGGGGGAACGCCCCGCGCTCGCTTTGCAACGGCGCGGCGTGGCGTATGTGGAACTGCGGGCGATTGATGTCAACCCGTTTACGCCCACGGGGGTCAGTCCGGACCAGCTTCACTTTTTGGAGACGTTTTTGCTGTTTTGCCTGCTTTTGCCCAGCCCGCCGCTGGACACGGCCGAGCGGCAACGGTTACGCGCCAATGAAACGGCCGTGGCTCTGGATGGGCGTCGCCCGGGGAAGATGTTGCTGACGCTTGATGGGGAACGCTCTCTAGCGGAATGGGGGACGGAGTTAGTGGAGCAGATGCGTCCGCTGGCGCAGATGTTAGATGGGGATGGAGGAGAGGGAAAGGGAGGGGTGTACACGGCCGTGTTGCAAAAACAGCTCGGCCGCCTAGCTGACCCCGCCCAAACCCCCTCCGCCCGCGTCTTGGCCGAGATGCGGCAGGAGGGGGAATCTTTTCACGCCTTCGCCCGTCGCTGGTCGCAACAGCATGAGCAAACCTTCCGCGCCGCCCCGTTGCAGGGGGAACGCCGTCAATTTTTCCAAAATTTAGCGGCGGAATCTCACCGCGCTTGGGAGGCGCAAGAGGCGGAGCCGCAACAGCCGTTTGCCCAATACTTGCGGGATTACTTCACTCGCCGCTAACCGAAGAAGTTCAACTTTTTCAGAAAAGTTGAACTTCTGGATGGGTACTGGATTTAGCCATCAAAAATCGCGTACAATCAAGCAACTTTTCTGACATTCCGCAGCCAAAAAGTGAGAAAAAAATAGTTTTGAAGTATCCTGAAAAGTATGGATACAACAACAGTAATTGAATATGAAACGAAACGATTGGATCACCTAGGCATTGTCGCTGGGATTTGCCAGGAAATTGGA